>NZ_CAMTTE010000001.1:2957636-3271420 GCF_947077775.1 Salinibacter pepae
GACGGTGAAAGGACGGGGGCGAGCGGAGGGGGGCGATGCGTTTGGGGTCTCGTTTCGGCATAAAACTATGCCCACGGGTGTGAGTTTGTGTCGGGTGATCGCGTCGTTTTGCCCCAAACAGATGCTTCCCTCATGGACGCTTCGGACGGTCAGGTCTACCGCGCGCTCGTCGACGATCGGGCGTTCGATATTGCGATTCAGGACGACCAACTCGTCGTGGACGGCGAGGCGAAAGACTACACCTTCGAAGTGCTGCGGGAGGGCTACGTGTCGATGATTGTGGACGGCGCGAGCGTGCCCGTGTCGGTGGAGCCGACGGGGGAGGACACACTGCGCGTGACGATCGACGGGCGGCGCACGGAGGTCCAGGTGAAGGATGAACGCGACCTGCTCGTGGAAGAATTTGGGCTCGGGGAGGAGGCCGTGGCGGGGGGCGAGGTGCGGGCGCCCATGCCGGGCCTCGTGCTCGACCTGCTCGTGGAGGTGGGCGACGAGGTGGCGGTCGACGAGGGCCTTCTGGTGCTGGAGGCGATGAAGATGGAGAACGAACTGAAGGCCCCGTCCGGCGGCGTCGTGCAGGCCATCCACGCCGCGAGCGGCGACGCGGTGGACAAAGACGCGCTGCTAATTGAGATTGAGGCCGCGTGACCCCCACCGAAGACCGTCGTCGATCCATGGCTTCTTCCCATTCTGTTCTCGTCACCGGCGCCACCGGCTTCGTCGGCTCCGTCCTCACCCGCCAGCTCGTCGACGCCGGGACCGACGTGCGCATCTTCCGGCGCGACACCTCGTCCCTCGACCTCTTGGGCACGTACGCCGAGCGGGTCGACCACGCGGTGGGCGACCTCCGGCGGGCCCGAAGCCTGTACGAAGCGATGCGGGGGGTCGACCGGGTCTACCACGTGGCGGCCAAGGTGAGTTTTGCGCGGGGCGACCGGGCGGCCGTCCGGCAGGTCAACGCGGACGGCACGGCCCACGTCGTCAACGCCGCCCTGGAGGCCGGGGTCGACCGGCTCGTGCACACCTCCAGCATCGCGGCCCTGGGCCGCCCGCCGGAGCCGGACGGGACGATTGACGAGACGACCGAGTGGCAGGGCCTGCCCCACCGCTCCGCCTACGCCCGGTCCAAGCGCCGGGCCGAGTTGGAGGTGCACCGCGGCATCGCCGAAGGGCTCGACGCGACCCTCGTAAACCCTTCGCTCGTCTTCGGGGTGGGCGGGCCCGAGACCAACACGCGCCGCATTGTCGACGCGGTGCGCAGCGGCTGGCTGCTCGCCGTGCCGCCGGGCGGGACCAACGTGGTGGACGTGCGTGACGTGGCGGCGGGCCTGCGGGCGGCGATGCAGAAGGGCGAGACGGGCCGTTGCTACTTCCTAGGGGGAGAGAACCTGTCGTGGAGGACGCTCGCCACGACGCTTGCAGAAGCATTTGCGGTGGCGCCGCCGCGCTATACAATTCCGCCGTCGATTCTACGAGTCGGGGGCATGCTGGCCGAGGGCGTCGCCGCCCTCACCCGCACGCAGCCGATCCTTGCACGCACCACGGCCCGAACCGCCGCCCGCACCTACCGCTACGACAACAGCCGTGCCCGCGCCGAGCTTGGGTGCACGTTTCGGCCCTTTGCGGAGACGGTCCGACGCGTCGCTGCCGTGCTGTCCGGGGACGCCCCGATGCCGTAGCCGAATGCGCTCGGGGACACCGCGCGTGGGGACACCGACGCGGCTCTTCCCCCGTGCCCGGGGCCGTCGTCAACCCCCGAGCTCGGAGACGGCCCGTGCGATCGTGTACGGGACGAGCGCGAGGACCAGGCCCAGCACCGCCACGGCGATCTGTTGCTGTCCGCCCCGTACGGCGTAGAAGTGGGTCGTGACGAAGACGCCGGCCCCCACCGAGCAAAGGATCGAGAGCGTCCAACAGAGGGTGCGGACCGCCCATCCTGCCCACGACAGAATCGACGATGAGGAGTCGCTGGAAGACATGGCGGGGGATGTAGTCGGTGCAAAAGAGAGGAGGAACGGAACGGGCAGCCCAGGCATCGATCGGACGCGGCATGCCGCCGCCGAGCGCGGCGCAGAGGCGGGCGTGCCGAAGCGCTCCGGACAGGGTCACGTCCCGTCCGGGGTCCGGTTGGGCCGGGACGCATCGGCGAAGACGCGACGCCCGGCCAGTGCCGTGCCGGCGACCATGGTCAGCCCCCCGCCAACGTACGCCATCGCAACTCCACCGGTCGCGACCCCCAATCGAATGGGGAGGTCTGCGGGCATCACGTCAATCACGAGACCGCCCGCGGCCACCGCGGCGCCGACCACGAGGGCAAATCGAGAGAGTCGCTCTACGTACATGGAGAGGGACGTCACGGTCGCGGGGGCGCTGGCGAGAGCCGGAAGTGCGTGGGGCGAGAAGAGTCTTCACGGTCGGGACCCACAGGGTCGCATGCCTCTCCCACGTCCGCTGGAAAAATACGTTCGAGGCCTCAGCGCCTAGAACCTGAAAGTCAAGCTACGTCCCCGCCGTCGACAGTCGTCGATTGGGTGTTCGGACGCGCGGGGGGCGTCACAGGAACGGGCCGGATGTTACGGTTCTCCGATTCTTGCGCTCTGCCCCGTCGATCACGAAAGGACTTCCTTCGGGGCGTGTTGACGTAGATCCGTGTTGATCCAAGGGCAAAAGCAGTTCTGTCGCGTTGTCCCCGGCGTTTGGGTCCGAAGTCCGGAGAAGCGACCGGACGGGGGGCCCCACGCAGAAAAGGAAGCCCGGCTGTTGAACCCCGATGCCGACGACGGCGTCGGGCCCGTGTCCTCTTGCTCAGGTGCGTTCGCCATGCGTGTCGCCGCCCCGTTTTGCCTGTCTCTACTCATGTTCGCCGTCTCGTGGATGGGGGACGGAGAAGAACGCCGACGGGCCCTCCCCAGCGCTCTGCCTCATTCGAGTCCCCCGACCATGACCACCGCTGCCGATTCTCTCCCCGAGCCGTCTCCCGACCTGTCCCCGATGCAGGTGATTCGCCTGCAGGTGGAGGCGCTCGGCAGCAACGACACGCCGTACGAGGATGCGGGCATCGAGGCGGCCTTCAACTTTGCCTCCCCCGCCAACAAACGCGCCACCGGCCCGCTCCGTCGATTTCGACGGCTGTTCGAGACCCCCGCCTACGGGCCCATGGTCGACCACGAGAACGCGACCTACAGCGCACCCCAGGTCGAGGGAACCGTGGCCCGCCTGGGGGTGATCCTCACCACCGCGCAGGGCGACCGCGTGGGGTACCTGTTCCGCCTTTCGAAGCAGGACGGCGGGGCGCACACGGACTGCTGGATGACCGACGCCGTTCAGCGTGTGCCGGTCGATCAGGTCGACACCCAGGAAATCTGACCCGTCCCCGACTGCCGCCATTGTTGACGAAAAGACGAGTTTAGACGCATGCCCATGCCTGATGCTGTGCTTACCGATGAGGAGCGCGCCCAACAAGACGATCGCCCCGACCGGGCGTTTTACCGGGAGCCGCGCCTCGTGCAGCACGTCGATGAGCAGTTTCGGGAGCGCCTGACCGACCTCTACCGTCGGCAGCTCGGGGTGGGCGATGAGGTCCTCGACCTGATGAGCAGCTGGGTGTCCCACCTGCCCGACGAGCTGGAGCTGGGGCGCGTGGCGGGGCACGGCATGAACGAGGAGGAGCTGGCGGCCAACGAGCGACTGACCGAATCCTTCGTGCAGGACCTGAACGAGACGCCGGACCTTCCGCTGGAAACAGGGGCCTTCGACGCGGCCCTCTGTGCGGTATCGGTACAGTACCTGCGGCACCCCGAGCAGGTCTTCGCCGAAGTGGCCCGCGTCCTGCGGCCGGGCGGACTTTTCGTCGTGAGCTTCTCGAACCGAATGTTCGCGCAGAAGGCCATCCGCGCCTGGCGGACGGCCTCCAGGCCCGGACGCCTGCAACTCGTGAGGCAGTATTTTGAGGCCGTCGAGGCCTTTCGGGGCCCCACGACGATCAGCGAGAATCCCTTCGTGCCGCCCACGCGCCGGTTCCTGGGAGGGGCCCCGGACCCCTTTTACGCCGCTCACGCCCGCACACAGGAATGAGGGGCCGGTGCACAGGCGCGTGCGCCGGAAGGGGCCGGGAAGCGGTCACGGCAGGGGCAGGCCGTCTCCGCCCCAGCCCTTCGAGGGGCTTCGGCCCAGGGGGGCGGCGTTCCGGTCGCTCGGCGGCTCTACAGCGTCGCCTCCTCCGACGGATGCCCGTCCCCGCTGTACCCCTGCGGCACCTCCTCCGGCGACTGGCCGGCGGAGGGCGACTGGCCTGACGGGGAGGGCTGGCCTGCTGAAGGCGATGGGCCTGCCCCCGCCTCGATCCGGAACTGCCGAACCGTCTCTTCCAGCTCGGTACTGAGCCGCTCCAGCCGGCCGGCGGTGTCGGACACCTGGGTGACCCCTGCGGCCGACTCCTGGGCCGCCGTCGAGATCGACTCGACCGACCGAGCGATCTCCTCGCTGGTGGTGGACTGCTGCTCGGAGGCCGCCGCAATCTCGTCGGTCATCTGCTCGACCCGGCTGATCGAGCCGACAATCTCGTCTAAAACAGCGCTGGCCTCCCGGGAGAGCTCGATCCCCTCCTCCGCGTTGGCGCTGCTCTGGCGGGCCGCCACCACCGCCTCCTGGATCTCGGCCTGGACCTCGCCGATGATCTCGGCAATCTCGGTGGTGGCCTGGTCGGTCTCCTCCGCCAGCTGGCGCACCTCCTCGGCCACGACCCCGAAGCCCTGGCCGGTGTTCTCGCCCCCGGACGTGCCCCCGGCCCGGGCGGCCTCGATCGCGGCATTTAAGGCCAAGAGGTTGGTCTGGCCGGCGATGTCGTCGATCGTGTCGACGACCTGGCTGATCTCCTCGCTGGAGGCCTGGAGGCGCTCGATGGTCTCGGCGGTGCCCTGGACCTCCTCGGCGATCTCCTCCATCTTGCCGGTCGCCTCGGCGACGACCTCCTGGCCCTCCTGGGCCTGCTGGCTGCCGTCGCCGGCGGCGTCGGCGACCTGCTGGACGCTGCGGGCGTTTTCGCCGATCGTCTCGTTCAGCTGCTCGACGGCGGCGGCCACCTCCTCGGCCTGGGCGGACTGCTCCTCGGCGCTGGCGGCCATCTGCTCGGAGGAGGCACTGATCTGCTCGGTCGCCGAGGCGGTCGAGCCGGCCGCCTCCCGGACCCGCTCGACGATGGAGCGAAGGCCGGCGACCGCCTCGTTGAAGCCCTCAAAGAGGCGCCCGATCGCCCCGTCCCGGCCGGTCGGGAGGCGAACCGTCAGGTCCCCGTCGGCAAAGCGGCCGATCGCCTCCAGCATCGTGTCGACGCTCTCCTGCAGGCGCTCCTTCTGCTGTTCGGACTCCCGGACGGCCTCCTCCACGCGGCGCTCGACGGAGGCCTTCTCGTCTTCGAGCGCCTCCATGGCCTCGGCAATCTGGCGCTGCTGCTGGTTAAACGCCTCAGCGACCGCGGTAATCTCACGGGCCCCCTCGACCGAGACGGTCACGTTCTCCTCTTCGCTGTGGGTCAGCTGGCGGGCGAGGGACCGGAGCGGGCTGGTGACCCGGCTGCGCAGGACGTAGAGGATCGCCGCGATCCCCGCCGCCAGGAGGATGAAGATGCCGACCATGGCCCACCGGACGGTTGCCGACCAGCTTCGGTTCGACCCGACCTTCTGCGCGGCCTGCTCCTCAATGGTTCGTCGAAACTGCTGCGTCGGCCTCATGATTGCCTCTTTTGCCGCCGCGTACTCCTCCCCAAACATCAGCTGTTGGGCCTTGTCGCGCTTCTCCTCGGCGGCAAGGGCCTGGTCGGCCTCATTCAGGTCGGCCTCCGCGACCGCACTGGGCATCTCCGATTCCGGCACGCCGTTGGCCTCTAGGACGAGGCGCATCGCCTGCATCTCGGTTTTCACGAGCGCATTGGATTTTTTCTTTGCCTCTTTTAGAAACTGAAGCGCCTCGTCCGACGCTCCCTTCAACTCCAGCTTGTTGACGGCTGTCTTGCGGCGCTGGGTCTCTTGGACCTCCGTCCAGTACTTATCGAGATGCTTCGGGTCGCCGGTCACCGCAAACAAGCGGGCCTGACGGGTCAGGTAGTCGGAAGCATTCGCGACCTGCTGGCCAAGATTCTGAAAGTCGTATTGTTGTTCGTACGACGACTTGAGGGCCTCGGCGGAGCGGGCGTTGACGTACAGTCCCGCGCCGAGAGCGAGCAGGAGTATCGTGAGGGCAACTGCGGCCCGGCGGGTGATCTTGGAAAGCTGCATGGACGTCCGGAGAGAGGTGTTCTTGAGTGTGTACGACTCGGTTGTCTGAATTATCGCACACTCAAAGCTGCCTTTTAAGGCGGTCTTTCTGTAGACTCCGTTAGGGGGAATCGATGGGGCCCTGCGGCGATGCGTTACGTCGGCCCGGGGAACCGCACGGTGAAGTGGCTTCCCGCGCCCTTCTCGGTGTCCACGTCGATGGATCCACCCATCTGGTCGACGGCCTTCTTGGTGACGGTTAGGCCGAGCCCGGTGCCCTCGTACTCCCGCGCCAGCCCCTCCGACTCCTGACGAAACGGATCGAAGAGGGTCTCGACCACTCCTGGATCCATGCCGATGCCGGTGTCTTCGACGTCGAGGACGGCGGCCTCCCCCTCGCGGGCGACCCGAATCCGTACCTCCCCGGCATCGGTGTACTTGATTGCATTGGAGACGAGATTTTGCAGTACGATCTGCACGCCCCCCTCATCCGCCTCGGCCCACACGGGGGGCTCTCTGGCATCCACCCGCAGGCGCAGTCCCTTGCCTTCGGCTTTCGGCCGAAGCTCCTCGGCAATGGTTTCCGCCTGCGTGGCAACGTCCACCGCCGTGCTCTCCAGCTGCATCTGCCCCGCCTCCAGCTTGGACAGGTTGAGAACCCCGTCGAGCGTGTTCAAAAGCCGGCGGCCGCTCTTTCCGATGAGGTTCGCGAAACGAAGAGCGGCCCCCTCCGCGTCCTGCGTCTCCTCCGCGATGGCGTCGGCGAAGCCGATAATCGACGTCAGGGGCGTGCGGATCTCGTGGCTCATGTTTGCGAGCATGGCGGACTTGGCCCGGCTGGCGGCCTCCGCCTCCGCCCGGGCCGTCTCGGCCTCCTCTTTGGCCTCGCGGAGGGCGCCCTCCCGGTCCAGGCGGCCCAGAACGAGGGCCGCGTAGCTGCTCAAAATCTCCAGCAGGCGAAGGTTGAAGGGATCGAAGCCGCCGCCCTCCGTCTTGCCGACGACCACGACGCCACGGGCCCCGATCGGCACGGCCGCCGCGGAGCGCAGCCTCCCGTACTCGATGTCGTTGTCGAGCTCGCCTACGTCTTCGATGATGACCGTGTCCCCGGTCTGGAGGGCGCGTGCCGAAAGGCTGTCCCCGCTTTTCGGTTGTGGCTCGGGGGCGGGGACGGAAGGGCCTGCGATCGTCGTCCGCGCCGGATGGATGGTGCTGCCGTCCACGAACCCCGTGTTGCGGAGCGGGTAGTCGAAGATGCTCCCGAGAAGCTCGTGGATGCGATCTGAGACCGCGTCGGGGCCTTCGGCCGTGAGCACCCGGCGCGTGGCCCTGTACAAGGCCTCGATCTTGTCCTGTCGTTCGTGGAGGGCCTGCTCCCGCTTCTTGCGCTCGGTGATGTCGATTCCGAAGGCCGCGACATGGGTCACCTCCCCCTCAACGTCGGTGATGGGCTTGTGCGTCCGTAGGAAGTGCCGAACCCCATCCGAGGTCTCCATCCGCTCCTCGAACTGGGTGGTTCGCTGCTCCTCGGCGGCCGTCCGGATCGCCCGATCTCGGCGGCGCCCAAGCTCCGGGTCCACGTCTCGTTTCCGGCAGTACTCCAGGTTCGTATGGCCGATGATCCACTCTCTCAGCTCCGGGTCCGCGATGCTCTGCTTGTTGACAAATTCGTACCGGCCATCGGGCTTGAACACCGCGAGGTCCTTTACGGCCTTCTCCAGGATCTGCTCGTAGTATTGCTTTGTGCTCCGCAGCTCCCGCTCGTCTTCTTTGCGTGCGGTGATGTCGCGGACGACGCAGACGATGCTCCCGTCTTCGAGGACCGTCAGGGTCAGTTCCTGCGGAAACGACGACCCGTCTTTCCGCACCCCTTGGGCCTCTCCCCGCCACTCTCCGGTCTCCTCCAGGGCCGCTATTGCCTCCGCTTCCAGGCGCTGCTGCTCCGCCTCCTCGTAGCAGGCCGTCCAGGACCGCCCCACGAGCGCCTCCGGCGCGTCGTATCCGTAGATGCTCGCGTGGGCCCGGTTGACGTACCGGTAGGTGCCCGCCTCGCCGAGAATCGCAATTCCATCGCTCGCGGCCTCCATGGCACTGGACCGATGCCGGAGGGCCCGCTCCTTCTGGCGGCGGTCGGTCATGTCCCGAACCGTGCACACGAGCCGGCCCTCGCTCACAACCGTGAGGGAGAGGGCCGCGGGGAAGGTCGTCCCGTCGGGGCGGCTGCCGGTGACCTCCCCCTGCCAGTGGCCCTCCTCCTCGAGGGTGGGGAAGACCTCTTCTTCGAGGCGGGCCACCTCGTCGTCGGCGTAGAGCCGTCGCCAGGAGGCCCCGAGCAGCACCTCCGCGTTTTCGAACCCGTACATGTCCGCGTGGGTCTCGTCGACGTAGACGTACCGGCCGTCCTCCAGCACCGCAATGCCGTCGGCGGCCTCCTCGATCGCTCGCAGCGACGACTCGATTGTGCGTCGGCGTTTCTCCTGCTCGGTGATGTCCCGGAAGATGCCCACTGCGATCTGCCGCCCCCCGACCTCCACGGTTGCCGCGCTGATCTCGACCGGCACGTTTTCACCATCGTCGGTCTGGACGTAGATGGAAGAGCCGTCCTCGAAACGCCGGACGGTCTCCGCCGCGCCCGGCCGGCAGCACGCCTGAAACAGACGCCGGTACCGACCGGCTTCCCCGTCGGGATGCAGGTCCGTCTGGTGCCGTCCGGCGATTTTCTCCTCGCCGGCCCCGATGAACTCGGCGGCCTTCTGGTTCACTTCGATGAGACGGCCCGTGTCGATGTCGGCCAGAATGACCGGTTCGGGTGCCGCCTCCAAGAGCAGCTCGTATTTGCCCCGGATCGCGTCGGTCTTCTGCTCCCGCTGGTCCTGCTCCAACACGCGCCCGATCGACTGGGCAAGCAGCTCCAGGGCGGCCTCGTCGCCTGGGCCCAACGGCGCAGAACGCGGCTCCCGGCTCCCAAAACAAACCGTGCCGTAGACCCGGCCCTCGACGATGATTTTGGTGCCGAGGTAGCAGGACAGGTCGTACGTTTGGTAGGCCGGGTCCGTCGTCCAGCCCTGCTCCTCTGCATTCTCGATCGAGAGGGCCTCGCTTTGGGTGATCAACTCTCGGCAGTAGGTGTCCGGCAGGTCCGCCTCTGCGCCCCTCTGGAGCTTCGGGTGTGCCCCAACCGCCGCGACGGTCCGGTGGGTCGACTCCGCCAGGTCAATTTGGGCTAGAAAGCCGACCTCGACCCCAAACCGGTCGACCCCCGCCTGCAGGAGAGCCTGAACCCGTTGCCTGACCGACGAGCCGTCGGTGCCCATCACTTGACGGATCCGCTTTCGAAACGAGGCGGCGAATTGACCGGCAGACGGGAGGGTGCTCTCCGGAAAAGGGCCCTCGGTGGTTGTCTCTCTCACGCCTCCGTCCGATGAGACCACAGTCAGCGACTGAAGCGAGGACAAGCCCGTGGGCCGGAAAGAATTCGGGGACGCCCTCCAGGGCACAGGTGAGAACCGGTGTGTGAAGGAGGCGGGGTCCCGTGCGTGACTCATGCGCCCGTGTGAGCAGATAAGCGGAGAGTGTGTCCTACAGGGCATCGTTTCGGGTCGCGTGCATCCCCCAAGAGAGACACGGCCCTCACGGCATGCTCCCTGCGTCATCGCGGACGATCGGCGCTAGACGGACCGTCCGTACGTATCCTTTAGACAACCAAACTGGGAAAATGTTTTCCTATAACCACGAATAAAATCCGCCTGAACGCGCACCGGTGGCAATCCTCGCCTCCCCTAATGCCCAGGCCCGGTGGGCCCGGCGGCCCGAAAGTGGCGCCAATGGACAACACCGCAAATACCATGCGCGTCGCCGTGACTGGGAAGCGCGTCGTCGTTTTCGGCCGATTCGGTTCGTTCCCCCGACGCAACGACCCGTCTGGCGGGCCGGATCGTGCCGCGGGTGGGGGCCCGTCAGCGTCCCCGATGGCATGGGGTTTGACGCCTACACAGAGGCCAGTGCAGACGAAGATCGTTGGGTGGGTTCCACCGACGAGCGCAGTCAACAGGTGTTGCTGTCGGTGCGGATCGTCCGTGGACGGCCCCCTCGGCCCGTCGCGCTCTGAGGATTGCATTCGACGGCCGCGTTCAGGTCCTCCAGGGCAGTGCGCGAAGCCACTGTTTCTGAAAAACGCTTCCCCAGTTCATGAATCTGTTTCACGCCCTCGACCCGACGCACGTCACATACCTGCTTGTCTTTGGAGCTGGGGCAGCGGGGGGACTACTCGGCCTCATGGCCTTCGGACTTGTGGGACGCCCGGCAGAAAACCGGCGACGTGAGGCGGCCCCGGACGGTCGGCAAGCGGCGCGGAATGCCCGCCTGGAGGCCCTCACCGAAACCATGCCCGGCGTGCCCTACGAATTTCGGGCCGGGCCGGACGGGGAGCAGGCCATCGCGTTCATCGGCGACGGGGCCACCGAGCTCCTGGGGCTTGCCCCCGAGCCGGACGGGTTCTACGAACGGTTCGTGGAGCACATTCCGGAGGGCCACCACCGGGAGGCGTTTCTTCAGTCGGTGGAGGAGGCGGTCACGACGCGCTCGCACTGGCGACACGAGGTTCCGTTCGATCGGCCCGACGGGACGCGCATCTGGCTCCTCGGCTCCGCAGAACCGGATCCCCAAGAGAAAGGAGTGCTGTTTCGGGGACTTCTCCTCAACATCACGGAGCGAATCGAGGAGGAGCGTCGCCGCGAACAGGTCATCCGACGTGTCACCGACGCGATCGTCGAGGTGGACGCCGAGTGGGGCTTCACGCTCGTCAATGACCAGGCCGAAGCGCTCTACGGAATGACGGAAGAAAATCTACTCGGGAGGACCCTCTGGGACGTATTTCCCCAGGCGAAAGGGACCCGTTTCGAGAAAGAATACCGGCGGGCGATGCGGTCCCGCGAGCCGGTTCGGTTCGAAGAGCACTTTGAGAGAATGGGCGCGTGGTTCGACATTCAGATCTATCCAAATCCGGACGGGGGCCTGGCCTTCTACTTCGACGACGTCACGAAGCGGAAAGAACGGGAAGAACAGCTTCGGGAGCGCGAGGAACTGCTCCGGTCGATCACCGAAAACGTGTCCGAAGGCATCTATCGGTCGACCGCGGAGGAGGGAATCGTGTACGCCAATTCCGCCTTCGTCGAGATGTTCGGGTACGAGAGTCGCGACGAGCTACGGGCGGCCGACCCGTCAACGTTCTACGCCGATCCCGGCAAACGGAAGGCACTCTATCGGCAGGAGGACGAGCAGGGCGGGCTCGACGGGGTCGAAGTGCAGTTCCAGCGGAACGACGGGTCGACGTTCACGGGCCTGCTCAGTACTCAACGGGTCGATGCGCCGGATGGAAACCAGGTGTACAACGACGGTGCCGTCACCGACATCACCCAGCGCAAGCGGCGGGAGCAGATGCTCAAGAGCCGCCGGCGAAAAATTGAGGCGCTCTACCGGGCGACCAGCGGGCTCCTCGCCGTTGAGAACCGGGATGCCGTTCCGGACCGCATCGCCGAGGTTTTGCAGGAGGTGTTCGGCTTTCCACTCCGGCACGTTGGCCTGGTTGAGGACGAGATGTTGGTTCCCAAAGAGACGGTGGGGGAGGGCCTCTCGCGCATGCCGGAGCCGAAGGCCCAGCCCCTAAGCGAAGACCTCGTGGCGACCCGGGCGATTCAGGCGGGAGAGGCCGTTGTGGTGGAATCGACCGGCGGCCTGGAAAACGACCTTGACTACGGCACGCTCTCCACCCTGGCGGGCATTCCAATCGGGGGGCACGGGGCGGTGGTTGTCGGGAAGGAGGCCGGCACCTTCGACGCGCTGGACCTGCGCCTTCTGGAGGTGCTCGGGGGCTACGCGACACTGGTGCTCGGCCGGCTCGAACGGGAAGAACGGCTCGTCCAGGCCCGGGAGGAGGCCGAGGAGGCTGCCCAGCTCAAGTCGGCGATGCTCGCCAACATGAGCCACGAGGTCCGCACCCCTCTCATGTCGATGATCGGGTCGGCGGACCTGCTTAGGGAAGACCTGGAGGAGGGGGGGCTGGAGGGGGAGCCCGCCGACATGGCCGAGCAAATCTTCCGGAGTGGGCAGCGCCTGCGGGACACGCTCGACTCAGTGCTTGAGCTTTCCCGGCTTGAAAGCGGGGCCTACACCCTCGACGACGACTCCGCCTACCTGGACGTGGTCGTTCGGGAAGTGGCCCAGGAGCTGAACCTGAGGGCCCACGAGAAGGGAGTTCAGCTGGAGGTGGACGGCCCGCCGACATCGGTGGAGGCGCAGCTGGACGAGACGGCCGTGCGCCGAATTGCGACCAACCTCGTCGAGAACGCCATCAAGTTCACGCCAGAAGGAGGAGAGGTGCGGGTGCGGGCTGAGCCCGAAGACGAGGAAACGGCCCTGCTGGCGGTGGAGGACACGGGCGTCGGAATTGCGGAGGAGGCCCGAGAGGACATCTTCGACGCGTTCAAGCAAGAGTCCGTGGGGCTCAACCGAGAATACGAGGGAAGCGGGCTTGGTCTGTCGATCGTACACCGACTCACGACCATGATGGACGGGACCATCGAGGTCGAGAGCGAGAAGGGCGTCGGGACCCGGTTTGCCGTACGGCTCCCCCGATAGGCTGAAGGCCCGCGGCGTGACAAGATCTGTGTCGTGCACGCGCAGGCGCCGGGTGTGCGAACCTAGGGCACGGCCAATGCGCCCCGGCGGTTGGCGCCCCAAGCGCGTCTTGGAGGCCACCCAAACGCTACGACGTTGCTTTGTGTTACGTGGAAGTGAAGACATGGCGCGCGCACATCCACCGTAGATTTTGTCGCCCCTAATGTTGTGTTTTTAAGTGCACAAATCAAACTAAATGCTACTCTAGTAGGCCGTTACTCAAGGCGTTTATCTTTATGGCTTCGGAGTATTTTACCGAGAATAGTCAGGCGACCGAAGGGGCCGCAAGTGTCGAGCGTGATCTGGAAGCCGTGCTGTCCGGACAGGACACCCCCTCCTTCATCGCACGCCTGGGCCGCGAGGCGGAGACGGCCCTCGGGTCTATTCTCGAGCTGGTGGGTCGACTGCAGGACGCTTCCGCCGACATCGACGCGGTGACGACGAAAATTCAGGGGCGCGGCGAAGCCCTTCGCAGAACCTTTCGGTCTCTGAGGCACCTTGCACGTCTGTCCGACGAGGACAGCGCCCCCGATCCCGAAGAGGTCGATGCCGTCGCCCTGGCCCAGGAATGCCTCGATGAACTCGATTCGGCCGCCCGCGGTACGGGACTCGAACTTGCCCTCGAGGCGCCGTCGTCCCCCGTCGAGATCACGACGAACGGGGCGACGCTGCGCCAGGCGCTGCGCCACCTTCTGGCAAATGCGATCACGTCCACCGCCCAGGGAGCGGTGACTCTTCGCGTCGACGACGAGGACGTCGGGATCGCCTTTCGCGTCGAGAGCACCGGTACTGGGGGGCTTGGGGCGCCCGACGGGGATCGTTCGTCGCTGTTTGAGCCTTTTGGGCAGCGAGAGCCGGAACAGGGGGCATCGCCAAAAGGGCTCGGGCTCGGCCTGCCGCTCGCCAACGCCTTTTCCGATTACCTAGGGGGAGCCCTTGACGTTGAGAGCGGGCCTGAGGACAGGCAGGGGGTTACGCTACGCGTGCCCCGTGACACTGTAGGGGCCGCCCAGGAGGACACCGACACGGGGGACGACCGAGACGCAGTTCGTCTGCTGGTCGTGGAGGACAACGACGTCACCCGCCGGCTGCTCCGCCGAATGCTCGAGGACGCCTACCACGTCGACATGGCCGAGGAGGCCGGGGAGGCGATCCAGCAGGCCGAAGAGGAGGCCTACGACGTGTTCATTCTGGACGTTAACCTGAAAGACCGCCGCACCGGTGTAGAGGTGCTTCAGGCAGTGCGCAGGATGGAGGGGGGCGGGGCCACCCCTGCGGTCGCCTGCACGGCGTACGCCCTGGACGACCACCGCGAGCATTTTCTCCGGGCCGGATTCGACGATGTCGTGGCGAAGCCGGTCACCAAGCGCGAAATTCTCGATGTCGTCGATCAACGGCTCGAAGAGCCTGCTTCGTCGGAGGTGGAGGCCCCGGAAATATCACTGTCGGGGATTGAACTCCCCCCAATCCCGAGCACGCTCGTTGAGGTCGCGAGTCTCGCGTCCAGCCCCGAGTCCCCCGACGTGGAGGCGCTCACGGAGGCGTTGCAGAAGGACGCGGTGGTGTCGCAGTGGCTCATTCGCCACATCAACTCGGCGTACTACAGCATGCGGGAGTCCATCGATACCGTCGAGCGGGCCGTGCGGTACCTCGGCTTTCAGCCGGTGTGCAACCTCATCCTGACGAAAGTGATTGGGGAGAGCTTTTCCGGTGCCGAGGGGCCGGACGGGGAGCAGGTCCAGCAGTACATCATGAAAACCAGCGTGCTGGCGGCCTACGTGGCCCGCGAGCTGTCGAAGGAGATTGGCTTCGAGGAGCCCGGCGTGGCCTATACCGGCGGTATTTTTGCCCAAATCGGCCGGCTGGCCCTGCTCGAAGACGAGGGCGAGACCTACGTCGACCTTTGGTTTGAGGAGCAGGACCGGTCGGCGTCCTTTCGGGGCCCGCCCCCGCAGGGACAAGAGATTCTGCACTTCGAAGAGGACTACGTGCAGAACGGCCTTGCGGTGGGGCAGGCGTGCGGCGTCTCCGACAAATTGCAGGCTGTCCTCCGGGCCCACCACCGTCCCGCCCGGGCCCGCACGGCGTTCCGCCCGCTCGTCCCGCTCGTTGCGGTGGCCTTCACGGTGGCCCACCACGCCGGCGACCTTGAAGACGAGAATCCGTGGGACGGCGAGGAGGCCCTCGCCCGCGACCTTCAGGGGGTCCCGGTGACCCGTCACGTAGTTGAAGGGCAGCCCCTTTCCGAGCGGAAGCTGATCGCGCTGGTCGTGGACATCGTCGGGGACGCCATCGAGTTCGTCGACGAGGTTCTGGATGCGGCCTAGCCCCGCCCCCGGAGGCGCCTGCGCAGCCGCTTCTGGTTGCCCGGCACGCCCACACCTCCCTGCCTCGGGGGGCAACGGGACGCACAGGCGGCTAGGAGGAGGGCCCGGCCGTGGCGGACCGGCGGGCACTGAGCTGTAGCACCAGCCGTCGCGTGCTGGTGAGGAGGTCGGGCTCGAGGATGACGTTGCGGGCCGGAAGGCCCAACTCGCCGAGGCGGGCCGTTACGTCGGTGCCGTTGCTGTGCTGGGTCGTCACGGCGAGCAGGTGCTCGGGGTCGATCTGGGCCTCGTCTACGAGCCAGCGCGTGATGCGGAGGGCCTGCGACGGGGCGGAGGGGTCGACGTGGAGGACAAGGTCGCGCACCTCTCCCATGCGGTCCCGGCGGCCCTTCAGGGTAGCGGCGCTGCAGGAGCGTACGTCGAAGTGGGCAACCACCTTCTCGTCGTGCTCCAGGTAGCGGGCGAGGCCCCCCTGGGCGCGGGGCGTCTGCTCGACGACCAGGATGGGATGGCGGTCGGCACTGGGGCGCGGGGCGGGCGGGAACGTGTGGGCTACGGACTCCTCCAGCGCCACGTCGTAGAGAAAGTCCGCCACCTGGTCGGGGAAGGCCCCCTCGTCGGTGTTCCAGTCGGACTGAAACGGGTTCATCAGGCAGGTGCGGAGGAGGGTCAGCGACGCCCCGTTCTCCGCGGCCGCCTGCACCACGTCCGTGGGCAGCAGGTCCTCCAGGATGTGCGCGTAGCCGGCCACGTCGACCTCGGTGCGGGAGAGCAGGAAGGCGTACTGGTTGATGTCCTCCCGCCCGTCGACGGTCATCTGCTGCCAGATCCGGTTCGTGTAGTCGTTCAGGGAGGCGACACTTTCGACGCCCGGGCCCGGGGCGATGACGAAGCAGAACGCGACCGTCTCCGGGTGGTGGAACGGGCGCAGGTCCAGCTCTCCCTCGGCGGCGGAAAAGCGCTCCGTCAGTGCCGCAAAGAGCTGCTGGTTGGCCCGGATGCAGTTTTCCATGAAGCGCCCGTGCCCGTCGGGCGTGAGGGGCACCATCGCCTGCGACAGGTAGCAGCTGACGGCCACGGCGCCGGGGCGGGAGCCCTCCAGCGTCCACTGCCCCAGGAAGCCGCCGAACCCGGACTGGTCCTCGTCGGCGAGGTACGGCGCCTTGTACGCGATGGCGTCGCGGACGTGGTAGTCCCGGAAGAGAACGGCACCTGCGGGGTAGGGCACGTAGCCGAACTTGTGGGGGTCGATCGTGATGGAGTCCGTCGCGGCGAGCGTCGCGAGGGCCTCCGCGTCGTCGGCGGGCAGGAGGCCGTCGGGACCCGCGAGGTCGTCGTCGAGCTGGGCGGGCGGGACGAAGTCCCCGTCCTCCGTCTTCGGGAGAAGGGAGGCGAAGAAGCCCCCGAAGGCGGCGTCGCAGTGGTGCCAGAACGTGAGGCCGGCGTCGCCGACCTCCTGGCGCACGGCCTCAATCTCGTGCAGCGGGTCGATGGCGCCCTCCTCCGTGGTGCCCACGATGGAGACGACCCCGAGCACCGGCTGCCGGTTCTCAATGCACGCGTGGAGCCGCTCGCGCAGCGCGTCGGTGTCGAGGCGGATGCGGTCGTCCACGGGAATGGTCTCCAGCGCGTCGGCCCCGAGGCCCACCACGTCCATGTTCTTCTGCCAGCAGTAGTGGGTCGCCTGCGAGATAAACACCTTCGGCAGACGGGCGGGGTCGTCGGGAAATGCGCGGTTGTACTGGAGCAGAAACGAGGCGAGCCCGGCCTGCCGCACGCTGGGGAGCGCCTCCTGAAACGCCTGCGCCCGTGCCGGCGGCCCCTCCTGCAGGGTCGCCTTGATGCGCAGGTGCAGGTCGGTGATGGCGTCGATCGGGAGGTTGGAGAGGCGCCACGTAGACAGGGCGTCGAGGGCCGCACGCTCGCCGGTGGCGGTCGTCACCTCCAGGTCGGCAAACGACGCGAACGGGTCGGCCTGGTGGGCGACGAGGCGGACGGCCAGCGGGTAGAGCCGAATGTTGCGGGCGATCCAGAGCGTTTCCAGGTTTGCCACCGTACCGCCGCTGCAGAGGTGCCCCCAGCTGTAGGCCGGGCGCCGCGCGTGGGCGTCTCGGGGCAGCGTCTCGGGAAGAAACGTAGGATAGCCCACCATCTCGGCGAGGGCCTTGAAGTACGCCCGTTCCTCCCGCACCGTCTCCGGAGACACCTCCGCGACCACGTTGTTTTGGTTGTAGAGGAGCCCGGCAAAGTAGCCCACGAAGGCGGGCAGCGACGGGTCGCTCACGATGTGGGCCACCTGCCGCGGCGAGTAGAGCGGGGCCGCGCGCTTCAACTCCGCCAGAATTTTCGAAAGCTCGTCCCGAAGCCGGGCCGACATGTCGTCGAACGCCTCGGTCCGCTTGTCCCGCTCGTCGATCAGGCGGGGGTCCCGCGGGTGAAAGTTGCGGCGCCAGAAGACGTGGTCGCGGAGCACTTCGAGGAGCAGGCGCTCCAGCTCGTCGGCGTTCTCGCCCTTCGGGCCGAGAAAGGCGGCCTTGTGGAGTGCGTCGGAGGACGGGGGGGAGGACATGGTGGACGGAAGCTGTTGGCGGGAAGCAGGAATGAGCCCTACGGGAAGGGGCGAGAATCTTTTCGGTGTGGCGGATTTTCACGGAGGGGACGGGGGGGCGGCCGGCCCCTGGCCAACGAGATCGTGAATTCTTCGTCGTGGACAGGGGGACACCCGTGCTGTGGAGCGGAACCCGGAGGGGGCTTGGGCGAATACCTGAAATCGACCGTGCCCTGTTCTATCCTGTGGCGTGCCGGCTGCCCAGTCGGCCTGCGTTCTGTCTGCCTCACCGACCCGGTCGCGCGCATGCCGACGACCCAGACCACCAAGATCAACCAGCTGCTGGACCCGGAGCACGTCCGCATCGGGCTGGCTGAGCCCTCGAAGCCCGCAGTGATCGATGCGCTCGTCGACGTGCTCGCCGGCCACGGGGCCATCAGTCGCCTCGACGATGTGCGGGCGGCGATTTTTGCGCGGGAGGAAAAGATGTCGACCGGGGTGGGGAAGGGGCTCGGCCTCCCTCACGCCAAGACCCCGGCGGCCTCCGATACGGTCGCGGCCTTCGCGACCACCGACGCGCCGGTCGACTTCGGGGCGGTCGACGACGTGCCCGTGCAGATTCTCCTCCTGCTCGTGGGGCCGGAGGAGCACAAGTCGCAGCACGTCAAAATCCTGGGCCGCATCTCGCGGCTCGTAAGCCGGCAGCCGCTGCGGGAGCGCCTCCTGGACGCCGAGACGCCGGAGACGGTGATCAAAACCCTCCGCGAGGGGGAGGCCGCGCTTCGGAGCTGAGGCCGGAGGCGGTACGCAGGAGGGGGCGGGGACCCACTTCTCTGATCTTCTTGAGCGATTCCTGTTGCCAGTGAGCACTTCGTTCCAAAACATCAAGGGCACCTTCGACATCCTGCCGGACGCCTACACCGACGACGGGGGGACGCGGGTGGCCGCCAGTGCCGAGTGGCGCCACGTGGAGGCCACGGTCCGCGACGTGATGCGCCGCCACAACTTCGAAGAGATTCGGACGCCTGTGCTGGAGCCCACCGAGCTCGTGGCGCGTGGGGTGGGCGAGTCGACCGACATCGTGCAGAAGGAGATGTTCGCCTTCGAGCGGAGCGACACACAGTACGTCCTGCGGCCCGAAATTACGGCGCCGGTCGTGCGCTCCTTCCTCCAGCACCACCTCGACCAGCGCGGCGGGGTGCAGAAGTTGTTCTACATCGGCCCGTGCTTCCGCGCCGAGCAGCCGCAGAAGGGGCGCTACCGGCAGTTTCACCAGTTCGGCATCGAGGTCCTGGGGGCGGATCAGCCCCGGGCCGATGCCGAGACCATTGCCGTGCTGATGGCCGTGTGCGAGGCGCTCGGCCTGTCCGACCTGCGCCTCCGCCTCAACACGCTCGGGACGCCGGAGCGTCGCGAAGAGTACGTCGCCGCCCTGCAGGACTACCTGGCGCCCCACGCCGACGAGCTGTCGGAGACGAGCCGCCGTCGCCTGGAGCAAAACCCGCTGCGCATCCTCGATACGAAGGTGGAGCACGAGCAGGCGCTCCTGCGTGACGCGCCCACGCTCATCGACTTCGTCAGCGACGACAGTCGCGCCCACTACAATGAGGTGAAGGGGCTGCTCGGCGATCTGGGTGTCGAGTACGACGAAGACCCGCACCTCGTGCGGGGGCTCGACTACTACACCGAGACGACCTTCGAGCTCGAACACCCGGGCCTCGGGGCGCAGAGCGCACTCGCGGGCGGCGGGCGCTACGACCGGCTCGCGGAGGTGCTGGGCAGCGACGCGCCGGTGCCCGCGGTCGGCTTCGCGGCGGGGATGGAGCGCCTCTTCCTTGCGCTCGACGCGGCGGAGGCGGACCGGCCCGGGGCGGCCGCGCCCGATGTCTTCATCGCGGCCCTCGGCGACGAGGCGGAGGCGTGGTGCTTCCGCACGGCCCAGGAACTGCGCGCGGCGGGGCTGCACGTGGCCCACGACCTCATGGGCCGCTCGCTCAAGGCGCAGATGAAGGAGGCCAACCGACAGGACGCCCCGTACACGATGATCATCGGGGGCAACGAGCTGGAGGCCGAGGCCGCGACCGTCAAAGAGATGGAGAGTGGGGCGCAGAAGGACGTCCCGTTTGACGACCTGGCCGCGTACCTCACCGGTCCCGCCGAATCCGCTTAGCAGGGATCCGCACTGGGGAATGGTTGCTGACTGTCGACAATTGTCTCTCGTCTCAATGCCGAAGAAGGTGTGGGTGCTTTTTCTCTTGTGCGCGGGACTGGTGCTAGGGTGTCGGGCCCGTGAGCAGGCCATGAATGGGGAGGGGACACCCGTGCGGGCCATGACCTACAACATCGAGGACGTGCGCACCGCCGACCTGCGCCGGGCCGACCATCCGCGCCTCCGGCGGGCGGCGGCGCGCATCCAGCACCTCGCGCCCGATGTGCTGCTCGTTAACGAGATGACCTACGACCAGCCGGGCGACCCTGGCTACCGGGCCGGCGATCCGGAGGGCCGCAACGCCCATCGGTTCGCGCATCATTACCTCTCCACCCCGCAGGCCGACTCCCTCGACGGCCTCTCGTACCGGACGGTGATGCTGCCCGTCAACACCGGGCTGCACAGCGGGCTCGATCTCAACAACGACGGGCAGGTCGTCCCGGCCGTCCCGGAGATCCCCGGCGCGCCCGAGGACGGCAGCGTGCCCCCACAGACCGACGCGGGGCGCACCTACGGCAACGACGCGTGGGGCTTCGGCACCTTTCCGGGGCAGTACGGCATGGCGCTCCTCGTCCGTGACGATTTGACGGTGCTCCGCGACTCGATCCGCACGTTTCGGCTCCTGCCGTGGCACGAGAAGCCGAACGCGTCGGTGCCCCTCGACACCACGTCGTTTGAGCCCTGGTATAGCCCCAACGAGTGGTCGGAGATGCGCCTCTCGTCCAAGAGCCACTGGGACGTGCCGGTGCGACTGCCCAACGGAGAGGTCCTGCACGTGCTGGTGAGCCACCCCACGCCGCCCGGATTCGACGGGAGGGCCCGACGCAACAACCACCGCAACCACGACGAGGTGCAGTTCTGGAGCGACTACCTGAACCAGGCCCCGTACGTGGAGGACGACTCCGGCCGGACCGGCGGGCTTCACGCCAACGCCCGCTTCCTCGTCATGGGCGACCTGAACGCCGACCCGGACGACGCGTCGATCTTTCGGAACGCCATCCGGCACCTGATCGGCCACGAGCGCGTCGACGGGGACGCGGTGCCCGAGGCTTCGCCGGCGCGGCAGGCGGATTACCCGGACCTTGACCCCGACGACACCTCGCGCTGGCAGGCCCGCATCGACTACGTGCTGCCCTCGTCCAATCTATCGGTTCAGGACGCGGGGGTCTGGCGCCCCCGTCCGGCGTCGGTCCCCGACGTCCCCGTGAGCGACCATTTTCCGGTCTGGATGGACGTGCGCGTCGGCCCGTAGCACGAATGCTCAGCGTTACGCCCTCTTTCAACACCCCCTTCTCGTTATGGAGTGGAGACAGGACACCGTCCGCCTCGCCCCAAAGTCCCGCGGCTTTCACCTCGTGACCGATGAGGTGCTGGGCCAGGGGCCCCGAATCGACGACCTTCGAGTGGGGCTCCTCCATCTCTTCATCCAACACACCTCCGCCTCGCTTACAATTAACGAAAACGCGGCCCCCGCGGTGCGCGGCGACATGGAGCGCCACTTCAACGAGATGGTGCCTGAGAACCAGCCCCACTACCAGCACACTGTGGAGGGCCCCGACGACATGCCCGCCCACATCAAGGCCTCGATGCTGGACACGAGCCTCTCGGTTCCAATTCAGGACGGGCAGCCGGCCTTCGGCACGTGGCAGGGCATCTACCTGAACGAGCACCGAGACCACGGTGGCGCCCGCTCGGTGGTGGTGACCATTCGCGGCGAGACGACGTAGCCGCGCGCTCGGCGTCGACCCCGACCCGCAATCCGCTTGCAAAATCCCATCGCTCCATGCGAGTTCTCGTCACGGGGGCGGCAGGCTTTATTGGCTCACACCTGGCTGAGGCGCTGGCCGACGCGGGACACGACGTGACGGGCCTCGATGCCCTGACCGGATACTACGACCGGTCCCTGAAGCGAGAGAACGTTGGCCGGCTGGCGGCCCGGGGCATCGAGACGGCACGACTCGACCTCGCGGCGGACCCGCTCGGCCCCGTCCTGAGTGAGGTCGAGGCGGTGTACCATCTGGCTGCCCAGCCCGGCTTGTCCCCCGATACCGACCGTCGCGCCTTCGTCCGCAACAACGTCCGCGCGACCGAGCGGCTCCTGGACGCCCTGGCGGGACACCCCCATCTCCAGGCGTTTCTCTTTGCCTCGTCCTCGTCCGTGTACGGGCGGGAGGCGACCGGGGCCGAAGACGTGGAGCTCTCCCCTGCGTCCGTCTACGGCCGTACGAAACGCCGGGCGGAGGCGGCCGTGCGGGCCCGCGCCGCGTCCGAGCGGTGGGACAGCTGCATTCTCCGGCTTTTTTCCGTGTATGGCCCCCGCGAGCGGCCCGACAAGCTGATTCCGAAAGCCCTTCGCTGTGCCCGGAGGGGACAGGCCTTTCCACTGTTTGAGGGAAGTGAGCACCATCGGCGGAGCTTCACGTACGTCGGGGACGCCGTAGAGGGACTGGTGGCCGCACTCGCCCGCTTTCCGCGCTGTGCAGGGCAGGCCATCAACATCGGGGCTCCGTCCTCCACCTCTACACTCCGCGTGCTGGAACGGGTGGCGGAGGTGGTGGGCCGGCCGCTCTGCATCGAGCGCAGACCGCCCCGGCCGGGGGACCAGCAGAACACCCGCGCCCAGATCGAGACAGCCCGGCGGCTTCTTGATTTTGCCCCGGCCACGCCGCTCCGGGACGGCATTGCCCGGGAGGCGAACTGGTTGGAGCGAACCCGAACCGGCCAAGCAGCGCCGTAGGCCGCGTTAGGCCGCCGGGGGGGTGCGTGCAGCGAGCGACTGAGTGAGGGTCCTGGCGTCCGAATAGAGATCGTGGGTGTGCGTGTAGGCAAAGTCTGCGCTTCGGCCCAGGCGGTGGAGGTTGTCGAAGCGGTCCAGGTACTGCTTGAGCCGCCCTGCTTTCTCCGCGGCCCCGACCTCCAGGATTGGGTAGGCAAAGGGCACCTCGTGGTGCGTAGACGCCACCACCTCGTCGCGCGCAACAAGTCCGTGGTCGGCCAGGAGAGATACTGCTTCGGCCCGCAAGGCGTCGTCCGGCTGTTGCCAGGCAGTGGTGTCCGGATGGCACGGGCGCTCGAGGACGACGACGGTCTGGCCGTCGGGGGCCATGTCGGGGCTGCGGTTCTTCGGCTCGTAGAGGCGGGTGAACGGGACCGACCGTTCGGGAAAGTACAGCGAGGCATTCGGGGTGAGGCGCGATCGGTCCAGCCCCAGCACCACGAGGCGAAGGTGACGAAAGCGCATCGACCCGGCCACGGCCTGAACCTCAGTGGGGGGCGGGGGATCGAGGAGGCGCAGCACGAGGGGAAGTGGCAGGGTGCTCACGACCGTCTCCGGGTCGACGGAGTGGGTGTCGTTGATCGTGACGCGTTGGATGCGCGCCCCGTCGTGGGCGATGCCCGTGACACGGGCGCCGGTGCGGATGCGCTCCCGGCCGATGGCGTCGGCGGTGGCCTCGGCGATCTGGCCGTAGCCGTGCTTGGGGTAGTAGAAGGAGCCGTCGAGGTGGCGTGCCTTCGTCTTCGAACCGCCGAAGGCCTCCAGGAGGAAGGTCTTCAGGTCGAGGCCCTCCAGGCGATCCCCGGCCACGCGGGGCGAAAGCGTGTCGGCGTCGGCGCCCCATAGCTTCTCAGTGTAGTTCAGGAGGAAGAGGTTGGCGAGCGTAGGCCCGTAGCTCTGCAGGGCCATCTCTTCGAAGTGCTCGGCGTTCTCGGAGACGCGAGGAATGGAGAGTTGCTCCCACGCAATCTGCACGAGGAGGGACAGCGGAAGCTCCCGCACCAGGTTGTAGGGGGCCAGCGGAAAGTCGATGCGCCGCCCGCGCCAGCAGATTTGGCTGGGGGCATCGATGCGGCGGAGGTCGGCGCCCAGAAGCGCCTTCACGTCGGCGGTCACCGCGTCGTTCTTGTCGTGGAAGCGGTGCGCGCCGGTGTCGTAGCGGAACGGGCCCATCTGGAGCGTCCGCGCGTTGCCGCCCACGGCGTCCGCGGCCTCGAAGAGGCGCACGTCGAGCCCCTGCTTCCGGGCGTAGAACCCGGTCGCGAGCCCGGCGGGGCCTGCCCCCAGTACGGTCAGAGGGGACTCCTGCGGGTCAGTGGTCGTAGACATAAACGGTTACCTTGGGCCACATGCGATTGACGTGCGGGTTGTGGTAGAACGTGCGGGTGCGGGCCGGGGCCCGGTCGAGCAGCGATGCGTAGGTGCCCACCACCAGGGTGCGTCCCGTCTCCGCTTCCCGCAGGCGGCGCACGTCGGACGAGTCCTCAATTGAGAGAAACCGGGCCCCTACCTGCTGGGTTCGGAGGTACGTGTTGACGAGCGGAACGGACGCGACGCGCGTCGGCCCGGAATCCGTCCGGGCCGTGGTCTCGACAAACGCCTTGGCCTGGGCGATGGCCGACGGGCTGCGGTGCTGGGCCACGAGCACGAGCGTGACCGCGGCGTAGGCCCCAGCGGCCGCCAGGATTGCCCCGCGGATGGGCCACGCACGGGCCCGCCACAGGGCCGCCGCGCCCGCCGCCAGCACCGGGAGCAGCAGTGCCAAGAGGGGGAGCACGTGCCGGCTCTTGTGCACCACGTTCTGGAAGAAGAACATCCAGAGGGCGTAGGGGGCCGCGCCGGCCACGATTATCCAGGCACGGGAGCCGGAGAGGGCCCCGCTCCGCCACAGCCGCCACGTGCCGGCCCCACCGGCCGCCACCCCTCCCGCCCCCACGAAAGCCGTGCTCCAGTGACGCCCCGGCCACCAGCCGCCGAGGCCGTCGGCCCACAGCCCCTGCGCGGTGCCGGCGAGGCGGCGCCCGAGGTCCGACTCCGTCTGCACCGTGCCGCCAAAGTCCGTAAAGTGGCCGGTGGTCTGGCCCCACGCCACGTCGATCAGGGTCCACAGGCCCGTGTCCAGCACCATCGGCACGAGCCACACCCCCACGCCGGCCGCCCCCGCCGCGATGAGGCGGACGGGTCGGGCGGAGCGCCCCAGCACGAGGAGCGCCGGGATCACCACGAGGGGCAGGTACGAGAGCCGAAGCCCGGCCAGCAGTCCGGCCAGGGCCATGCCCCCGAGCGCGGCCCGTCGTTGTGATGGCCCCTCGTCGTCCCAGGCCCGAACCAGAACCGCCAGCGTCGCCACGGCCCACGCCGTCCCCAGGAGGTCGGGCATGTAGCGGTTGGCCATCAGCCACAGGAGCGGGTTCAGGGCGACGGCGCCGGCCAGCGCGGCCCCGTCGACCGAGCGCAGCGGGCGGCCCCACAGGCGCAGGAGCGCCCAGACGAGGCCGACGGTGGCGAGCCCGCCGACCAGCGAAAAGCTGGTGCTAAACGAGCCGGTGGGGAGGTAGAAGAGCTCCGCCGCGGCCCAGAAGAGAGGGTATCCCGGGAAGTGCGGCTGCAGCGCCGCGATGTCGTACGTGTCCGCCACGCTGAGGGCGAAGCGCAAGCTGTCCGGGTCCTCAATGTACGTAATCGTGGTGGCGAGGCGGCTGGCGATGCAGACCACGGCCAGCGCGCCCCATGCCACGCCGGGCGCCCGCCCGATCCGCCGAAGCATCCGGCGCCAGGGCGACGCATCGGCAGCGGTCACCGGCGAGGCTGTGTCGCGCGTGCTCACGAGGTCGAACGGGCACGTTGGGGAAACAGACACCGACGCCCCTCCCCCGCCGGGGCGGAAGAGGGGCGTTAGTCGTTATCTCATCAGTGTACTCGCCATGCGGTTCTCTCGTCGGTCTACCACGCGCTCACGTTCGCGTCCTCGAAGCTGTATGCGCCCTGGATCTCTTCCTTCACCTTGTCGAGATCACCCGAGTAGGTTGATGAATCCACTCCTTCACCGTACGGCGGATCGTTCCCGAGTTGATCGTGGATGGTCCGAAGCTGATCGTCGTCCAGCGTGCTGTTATCATTGAACTGGAGGGCCCAGGCAAACGCCTTGGCCTCGCCCCAACTGTCCTCAAAGCCGCCGGGGCTGTCGAGTTTCTCTTTTGTGACCTCACCACTGACGTTCTCCAGGGCTGATTGCATTCCATTCACGTAGTGAATCACATTCACTGCCACTGTAGCCTCCCAGGCGTTGAGGGCCGTTCGGGCGTGGTCGGAGGGATCATTCCCGTTTGCGATGTCCTCTCGGCCCTGGCGGAACGCCTCAAAGGCCCGCCGAGCAAAGTCGTTGGGGTTGCCGGTGCCCTCGGCCGCTGCCGCCCGCTCTGCGGTGTAGCCGGCCCAGATGTAGACGGCCTCGCTGGTGAGGTCGATGCCGCCGTCCCCGTCCACGTCCTGGAACGAGCCGACGAGTCCCTCCCCGCTGCTGTAGTCGAGGAACGCCGCGAAGTCGCGGGGTGCCCCGAAGTGGCCGAAGGCTTCGTTCCACTTGTCGGCCGGGTCCGACGCGACACTGCCGTCGTCGGCGAAGTCGTTCAGGATCTCCGCGCCTTCGTAGTAGCTGAGGGCGCCGGCCACCCCTTTCTCACTCAACTGGCTGAAGTCAACGCCGTTGGACGAAGTTTCTTGCGCCTGACTGAGGTAATAGCTGATCAACTGATCCGCGTTTCGGAGCTGGCCCTGCTGATCGGTGTCCGCAGCCACCAGCTGGTCGCTTCGCAGGAGGTTTTCTGTGGAAATGGCGGCCGAGAGGTCCACCCCACCTCCAATATCGCTGTACGTCGTCTGGTCGAAGGTCAGGCTCGATCCCGAGATGCGCCGGATCGAGCGGTCGCTGGACGGACCGGTGTAAATCTCCTGCAGTATGCTGGCGGACGGATTGTTTTCCAGCCGAATTCCGAGGCCCGCGGATTGTAGGTTGATGGCGACCTCGTCGGCGTAGCTGCTTGCGCTGGCGGGATACGTGCCCTGAATGGCGATGTCCTCATTGCCGGAATCTCCGCCGTTGTCGTCCATATTGCTCCCGGTGCTATCGCAGCCCGTGAGCACCAGCCCCACGGCAAGGAGGGGAAGCAGGAATGCGGTCGTGTAGCGAAAAAGGGAACGTTGCATAGGAGTTGATGCGTTCATGAAAGTGTATCTGTGTGAAAAAAGCGCTCCGCCTCCCACGATTCGGGGGGCGGAGCGTTTTTCTGTGTGGGGTTAGAAGTCGTACTGAATCGAGAGATTGACCTGGCGGCGGGCACCGGGGATGATGCCCGTACTCAGGTTGGCACTCGGCTGGCTAGGGTTGGAGTGCAGCCGCGAGCCGATGTACACGTTGTCCGTCACGTTCTTGGCGGTAAGCTGGATGCTGAGGGCGTCGGAGTACGCGTAGGTCGCCCCGGCGTCGATCACCGTATGGGCCGGCACAGGCCCCCGCTCGCCCCGGTTGTTGGTGGCCTCCAGGTTTTCGAGGTCCGTGTAAAAGCGGCCGGTGTAGCTGAGGTCGGTCGACAGGGTGAGCCCGATGTCCGAGAAGGCTTTCGACAGGCCCACCGTGGCGGTGTGACGCGGGGCTGCCGGCAGCTCGTTGCCGGTGATGTCCTCCGGCAGGCCGTCGATCGCGCTTGAAATGACGCCCTGCACGACCGACGATTGCAGGTAGGTATACGAGACGTCCAGCGTGGGGAGGGGAGCGGCAAAGACCCCGCCTTTCACCCGGGTTCGGGCCTCCAGGCCGTAGCTCTCCACCACCCCTAGGTTTTGCTGGAAGCTCGTGCGGCCGCCCACCAGGTCCTCCACGTAGAGGTAGAAGCCAGTGACCTCGAACTGGCCGGCGTCAGAGCGGCCCCGCACGCCGAGCTCGGTATTCCAGCTCTTCTCGGCCTTCAGGTCGAATCCGCCGTCGCCCGCGCCGGTGGCGCTGGGCGGATCGAAGCCCACGATGGCGAAGGTGGCACTGGAGGGCGGCGTGTAGCCGCGGTGGACGCCGCCGAAGAGGCGGAAGTTGCTTTCGCTCAGCGACGGGCCCAGGTCGGCGGTGCCCATGTTCCAGTTAAAGCCGAGCCGGGGCAGGGGGACGACGCTCGTCTGGTCGCGGTACTGGCTGCCGTTGAGGCGGTTGATCTGGGATTGCTTGAAGGCCTCCAGCCGAAACCCTGGTGAGAGGCGAAGCGGGCCCCACTGTACATCCTCCAGCGCGTAGAGGGAGAGCGCACGTGTCTCGTAGACCGAGCTGCCGCCGATGATCGTGACGGGGTCGGAATCGGACACGTCGCCCCGAAAGAACACCCCCTCTCGCACCCCCACCTCGTCGCTGATCTTGCGGTTGTCCTTGAAGCGTTCCCAGTGCAGGCGACCGCCCACCTCCAGGTCCGCCTCCTGCCCGAGCAGGCTGTGCTGAATGCCCATCGAATGTTCGACGCCGGTAACGTAAAAGGTGCGCACGTTGCCGAAGTACGGCTTGTCATCCAGCGTGATGTTTGCCTGGTTTCTCACGTCGCTGATGCCGACCCGCATGAGCGGCCCCGGTTTGTTCGGAGCGACCGGCTCGGCGTCCCTGTCTGGGGCCTGGTAGGCCTCTGCATCCACGAACACATCCTTCTCTCGCCACCACGGGCGGTGGAAGACGTTGGCGTAAAGCCGCGTGGTGCCCTGCACGGCGTCGCTGTAACGGCGGTTGTAGATCGTTCCCAGCGACGCCCGGTAGATCTGGTAGAGATCGTCGTCCTTGGGGTTGAAATCCGGGTCGGTGCGGAAGGAGTACGGCGTGAGGCCGGTATATGTGGCGTTCAGCCGCTCGTAGTTGGCATTGGTCTTGACGTACAGCGATCGATTGGCGCCGAGATCGGCCTGCAGCTTAGCAGTGCCATTGACCTGGCGGAAGTCGTTGTGCTGGCGAAAGCCGTTTCCCCGCTTGAAGAGCAGCTGGACCTGTGGGCGCACGTCGTCGGTCCCAAAGCCGCCGACCTCCCCGAAGGCGCTGACGTAGCCGTTCGTGCCGGGGGTGAGTTCAAAGGTGCCCCCCGGCGAGCGGCGCTGTGGGCGGCTGGTGACGTAGTTGATCACGCCGGCCATTGTCTGCGGGCCGTGCCGGATCGTGGAGCTGCCCTTGATGACCTCGATCTCCTCGATGCGCTCGATGGGCGGGTTGTAGTAGAGCGGCGAGAAGACGTACGGGGCGGGCTGGATGGGCATTCCGTCTTCCATGACGAGAACACGCTGGGTCCGGCGGGGCTGCAGGCCCCGGATGCCCACCGACATGCGGGTTTGCGACATGCCGTCGTCGGCCAGGCCATAGACGCCGGGCACGTGCTTGAGGGCGGCCTGGGTGCCGATGGGGTCCATCTGGTCCAGGGCGGCGGCGTCTACCTTCGTGGCCGCCCCCGGAAGGGCCGTCCGGATGCCGCGCGTGGCGCCGGTAATCTCGAGTCCTGACAGCTCTACGGTGGCGCTTGCCAGTTCTATGGTCAGGCGCGCCGCCTGGCCGGCCCGGACCTGGACCGTACGCGTGGTCGTGACGTAGCCCACGTGGCGGACTTGCAGGGTCGTGCGCCCGGGCGGCAGGTTGGTGAGCACAAAGCGACCGTCCGCGTCGGTGACGGTGCCTTGGGGCCGGTTGCTCCCATCAATCCCCACCGTTGCGTCGGCAAGCGCCCCTCCTGTTTCTGCGGTAACGACGCGGCCTTCTACACGACCCGTCGGTCCCTCCTGGCCCGCCGCCGGCCCATTATTTAGACCAAATACAAAAAAGAAGAGAGCGAGAACGTATATGACGCGCATGCTGCGAGGTCCGGTTCTGTGTCCGTGCAAGAGGCGCCCACCGCCGAGACTAGAAGCGGGCCGGGTTCGTTGTCGTACTATCCGCCTTTGACGAGGACTGGCTGGAATCCACGGTGGTGGCAGGTGGAGACAGGCGGTTGAGGGTACTGTAGCTACCTCCTTCCTCGGAAGCTCCGTCTGATGGGCCCAGGACGGGATCGTCCGAACACCCCGGCAGAACGACGAGCAGAAGAAGCAGTGCCCCAAGCGCCGCCCCTATAGAACGACGTACGAACGAGTGGTCCATGCAGGATGCAGGGGTAGTTTCTGACTATTTAGACCACTTATAGATAAGAGGGGTTTTTTCGACGATCAACCGCGGATCATACAGAAGCTGTAAAATTGAGGAGAGGGCGGCGCGTACAGCGGGGCCCCAAGGCCTTCGTCTTCGTTCCTCGGAGGCGGGGTAGGCCCGGACGGACTACTCGGCCGGCTCCAGGACCAGGGCCCCGAGCGGGGGGAGCGTGAGCTCCAGCGAGTGGGAATGCCCGTGCTGCCCGATCGGGTCGCTGTGGACGAGGCCTTGATTGCCTACGTTGCTGCCGCCGTAGGCGTGGCTGTCGCTATTGAGCCGCTCGTGCCACCGGCCGCTCCCCGCAGTCCCGATGCGGTAGTTCTCGCGGACGACGGGGGTAAAGTTGAGCACAAAGACGAGCGACCGGTCCCCGTTGAGGCGGCGGTAGGTGAGGACGCTGTTCTCGCGGTCGTCGTACGCGATCCACTCGAAGCCGTCCTCCTGGTCGTTCCAGAGCGCCGGTGCATTCTGGTAGAGGTGGTTGAGGTCGCCGAGCCACTCCATCAGGCCCTCGTGCAGCGGCTCCTCCGTGAGCCTCCATTCCAGCTCCTCGTCGTGGTTCCACTCGTGGTACTGCCCGAACTCGCCGCCCATGAAGAGAAGCTTCTTGCCGGGGTGGCCGAACATGTGGGCGTAGAGGAGCCGCAGGTTGGCCGCCTTCTGCCAGTCGTCGCCCGGCATTTTGCTCCAGAGGGAGCTCTTGCCGTGCACCACCTCGTCGTGGGAGAGGGGGAGCGTGTAGTTTTCGGAGAACGCCCAGCTGAGGGTCCAGGTCAGGTCGCCGTGGTGGTGCTTGCGGTGGACCGGCTCCGTGCTCGCGTACTCGAGCGTGTCGTGCATCCAGCCCATGTTCCACTTGTAGAGGAAGCCGAGGCCGCCGTGCTCGGTGGGGGTGGTGACGCCGGGCCAGGCGGTCGACTCCTCGGCCAGCATGATCGCCTCGGGGTACTCGTCGTAGACGCGCTCGTTGGTGTCCTGGAGGAGGCTGATGGCGCCCAGGTTTTCGCGGCCGCCGTGCACGTTGGGCGACCAGTCGCCCTCCCGGGAGTAGTCGCGGTAGAGCATGGAGGCGACCGCGTCGACGCGCAGGCCGTCCACGTGGTACTTGTCCATCCAGAAGAGGGCGTTGGAGAGGAGGAAGTTGCGCACGCCGTTCTTGCCGAAGTCGAACACGCGCGTGCCCCAGTCCGGATGCTCCCGCATGAGCGGGTCCTCGTATTCGAAGAGGTGCGAGCCGTCGAAGTAGGTGAGCCCCTGCGGGTCGGTGGCGAAGTGGCCGGGCACCCAGTCCATGATGACCCCGATGCCACGCTGGTGCAGCGTGTCGATGAGGTGCATGAGGCCTTCGGGGTCGCCGTAGCGGAAGGTGGGGGCGTAGTAGCCGAGAATTTGGTAGCCCCACGAGCCGTAGTACGGGTGCTCGGCGAGGGGCAGAAACTCGACGTGGGTGAAGCCGAGGTTCTGCACGTGGTCGGCCAGCGGCTCGGCGACCTCCCGGTAGCTTAAAGATTCGCCGTGCTCCTCGTGGCGCCACGAGCCGAGGTGCACCTCGTAGATGGAGAGCGGTCCGTCGATCCCGCTGGGGCCCTCCCGCTCGTTCATCCAGGTGGTGTCGCCCCACGTGTAGGTGTCGAGGTCGGTGATGAGGGCCGAGAGGCCCTCGTAGGTGTTCTGGGCGGGCGGCTCCATGCGGAAGGCGTAGGGGTCGGTGCGGTCGAACCACTCGCCGTCGGCCCGGAGGTGGTACTTGTACTTGTCGCCCGGCTGGGCGCCGCGGACGTAGCCCTCCCAGAGGCCGCCCTCGCGGCGCTCCAGCACGTCGGCCCCGAAGCGCCAGTCGTTAAAGTCGCCCGTTACTTCCACCCGGTCGGCATTGGGGGCCCAGACGCCAAACCAGGTGCCCCGCTGGTTGGGGTGCGCCCCCATCCGCTCGTAACTGTGGGCATGGGTGCCTTGCCGCCAGTAGTAGATGTCGTCGTCGGTGAGATGGGGCATGGGGGGAGAAGAGTGGGGGAGCGGGACACTCGGGCGGGGAGGGATCAGGCGTCGAGGGGGTCGGAGGCGGTCGCGTCCCGAGGGGCGAGCAGGCGGTGGAGGCCGTGCAGCGGAAGCCAGGCCCAATCGGGACGGTGGTGGAGCTCGTAGCGGACCTCGTAGAGGGCCTTGTCGAGCAGGAAGGCCCAGAGGAACGAGTAGCGGGCGGGGGCGGCCGGAAGGAAGGCGGCGTCGCCGGTCGTGTCGGCGTAGGCGTCGAGGAAGGTGGTCTCCGTCCAGTAGAGCAGCGCGTCGATCCACGGCTCGTAGTCCGGGTCCACGTCGGCGTGATCCTGCCAGGACGCGAGAACGGCGTACTCCAGGGATCGAAGCATGCCCGCGACGTCGCGCAGTGCATTCTTGCGCCGCCGCCGCTCTTCGAGGGGGCGGGTCGGCTCGCCTTCGAAGTCGAGGACATAGATGTCGCCCTCGGCCCGCAGAAGCTGGCCGAGGTGATAGTCGCCATGGATCCGGATGCGGTCGTGGGTTCCGGGCACGTCGTTGAGGGGGGCGAGGCGATCGCGGGCCGCCCTCCACGCCGGGTCGGACGGCACGTGCCCGGAAGCGGGGTCCGGCTGCCGATCCAGAAGTGCGCGGGTCTCTTCCATCTCGGTCCGGATGCGCGCGCCCAGCTCCGCCCCCGCGTCCGTCGGTGCCTCGATGGGGCGCATGTCGTCGCCCCCGGCCCGAGCCAGCGCGTGGTGCATCTCGGCGGTGCGCACCCCGAGCGTCCGCGCGAACGAGATCAACTCGGGGGCCAGGTCTTCGAGCCACACCGGCACGGTCGCCTCCGAGAAGCGGTCCGCCGTCCAGTGCGGGCCATCCGCCGACGGGCCCGTGTTTTTGGCCTGCTCGTGCGGGAACGGCGAATTTTCGACGCGGTCGAGGAAGGTGGTCGTGCAGGAGAGGGCGTAGCTCCAGGCGTCGGCATCCACCGCGAGGGCTTCCTGAAGCACGCCCAGGGTGTACTGGCGGCGGCGGCGCCGAAAGTGGAGCGTGCCGTGGAGCCGGGGCGAAAACGTAAACTCGACGTCTGTAAGGTGCTCCAGGAGCTCTTTCTCGGGGTTGGGGCCCTCCTCCAGGCGGCGGTAGAGCTTGAGGAAGTAGTCGTTGTTGACGATGGCCGAGGTGTTGCTCTGCTCGCCGGTAAAGAGGCGCACGTCGTGGGGGGGCTCGTTGCCCATCGCCTCGGACGGCTCGGCCGTATAGAGGCCTTTCAGCGAGCGGCCGGTGCCGCCCCGCTGCCACCAGCGGAAGAGGGTGGCCCAGAACTGAGGGTTGACCGTGGCGTCGTAGACGAGCCGACGCTCTTCGGTGTCGTCCACCTCCAGCCACGCCAGGGTGGCGTTCGGGTGTTCGTCGAGAATGTCGGGGGCCTCCGGCTCGGGGGCCGCCATCAGGGGGAGGGTGTAAAACGACGTGTCCTCCGGCAGGTCGACCCGGAGCACCGACAGGTAGACCACGGGGTCGCTCTGGAGGCGCACCGCGTCCTCGACCTCGACCCCTTCGATGCCCTCGCCCTTGCCGCCGAACCAGCGCTGCTCGTTGATAAACTCGGGGAGGAGGGCCTCGATCTGTTCGGGGCCGCGGCGCTGCGCCATCGTGGGCACGAGTACGTTCTGCAGGCCCTCGGCGACCGGCAGGACCGGACGGGTGCGGCCGTTTTTGTCCTCGAGGGGCTGAAGGCCGCTGCGGCGGGTGTCGTCGCGCTGTACGTCCTCTTTGGGCACGAGCTTGAACCAGTAGAAGTGGTGGGGGCCAACGGTCAGGTGATAGTCGTCGTTGTCGATGGGCGGGAACGCGGACTGGCCGGACAGCTCGACCGGCGCCAGGCCCTGCAGGTCCTCCCGGGCCGGAATGTGGACCGACTGCGTGAAGCGGGACAGGTTGTTCACCACCAGGATGCGCTCGCCCTCGTACTCGCGGAGAAACGCGAGGATGGACTGGTTCTCCACGGGCAGGAGCTCGAGGCTGCCCCGGCCGAAGATGTTTTTGTGTTGCTGCCGGAGGGCGATGAGGCGGCGCATGAAGTGGAGCAGCGAGTACGGGTCCGCCTCCGCGTCCTCCACGTTCACGAACTCGTAGCTGTACTTGCCCCGGTTGATGGGCGGCATGAACAGCTTGTGGTGCGGGGCCCGCGAGAAGCCGCCGTTCTTGTCGGGGCTCCACTGCATGGGGGTGCGCACCCCGTTGCGGTCGCCGAGGAAGGGGTCGTCGCCCATTCCGATCTCGTCGCCGTAGTAGATGATGGGGCTCCCTTTGAGGCTCAGCAGCAGCGCGTTCATGAGCTCGATGCGGCGGCGCTCGCCCCCGAGCAGGGGCGTCAGGCGGCGCCGAATGCCCACGTTGATGCGGAAGCGATCGTCGGCGCCGTACTCGTGGTACATGTAGTCCCGCTCCTCGTCGGTCACCATCTCGAGGGTGAGCTCGTCGTGGTTGCGGAGGAAGAGGGCCCACTGCGCGTCGTCGGGGATGCCGCTGGTCAGGTCGAGCATCTCCACGATTGGCCGCCGGTTCTCGCGCCGCAGCGCCATGTAGAGCCGCGGCATGACGGGAAAGTTGAAGGCCATCTGTACGCCGGTGCTATCCCCGTCCGCGTCCTCGCCGAAGTAGGGAAGCGTGTCCTCGGGCCACTGGTTGGCCTCCGCCAGAAGCACCTTGCCGGGCCCGTAGCGCTCCTCCACGGCGGCGCGCAGTTCCTTCACGTAGGCGATCGTCTCGGGCAGGTTCTCACTACTGGTGCCCTCCCGTTCGAAGAGGTAGGGCACCGCGTCGAGCCGGAGGCCGTCCACCCCCATGTCGAGCCAGAAGAACATGACCTCCTTCATCTTCTCCCGGACCTCGGGGTTGTCGAAATTGAGGTCGGGCTGGTGGGAGAAGAAGCGGTGCCAGTAGTACTTCTCCGCCTTCGGGTCCCACGCCCAGTTCGAATCCTCCGTGTCGGTGAAGATGACACGGACGTCGTCGTACCGCTCGTCCGTGTCGCTCCAGACGTACCAGTCGTGCTTGTCGGAGTCCGGGTCGCGCGCCTCCTGAAACCAGGGGTGCTGGTCGGAGGTGTGGTTCAGCACCAGCTCCGTGATGACCCGCATGCCGCGGGCGTGGGCGTCGTCGAGAAAGGCCCGGAAGTCGTCGAGGTCGCCGTGGATCGGCAGGACCTTGAAGTAGTCGGCGGTGTCGTAGCCGTCGTCTCGGAGCGGGCTCTCCAGGAAGGGGAGCAGCCAGAGGGTGTTGACGCCCAGTGATTCGAGGTAGGGCAGCTTTTCGCGAAGCCCTCGAAAGTCCCCGTAGCCGTCGTTGTTCGAGTCGTAGAAGCTGCGGACGTGCAGCTCGTAGATGACGGCGTCCTTGTACCAGAGGGGGTCGTCGAGGAAGTCGTCGGGCATTCGGGTACTGCGTTGGAAGGTTGGAACGTTGAAGGTTGGCACGTTGACGGCCGAACGTGAAAACGCTCAACCTGCCAACGGTCAAACGCCGTTATGCGTGCACGAGGCGATCGTAGGCGGCGTGCGTCTGCTCGCTCGTGCCGGCCGGTTCGAGCCGAAAAATGTGTGCGGGCCGGTCGGGGGAAAGGCGGAGGTAGTGGTGAGTCCCCTGCCAGGTGTAGTGGGCGTCGTGCAGGAGGTCGTGGGCGGAGAAGGCCTCGTCGGCCGGCAGGCCGAGGTCGTGGGGGGGCAGCACGAGCTGGCCCTCGCACTCGCTGTGGGGATTGAGGCTTACGACCACGACGATCAGGTTGTCCCCGGCGGCCTTGCTGTAGGCGATCAGGTCCGGGTGCTGCGTGTCGAGGAACCGAATCGACCGCATCTGTTGCAGGGCGGGGTTTTCGTTGCGGAGGCGGTTCACCCGCGCCATGAACGGCTGCAGCGAGGTGGGGTCGTTCCAGTCCCAGGTGCGGAGTTCGTACTTCTCGTTCCGGGCGTACTCCTCCTTGGACTCGCGCTGCTGGGTGTCCACGTGCTCGAAGGGCGGGCCGTAGACGCCGTAGGTGCTGGACATCGTCGCCGCGAGCACGAACCGACTCTTGTGGGCGGGGCGCCCCCCGTCGACCAGCTCGTCGTGTAGGATGTCGGGCGTGTTGGGCCAGAAGTTGGGGCGGAAGTATTCGGCCGCCTCGGTGTGGAACAGCTCCTCGCCGTACGCTTCGAGCGCGTCGGGGGTGTTGCGCCAGGTGAAGTAGGTGTAGGAGTTGTTGAAGCCGAGCTTGGCGAGGTGGTACATTGTCTTCGGCCGGGTGAAGGCCTCCGATAGGACGACGAGCTCGGGGGTGTCCGCGCGGAGTTCGCGCAGGCACCACTGCCAGAAGGCAAACGGCTTGGTGTGCGGGTTGTCCACGCGAAAGGTCGTGACGCCGTGGTCAATCCAGTACTCGAAGACGCTCTTCAGCTCCTGCCAGAGCGCGGGCCACGCCTCCGTCTCGAAGTTGATGGGGTGGACGTCCTTGTACTTCTTCGGTGGGTTTTCGGCGTAGCGGAGGGAGCCGTCCGGGCGGTGGTAGAACCACTCGGGGTGCTCCTCGACGTAGGGGTGGTCGGGGGAGCACTGGAACGCGACGTCGAGGGCGACCTCCAGGCCCAGGTCGTGGGCCGTCTCGACGAACCGGTCGAACGCCTCGATGCCGCCCAGCTTGGGGTGGACGCTCTTGTGCCCCCCCTTCGAGCCGTCCGCCAGAAAGCCGCCGATGGCCCACGGGCTGCCCGGATCGTCGGGGCCGGCCTCGGGGGCATCGTCCGGGCCCTTCCGGTTCGTTTCGCCGATGGGGTGGATCGGGGGAAGGTAGACGATGTCGAAGCCCATCTCCTGGATGCGCGGCAGGCGCTCGGCGGCCTCGTCGAGCGTGGCGTGCTCGTCGTCGTCCCGGGCGGAGCGCGGGAAGAACTCGTACCACGCGCCGGTGCGGGCGCGCTCCGGGTCCACGAGCACCTCGTAGGTCGCGCTGCTCGTCTGCTGGTGGTGGGGCGCGTGGCGGCGTACGAGCTCGGCGATCTCGTCCCCGAGGGCCGCCTCCGCGTTGCCGTCCGCGAAGGCCTCGATGTGGGCCGTCAGCATCTCCCGGTCGTCCTCGGGGGCGTGTTCGGCGGCCGCCCGAAGCAGCGACGCCCCGGCGGTCAGCTCGCTCTCAATCTCGGACGGCGGCTCGCCCCCCTCCACCCGGCGTCGAAATTGGTCCTGCCACGTGGCGAAGCGGTTGATCCAGGCCCGCACGCGGTACAGGTAGCGGCCGGGGGCCGACACCTCGAAGGCGCCGGCGTACGCGTCGTTTTCGACGTGGGGCATGCGGGTGACGTGCTCCGTCTCCTCGCTCGCGTGGCGGACCACGAGCTCGACGGCCAGGGCGTCGTGGCTGTCCACCAGGACGCCGGCGGTTACCTCTACCTGCTCCCCCACGGCCCGCTTGATGGGCCACTGCCCGCCGTCAATGGCGGGGGCCACCGATGAGATGACGACCCGGGACCAAGACTTGGGCATGGTCGGATCGGGCGACGCGGGCGGCGACGTGGCAGAAGAGGCCATGCTGGCGTGGGGCAGGGGCGAGATGCGGCGAGCAGGGGGCGACGACGGATATACACGCTACGCATTGGGGGACAGAAATCCCAACATGAGGGCCACGGGCGCCGAAGCCGCAGATGCAACTGTGGCCGGTTGGGCTCATTGTACCCGGGGTCTGCGGCCCGATTTTTGTGGTTCACATTGAGCGCTGCAGACTGCTCTGCGCTTTTGAGTTGTCCCTGTGCTGTATGGACGCGTCCCCTCCCTCATCGATCGACACGAACCCGCAGAATCGGGGCGACCGTCACATCCAACCCGGCAAGCCCTATCCACGGGGGGCTACGTGGGACGGCATCGGCGTCAACTTTGCCCTGCACAGCGCCCACGCCGACCGGGTTGAACTGCTTCTCTTTGAGGACGCGGACGCCCCCGAGCCGGCCGTCACGTTCGAGCTGCCGGAGCACACCGGTCCCATCTGGCACGGCTACGTCACGAACGTGCGTCCCGGACAGCTCTACGGCTATCGCGTCTACGGCCCCTACGACCCGGCGAACGGGCATCGGTTCAACCCCAACAAGGTGCTGCTCGACCCCTACGCGAAGGCCATCGGGCGCCCCCTCCGCTGGGACGACAGCCTCTTCGGCTACGACGTGGACGCGGAGGGGGACGACCGTTCGTTTAACACGCAGGACAGTGCCCCCCACGCCCCCCTCGCGGCGGTGGTGGAGGAGACCTTCGCCTGGGGCAACGACCAGTCCCCCGAGATCCCGTGGCAGGATACCCTCATCTACGAGACGCACGTGAAGGGGATGACCCAGAAGCACCCGGACGTGCCCGAACGGCTGCGGGGCACGTACCTGGGAATGGCGTCCGAGCCGGTGCTCGATCACCTCAAGACCCTCGGCGTCACTACGGTGCAGCTCCTGCCGGTGCACGCCAAGCTGCATCGCCGGGAGTTGCTCCGGAAGGGCCTCCGGGAATATTGGGGGTACAACACCCTTTCCTACTTCGCGCCGGAGCCGGAGTACGCCGCCAACGGCCCGACGAGCGCGGTGCGTGACTTCAAGATGATGGTCCGTGCCCTGCACGACGCGGGGCTCGAGGTCATCATCGACGTCGTGTACAACCACACCTGCGAGGGCAACCAGATGGGCCCCACGCTCTCGTGGCGGGGCGTGGACAACCGGACCTACTACAAGCTCAACCCCGACGACGAGCGCTACTACATGGACTACACCGGAACGGGCAATACGCTCGACCCCGGCGACTCGTACGTCCTGCAGATGATCATGGACAGCCTGCGCTACTGGGTGACGGAGATGCACGTCGACGGCTTCCGGTTCGACCTGGCCTCGGCCCTGGCGCGCGAACTGTACGACGTGGACATGCTCGGCTCCTTCTTCAAGGTGGTCCAGCAGGACCCGGTGCTGAGCCAGGTCAAGCTGATTGCGGAACCCTGGGACGTGGGGCCCGGCGGCTACCAGGTCGGGTCGTTCCCGTGGCAGTGGGCCGAGTGGAACGGCCGCTACCGCGACACCATCCGCCGCTTCTGGCGGGGCGACCGCGGGATGAACGGCGACGTGGCCACCCGGGTCACCGGCTCCAGCGACCTCTACGAGCGGTCGGGCCGCCGCCCGTTCGCGTCCATCAACTTCGTGACGGCCCACGACGGCTTTACGCTGCAGGACCTCGTGAGCTACGAGCGGAAGCACAACGAGGAGAACAAGGAGGGCAACGAGGACGGCCACGACGACAACCACTCGACGAACTGCGGGGTGGAAGGCCCCACCACCGATCCGGAGGTGATCGAGCGCCGCGAGCGGCGCAAGCGCAGCATCATGGCCACGCTCCTGCTGTCGCAGGGCGTGCCCATGATTTTGGGCGGGGATGAGCTGTCCCACACCCGTCGGGGCAACAACAACCCCTACTGCCAAGACAACGAGATCAGCTGGTACGACTGGACCCTCGACGAACGCGAGCAGAAGTTCCTCGCGTTCGTGCAGCGACTCACGGCGTTCCGGCAGGAGCATCCGAGCTTCCGGCGACGGCATTTTCTGGACCCGGTCGACGAGTCGGACGGCTCCGGCGACGTGCTCTGGTGGCACCCCGACGGCCGTGAGATCACGGACGGAGACTGGCACGACGAGGGCCTGCACGCCTTCGGGTACCTGCTCCGTGGGCAGAACCTGGCGCCCGACTCGAAGGGCCGCCCCCGCACCGACGACGCGTTCCTGGTGCTCATGAACCAGGGCGGGGCGCCGGTCGAGGTTGAGGTGCCGGCGGAAACCAACGAGCTCGACGATGTGCACTGCGTGGCCTGGCACGTGGTGCCGGAGCTGGCCGAGTTTCTGGACGATCCGGGCCCCGTCGAGCCGGGGGGCGTCCTGACGCTGCGTCCCCATCGACTGCTGGTGCTTCGGGCGGAGCAGTAGCGCCGGCGCCCCCTCGTGCCGCGTGGTTCCGCTCCACAAACCACACCCCGACCGCGCGCCTTCTCGTCCGCGCGCGGCCGGGCGCCGCGGCTCCGGACCCGACGGACTTCGCTGCGCTCCCCAATTGGTCTCCGTACGGCATGTCCGAACCCACCTCCCGGCGAGAGTTTCTTGAGCGGCCTGGGGCCACCGTAGCCGCGTCGACGGTGGGCGTTCCGTCCGTTCTCCTTCCTGATGGAGACGACGTCCTCGGGGTGGCCCTCTGTGGCCTCGGCAACTACGCCACGACCCAGCTGGCCCCGGTCTCCAGAAGACCGAGCACTGCGCGCTGCGTGGCATTGTCACCGGCTTCCCGGAGAAGAGTCCGAGGTGGCAGCGACGGTACGACTTTCCGGGCTCGAATGTCTACAGCTACGACACGCTGCCCGAGATTTCCAACAACGCCGCCCTCGATGAGGTGTATGTCGTGACCCCGCCGGGCTTCCATGCGCGGGACGCCATCAGGGCCGCCGAGGCCGGGAAGCACGTCTGGTGCGAGAAGCCGATGGCCATGACCGCGAGCGAGTGTCGCGCCGTGATCGACGCCGCCGAGAAGAATGGGGGCTAGCTCACCGTCGGCGACCGGATGCAGCACAAGCCCAACACCCAAACCATCATCCGGTACGGCGAGGACGAGACGCACGGCGCGGTCACCTCCGTCGCGACCGCCGCGGGCCACGACGGAACGCCCCCCCGACCCGACTGACCAGCAGGCCCGGCAGATGGACAACGACGCCCGAGCTATCAAAAACGACAATGCCCCTCTGGTCCCGGGCAGGGAGGGGCTCGCCGACATTCGGGTTGTTCGGGCCATCATGGAATCCTCCGCGAACGACGGAGCAAGAATGGAGCTTTGAGGCACGACGCGGTGGGCCGGCCCATCGCGTCCGGAAAACGCGTCTGCCCCCGTCCGGTGCCGTCGCGCCCGGCTCTTCTCCTCGTTCCAACCCCCATCTCTTTCTGGCCGGAGCAGGCCGCATCGAATCGTCGAGGGCCCACTGCCGATTCCGCGCGGAAAGCGCTGCACCCGGCCGCGTCCGGCGAGACGCTATTGGTGTCGCCAAATAGTGAAGATTTGAAGAACCAAACGGCGGCAAGTTATGAACCACATCTTCACGTGCCTAACACACAAACGGCTCATGAGTGGTTGGGCCGCACTTCTCGCCGGACATGCACTTCAATCGTCGTCTACTACGCGCCATGCGATACACGTTTTTCGGACACCTCTGCGGACAACTCTGTTCGGACTGTCAGGAGGACCTGGCACACGCTACCCTTCGGCTCTACCGACCCAAAGACGGGGACGATCAAGTCGTCGCCCGTGCGACCGCGGACACCAAGCACACGCATCAGATTCTCGATGCGGCGGAGGCAGAACAAAAGGCGGATCGTCTCCTGGTCGAGGCGGGCCTCGACTCGGAGGGCCGCTTCAACGTCGTGCTCGGCGAGGAGGTCGACTACGACGGGGAGGCCATCGAGGCAGACGTGTACCTCGAATCGGTCCCCGGGAGGCCGGAGGGCACGGAGGCAGGCCCGCTGCAGGTGAGCATCACCACCCTCCAGCCCCAGTGGCGCAAGGGCGAAGAGGGGGCTCGATTTGGCTGGGAGTACTGCATTCCCGAGCGGTTCTGGTGCCAGGTTCGGGGGCAGTTCGGGGCCTGGACGATCTGCGGGGACGTAACCCTCTGCGAGACGGACGCCCCCGTGGAGGGCGTGACGGTCATTGCGTTCGATCGGGACTGGATTCAGGACGATGAGGTCGGGATTGCGACCACCGACGGCAATGGTCGCTTCCGCATCGACTATTTGCAGCAGGACTTCGAGCCCGGCACCGTGATCGACGTTGAACTGGTGGGCGGGCCGGACCTCTACTTTCGGGTGGAGACGCCGGCCGGACAGCCCCTGCTCTCCGAAGACCCGTCCGAGGGACGAAGGAGCAGCCGGGAGAACGCCGGGCCCTGCTTCTGTGTGGACCTCTGCCTCGACGAGGAGCCCGACGACCCGGATCCTGAAGTCTACCCGGCCTTCACCCACGTGGGCGGGTACGACTTTCAGACGGACATCGACAGCGGCCCGGCAGGCACGGGGGAGACAGTGCGCGGCGGACGGGCCTTCCACCGCACCCTCCGACTGAATGGGATCATGTCGAAGACCCTAAACGGAAACCCCCTGGAGTACAAGTTTCAGTACCGAGAGCGAGGGGCGTCGTCCTGGAAGAACGTGACGCCCTCTCAGCTCCGCAAGACGAAGATTGGGGCGCTCGAAAAGGTGGACACTTCTGTCTCGCCCCCGCGCATCAGCACCAAAGATTACGTCGTGGGGGGAACACCTGACCCCGATGAAGTGGCCGTTACTCCCAACGGGAACTGGATCCCGATGCCCCAGAAGTCGGGGGTTTTTGGTGGGGATGGGTCGTTCGTGCCGAATCACAACCAGGTCCAACTGGACTCCCGGACGCTGGGGACGTTCACGCCCGCGGTCGACCTGACTGGCATCGACGCGGGGGACAGTGCCGAGGCCCCCTCCGGGGTGTCCCTCGTACAGAACAAGCATTTCGAGATCCGGATGCTCGTTCGGGAAAACCCTCCGAACTCGAGTCCCAGTGCGCCTACGGAGGTGGGCCACCTTGAAAAGATTGCGGTCAACAATCGGCCCTACGACTATGTCCGCCATCCCAATTGGATGAGTCAGCAGATTGACGACGGGCTCGCCGTGGCGATGGTCAATCTGAAGGAACTGGGCAGCGGTGGGTGCGAGGGCATTCAGGACACCCTGAACGTGCGCTTCACCGCGGCCCACCCGAACCTGGGAAACGTCAGCATCCGGATTGACGGGCCCGGCGGTCCCTACCGCGTGTCGCCGGCCCCCAGTGATCCGAACGTGAACGGGAGCCGGGACGAAAACCTGCACGGGTCCGTCGACTTTCAACGCATTTCTGGCGGCAAAAAGGTCGAGGAATTGGAAAACTGCGCCTACAACGTGACCCTCTCCGTGGGGGTATTGCTCACGAACGGCGATGCCGTGCCGAGCAACCGCCACGATCAGATTGCATTCTGCAAAGGGTAGGCTGTGGTCGGGCAAGGACGGCTGGGTGACGTCTCGGACGTACATGGAGATGACGTCCCGTGCGCCGGGGCCTACTGACGCCTTGCGACTGGGGGCGCTCGTTCTCACCTTGTGGGACGGTCGTCACTCCGTCTCATGAGCGCCCCCACCATGCCGTCCCCCTCCCGCCTTCTCCCGATTGCTCTGACCGTCCTGTTCGTGGTGGGCTCCGCCGGGGCCCAGCCCGCCGACCTGACGCCGGAGCGCTTCTCGTTCGAGCCGAACCTCGCCTACGACAGCAGCGTCCCGTCGCCCGAGGACGCGCTCGGCTACGAAATGGGCACGCAGTTTACCCTCCACGCCGACGCGGTGGACTACCTGCGCACGCTGGCCGACGCGTCCGACCGGGTTCGGATGGACACCTACGGCGAGACCTACGAGGACCGCACCCTGCCCTATCTTGTCGTCACGAGTGCACAAAACCAGGGGCGGATCGACCGGCTCAAGCGCAACAGCCGGCGCCTCTCGGCCCCGGCGAGCCTGTCGGCGTCGGCCCGAGACCGGCTCCTCCAAAACCAGCCGGTGTTCGTCTCCTACAGCTACAACATCCACGGCAACGAGCCGGCCTCGACGGAGGCGGCCCTGCAGGTGGCCTACCGCCTCGCCGCGGCGCGGGACGACCGCACCCGGGCGCTCCTGCAAGACGCGGTCGTGATCATGTACCCGACCGTCAACCCCGACGGCCGCGACCGCTACGTCTACTGGGCCCGCTCGATGCAACGGGCGCAGGTGGCCACCGAGCCGGCCGACATCGTCCACGACGAGCCGTGGCCGCAGGGGCGGACCAATCACTACTGGTTCGACCTCAATCGCGACTGGGTGTGGAACGTGCACCCCGAGATGGAGGGCCTGACCGGTGTGTACCAGGAGTTCATGCCGCAGGTGCATGCCGACTACCACGAACAGGGCTACAACGACCACTACTTCACCATGCCCGGCACCACGCCGCGCAACCCGATCCTACCGGACCGCTACGTGGCCTGGGCCGATACCTTCGGGCGCGCCAACATTGAGGCGTTCGACCAGAACCAAGTCGCCTACTTCACCCGCGAGGCGTTCGACTTCTTCTACCCCAGCTACGGATCGTCCTACCCCAGCGTGATGGGGGGGATCGGCATGCTGACCGAGCAGGCCGGCATCGGGGCCGGGCGGGCCATCGAGAACAACGACGGCTACACGCTCACCTTCCGCCAGCGCGTGCACGACCACTACGCCACCTCGCTGGCGACGATCGAGGCGTCCGTCCAGAACCGGCGGGCACTTCTGGAATATGACCTCAACGCTCACTCGCAGGCGAGCAACTCGATTGAGACGGCCGCCTACGTCTTTCCCGACGATCAGGGGACCGGCTACCTCTACGACGTGCTCGACATGCTCCGCCACCACGGCGTCGAGGTGGAACGGACGACGGGGGCCACCCGCCTCGACAATGCGCTCGACTACCGCACCGGCGAGCGAGCGGATCGTCGGGTGGAGGCCGGGGCGTACGTCGTGCCCACCGACCAGCCGCGCCACCTCTTTGTGAACACGCTCCTGCAGCGCCAGGTGGCGTTCCAGGACTCGGTGATGTACGACATGTCCACGTGGTCGGCCCCGCTGGCCTACAACCTGGAGGCGTACAGCACGCGCGAGTCGGTCGGGGCCGAAACGGAGGTCGTAGAGACGGCCCCCACGCCGGACAGCGGCGTCACGAATCCCGACGCGCGGTACGCATTCGTCGTGGAGTGGAACCAACGGCACGCCCCGCGCGCCCTGTCGGCGCTCTGGGAGGCCGGGTACCGGGTGCGGGCGGCCCACGAGCCGTTCAGCACCGGGCCCCGGTCGTTCGGGGCCGGCTCCCTCGTCGTCCTCCTGGGGCGCAATCCGGACCACGACGACCCGGCGGCCGACATGCGGCGCATCGCGTCGGAGGCCGGCGTTGAGATCGTCGGGCTGGATACCGGTCGCATGGCGGAGGGACCCGACCTGGGCTCGGCCGACAATGCCCCGGTGAAGCCCCCCGAGGTGGGCATGCTCGTCGACCAGCCCTTCTCCACCTACACGAGCGGACAGATCTGGTACCTGTTCGACCAGGAGACCGAGCTCCCCATCACCCGCATCCGGGCGTCCAACCTGGAGGAGTCGGCCACCGGGGAGGGGCGGTACGCCCGCTACGGGAAGGCGTCGCTCGACGCGCTCGACGTGCTCATCCTGCCCGGCGGCTACGGGCTCGATGCGGTCTTCGACTCCACCCGCGTCGACGCCCTGCGTGCGTGGGTGCGCGACGGCGGTACGCTCGTCGGCACCGAAGAGAGTGCCCGGTTCCTAACGGCGGACGGATCCGGCCTTACGGACGTGGAGGCACTGCCGGACACGACCGACAGTCCCATCGGGCCGTACACCTCGTATGCGGCGCGGGACGATTCAAGCGGGCTCGACTATGTGCCGGGCGCGGCCCTCACCGGCCGCCTCGACGCCACCCATCCGCTCACCTACGGAATTGGGGACGCGGTCTACACGCTGAAATACGGCGTCTCGGGCCTGGAGCCGAGCCCAGACCTCCAGACGGCCGGCCACTACGCGAGGGACACCGAGGCGCTGCTCGTGAGCGGCTACGCTTCGCAGGCGAACCTGCAACAGATGGCGGGCACGTCCTTTGCCGGCACGGTCGAGATGGGGGACGGGCGGGTCGTCTTCCTCGTCGACAATACGCAGTACCGCATGTTCTGGCGCGGCCCGAGCCGCATGATGCAGAACGCCGTGATGCTCGTGCCGGGACTGGTGAACTGAAGGGCATGGCGGGGCCGGGATGGCCCCTGGGCGCCGGCCTACCCGGCCGGCAAGGCGTCCTCAATGGTGTCCACCAGCCGGTCCCGAGTGAAGGGCTTGCCAACATACTCGTCGAACCCCTCCTGGAGAAAGTCGTCCCGGTCCCCAGGCATGGCGAAGGCCGTGACCGCGACGGCCGGAATGTCGTCGATCTGTTCCCGGCTCCGGATCGTGTGGAGGAGCCCTACGCCCCCGTCTTTCTCACTGAGGTTGATGTCCAGGAGGAGAAGATCGAACGAGTTCGTCGCGATGTGGTCGAGCGCCTCCTCCACGTTCGGGACGACGGTAACGTCGTATTCGCCTTGTAGCGTGTGCTCCAAAAGGAGACGAGTGTCCGGGTTGTCCTCGACCGACAAGATCCGCGGGGGATCGGATGTGCTCATGAAATAAGTACAGCCCAACGTTGTGAAATGTAAAATCTATAAGACGGAATATATGATCTACGGGAATCGTTCCATCCCTCATATGCTCATAACGTTGGGGGTCGGTCCCGGAAAATAATCCCCTGAACAAAATGAGAACTGAAAGGAGAGGCGTCGCATTCGTAGGGGGAAAGCCGTTGGGCCCAGTCCGATGGCCCGATTCGTGCCTGCGGACGCCTGCTTGAACGCCTTGAAGAGGGTGGGCGCTCGCTCCGAGTCCGTGCCGATGCCGGTGGGCGCGCGCCCCGGCACCGCATCCTGAGTGTGCGCCCCGCGCGCCCCGACCTCACTCCCAGAATAGCTCTTTGAGGTCGTCCACGGCGTCGGGGCGGGTGGCGATCATGTATTGGCGGCCGGCCTCGATCACCATGTCCCCATCGGCCAGGTCTTCGGTCCCGAGGTCCGTGATGACGGTGGCCTTCGTCGGCAGGTCGAGCTCCTCGAGCGACCTGCCGACGGCCGGGGCGCCGGGCTTCGCCTCAATCTCGACGAGTTCAAACCGGGTTGAGAGATCGGTAATGGGCTGAACCGGAGCCCCGAACACCCGGCCGACCGCGACGCGCGCCCCAGCACGCTCGGGAAAGACGAACGCCTCCACGCCGTCGGGATTGCCAGTGGCAGCCGGGGGGCGGTGGCTCCGGGCCACGCAGCGGGCGTCCGGCGCAAAATTGGCCGCCTGCTGGCAGATGGCAACGTTCGTCGTTTCATCGTCGGTCAGGGCGAGGAAGACGTCCGCTTCCCGGATGTCAACAGAAGTGAGGGTCTCTGCCTCTGTCGCGTCCCCCTGCACGAACGTGACGTCCTCGCGCCGCCCCGAGTGCACCCGGGTGATGCGCGGGTCCTGTTCGATGATCGTGACCCGGTGGCCGTACGCGGTCATGAGCGTGGCCGTCTCCCGCCCCACGCGCCCCCCGCCTGCGATGATCACATTGAGGGTGTGCTCCCGGTAGTGCGATACGCCCATGGCAGGTCGGTATGTGGACGTGAGCGGCCAATGAGTTGTGCTTGCGCCTTCTCCATCCTCTTCATCCCCTTATATATATGGGGCCTTTGCGGGGACTGCTCTCGTTGCCGTCAGGCTTGACCGGACGAGAGGGGGGACCCACGTCTAGCGCCTGGGGCGGTCGTGCGTCCGGTCCGCGCTCGTCTCGAAAACACAAATAGACTTTGCTGAACGCAGAGAAGACGAAAAAGAATTGAGGCCGTCCGTTCCGCCCCGCCGCAGACGTAACCCGCACCGCAAGATGCGCGTCGCGTGCGGCTGGATCACGGCGGCACGCCGACCGGGGCAAGAGAGGACGCACGGCCCCCCGGAGACGCATGGACCACTGAGAGGGCGCTTCCTTCGAGAGGGCGCTTCCCTTCGGAAGACCACAACCAGGTGTGGTCCTGCCTGCTCGGACCGCTAATTGTGCCGTCTCCCGCGAAGTCCGCCGTGGGGTAGAGGGAAGAAGGGAAGAGACACCGCAGCCGTATGCAATTCGGGAAGGGAAGCTCTGTCGATTCCAATGTCCCCGTGGGAACAGAAAAACCCGCCTCGGGAGCAACCAAGACGGGGTGCAGAAGGGACAGTACCGGTAGCGTGGGAGGGATTTGAACCCTCGACCTCCGGGTTATGAATCCGACGCTCTAACCAACTGAGCTACCACGCCGTCAAAACCACTAGTTTGTATGCCCGACTGCGCGTCGGGTGTTTCCGGCGTGCGGTGAAAAAGGAGTGGACGGCACCGTGTCCCTGTTCAGTTGAGGTGGTCGACGTGGCGGAGCGTCGCCGGGTCCATGAGGCGGTTGATCTCGTGGCGCAGCACGTCGCGCAGGTGCCAGCCGCTGGGCAGCTCGCCGTCCGAGACCTCTACGAACAGCGTGATGCGTCCCCGCGTGGCCCGGAGGGCATGCTTGTCGGTGTGGGGGGCGTTGGGCCGGTACGCGTGAAATTGGAAGCCACGATGAGAGTCCACGGGACAGAAAGGAAGGGTGCACCATTGCGTGAACGAGGATGCCGCCTCGTTCCACGGGGGGCCATGCGGCTGTGTTCGGGGCCCTGTCCATGCGCGCTGGGCCGGTCTGGGGTTGTCCTCGTAGGCCCTGGGTCGTACGTTACAGGGTCCAGTTATCCCCCAGACAGCCGCCACACACGTCCGATGGGCTGGAGTTCTGTTCTTGACCAGGAACGGGTTGTTCAAACGCTGCGCCGGGCCCTCACCCAGGAGCGGGTGGCCCACGCCTATCTGTTGCACGGGCCCGACGGGGTGGGCAAGCGGGCCGTCGCCTACGAGATGGCCCGGGCCCTGCAGTGTCCCGAACAGGCCGACGAGGCCTGCGACGCGTGCCCGACCTGTCGCAAGACCCGGCGCATGGTCCACCCGGACGTGCACGTCAACCTGCCGCACCCCTGGAGCCAGGAGAAGGACCGTGACGAAGAAGACATGGGGAAGCGGATCCGCCGGCTCGGCGACAACCCGTACGCGGCGATTGACTACGTGCGCCGCCCCTCGCTCGCCGACCCGTCCGAGACATCGAACCAGCAGGTCTACTACCGCATCGACCAGGTGCGGCAGGACATCATCCAGCCCATGAGCCTGGCGCGGGGGGAAGGGGCGTACAAGGTCAACATCCTCATCGACGCCGAGAAAATGCGGGAGGAGGCGGCCAACACGTTTCTGAAGCTGCTGGAGGAGCCGCCCCCGCAGACCGTCTTTTTGCTCACGACGAACCGGCCCGAGCAGCTGCTGCCCACGATTTTGTCGCGGTGCCAGCAGCTGCGGTTCGACCCGCTCCTGCCGGAGACGATCGAGCAGGCCCTCGTCGACCGTGAGGGCATGGCGCCGGACGAGGCCTCGATGCTCTCACGCATGGCGGACGGGTCCTACAGCCGGGCCCTTGAGCTGGCGGAGAACGACGCCCTGATGACCAGCCGCGAGCTGGTGCTCGACTACTTCCGGGCGGCCTATACGCAAAAGGTGGAGTCGCTCGACTCGTGCATCCAGGAGCTCAAGAGCCAGGGCCGCGAGCGTGTAAAGAGTGTGCTCCGGCTTATGCTGCGCTGGATGCGCGATCTACTCCTGTACCGCACGATGGGGGAGGAGGCCCCGCTGGTGAATGTGGACCAGAAAGAGGCCGTAGCCCGCTTCTGCAACAACCTGCCCGACGCCGACCTGGAGGGCATGGTGACGCTCGTGGAGGAGGCGATGGAACTGGCCGAGCGCAACGTGCGCGTCGCGTTGGTCCTCACGGCCCTTGCTCAGGGACTGGCCCGGGCGATGCGCGGGCAGGAGGTTGAGTCGTTGTACGTGCCGCTCTCCGAGGCCGAACGCCTAGCACCCGCCTAGAGTCCGCGTCCACCGACAGGGCGGGCCCGTTGATCCACTCGCCAATTGGCTTCTTGTGTTATGGGCCGTTCGTTCCGTATCTCTGTGCCGGTGCGCTGGGGGCAGGCGTTTGCGATGGCCCTAGCGGGGCTACTGCTGGGGAGCGCACTTGCGTCGTCGGCGCGGGCCCAGTCTTCCGACGCGGCCAAGCCGGAGTTTGGGGACGCGCTCGCAGCGGTTGACAGTCTCCGTGCAGCGGGCGCCTTCCCGGCCGCGCAGGAGCGCCTGCAGTCGCTGCGCGAGCAGCACCCCGAACGGGTCCCGGTGCTGTGGCGCCTCGTCTACACCTACGCCGACCTCGGACAGTCCACCGACGAGGAGGACGTGCGGGCGCAGTACTACAACAATGCGCTCAACGTGGCGAAGGCCGGCCTGGCAGCGGACTCAACCAGCGCCCGGGCCCACCTCGCAATGGCGGTGGCCCAGGGGCGGGCGGCCCTGGACGCCGGCACCCGCGAGCGCATCGAACGGTCCCGTGCGGTCAAGCGGCACGCGGACCGGGCCCTCGCCATCGACTCGACGCTCGACGGGGCCTACCACACGCGGGGCCGCTGGCACCGCGAGGTGGAAGACATTGGCTTCTTTCAGCGGGCCCTCGTCAAGACCGTGTACGGCGGGCTGCCCGAGTCCTCGATCGATCAGGCCGTGCGGGACTTTCGGCGCGCCCTGGAGCTCCGGGACCGGATCTTCCACCACTTGGAGCTCGGCAAGACCTACCGGCAGATGGACCGGCCGGACGCGGCGCGGCGCGAACTGCGGGCGGTCCTCGACATGCCGGCCGAGGAGCCCTTCGACCCGAAGTATAAGGACGAGGCGCGCCGGCTGCTCGACGATCTCGAATAGGGGCCATCGAGCGTTTTTACATCGAGCGTTTTTAACAGTGCGCCCGGAACGTCGGCAGGGGCGGTCGATGCCACTTCTGAGCCGTTGCCTGCGTCGCCCAATCGCCCGCCTGCATGCCGTATTCCGCCGAAATCAGTCGCCAGCAGCCCACCGCAATCCTGTTCTTGCTCGACCAGTCGGCGTCGATGCAGGAGCCGTTCGGCGGGGCGGAGAAGACCGGCGACGCCGCCCCCAGCCGGGCCCGCGTGCTGGCCGATACGGTGAACGACCTCCTGCAGAATCTGGTGCTGCGGTGCGCCAAGGAGGAGGGGGTGCGCGACTACTTCCACGTCGGCGTCATCGGCTACGGGCAGCGCGTCCGGCGCCTGGTCCAGCCGACGGAGGAGTACGACCCCGGCACCGGGCTCGTCCCCATCAGTCACCTCGCCGACCGCCCCCAGCGCATGGAGCAGCGGGTAAAGGAGGTGGACGACGGGGACGGCGGCACGACGGAGACGCGGGTCAAAACGCCGATCTGGTTCGATCCGCAGGCCAAGAACGGAACGCCGATGTGCCAGGCGCTCGACCTGGCGGCCCAGTCCGTGCGCGACTGGATCGACCAGCACCCGCATAGCTTCCCGCCCATCGTGCTGAACGTGACCGACGGGGAGGCGACCGATGGCGATCCGCTCCGCTACGCCCAGGAGCTCCGCTCGTTCGCGACCGACGACGGGGAGGTGCTGCTCTTCAACATCCACCTGTCCGCCTCGGAGGAGGCGCCGGTGGAGCTGCCCTCGGCCGCCGACGAGGTGCCAACGGACGACGAGTACGCCGAGGTGCTGTTTCAGATGTCGAGCCGCCTGCCGTTCTCCATGCGGTCCGCCGCCGAGCAGGAGGGCTACAGCGTGACGCTCGACACGCGCGGGTTCGTCTTCAACGCCGACCCGGTCTCGCTCGTCACATTCCTGGAAATCGGCACGCGGCCGAGCAACTTGCGGTAAGGGAGGCACGGTTTCGTCCAGTCCATGCATTGATGAGGGGCGTCCATGAGCGCGACCGCAGGGCCCGATTCGTCGGGGGGAGACGCGTCTGCGGTGGACGCCCGTGTCTGGGCCGTGTCGAAAGGCGATGCGAGCATGGACGCGTACGAGGACGCAGCGCATGTCCGGGCCGAGGCGTGGCCGGTCCGGGCCGCCGTGGCCGACGGGGCGACGGAATCGGCCTTCGCCGGGGCGTGGGCCGAGCGCCTGGCGTGCGGCGTGGTGGAGGAGGACGCAACCACCCCTGCGGCCCTGCGCCGGGCCGTCCCGGCGTGGCAGGCAGCGTGGCGGGACGCGGTCCGTGAGCGCGCCGCAGGGCGCCCCTGGTATGTCGAGGCGAAGGCGGAGGAGGGCGCCTTCGCCACGCTGCTGGGCCTGTCGCTGCGGGCCGGGGGGCAGTGGCGGGCCGTGGGCGTCGGGGACTGCTGCCTCTTTCGGGTGCGAGACGAGGCCCTCGTGCGGAGTTGGCCCCTCACCGCGGGCGAGACCTTCACGAATCGTCCCGCCCTCGTCCCCAGCCGCCCGAGTCAAACGCCGCCCACGCCCGAGGCTGCCTCGGGGGAGTGGCGCGCGGGCGATACCTTCGTGCTGGCCACCGACGCCGTCGCCGCCTGGCTCCTGAATTCGGAGTCCCCCGTCGGGCCCGCGACGGTCGGGGCGTGGAACGAGGAGCAGTTTCGGCGGGCCGTAGAGCAGGGGCGCACCGAGAACACGCTCCGCAACGACGACGCCACGCTCCTCGTCGCACACGTGACCGAACCACCGTCTCCAGGCCGGGAGGCGGCGGCACCGCCCATGAACCAATCGTAGGGACGAGACGCCCCGTCATGTCCAGCTATCCCACCCCGAGCGAGTACCAGGAGGCCCTCCAGGCCCCCGCCGTGGCGTTTGCGGACCCTGAGCTCCAAGACAGCACGCCCCGCACCAACGCGCTCGGCCTGCCGCAGCCCATCACCGGGTCGTTCGCCGCCGTCTTCCCGGTGACGACGGACTCGGGGGGGCGGTACGCGGTCAAGTGCTTCCTATCGGAGAGGCCCGCCCAGCACGCCCGGTACGAGGCCGTTGCCGAGGCCCTGGACGCGGTCGGCCACGACGCGTTCGTCGAGTTTGCGTACCAGCCGGAGGGCATCTCGGTGCGAGGGGACGCATATCCATTGCTCAAGATGGAGTGGACCGGGGGCACCACCCTGAACCGGTTCGTGGAGGACCACCTCGATCGGCCCGATGTGCTCGCTCGCCTGGTGGAGGCCTGGGCCCGCCTGATGGCGGACCTCGAGGACATGGACCTGGCCCACGGCGACCTTCAGCACGGGAATGTACTGGTGGAAACGGCGGGCGAGGCGCTGCGCCTCCGCCTCGTCGACTACGATACCATGTATGTGCCGGCGCTGGAGGGGCGGGCGAGCGCGGAGGTGGGACACCGCAATTACCAGCATCCCGACCGCACCGACGCCGACTTTGGGCCCGCCCTGGACCGGTTTTCCGGGCTCGTCGTCTACGCCGCCCTGCGGGCCTGCGCCGTCCGGCCCGAGCTGTGGGACGAGTACGACACGGGAGAGAACCTGCTCTTCCGCGACGCCGACTTCTACGCCCCCGAAGAGTCGCCCCTCTTCGACGCCCTGGCCGAGACCGAGTCCCTCCGGGCGCTGACCGGCGCGCTGCGGACGGCCTGCTACGTGGAGCCCGCCGACGTGCCGCCCCTGGCGGACGTGCGGGAGGGGCGGCTGGAGCCAAGTCAGGTCTCGGTCTCCCGGTCCCGGGCGCGGCAGGGGCGCGACGCGGCGGAGCGGAGCACGGCGGCCCGCGCCTTCCTGCCCGCGACGATCGGGGGCGGCGGGATTGCTCTTGGGCTGGCCGCGGCGGGGTGGGCCCTCACTGCCGCCGCGGTGCTGCTGGTTGGCATCGGCGTGGGGGCGGGGATCGTCGCGACGCGGTACCGGCGTCTCTCCCTCGTCCGGCGCCGCCGCCGACTGGAGCAGGAGGCCGACCGCTTCGCGTCCACGATCCGGGAGCTCGAGCGCGAGGGGGAGAGCCTCCAGGAGAAGCGCGCGGAGTTGCGCACGTCGATGGACGAGCGGCGGCAGGAGCGGCTGCGGGAGATTCAGGCGAAGGCGCTTCACGACCGCCTGAAGCACCACTTTGTCAGGGAGGTGCGGGACATCGACGGGCTCACCCACAAGCACGTCGTGCGGCTGAAGGCCGCCAACCTTCGCACCGCCTCGGAGGTCACGCCCGAGGCCGTCGAGGACGTGCGCCGCATCAGCGACCGGGCCCGCGCCCGGCTTAAGATGTGGCGGGCGGCGTTGGAGGAAAAGTACGCCGACGAGATTCCGGATGCGCTGTCCCCGGCCCAGGAGCGGCGCCTGCAACGCTACATCGAGCACCGGATCGATGATCTCGACGACCAGATCGGTCGCACCCGCGAAAAGATACAGACGCAGCGGACAGAGCGCGAGCGCATCAAGGACCGGCTCGACGAGATGCCGGACCTGAGCGTTGGGCGCTACGTGCGCTACCTGCTTCGGCTCGACACGCTGCCGGACCGGACGGAGGGCCCCCCCGTGCCCGCGCCGCGCTCCGGTCCCGAGTCGTCCACCGATCATGTGCCGGTTCCAGGGCCGGTTGACGAGGACCGCTCGTGGTGGGAATGAGTGCCGGGCGGCGGCCCCGTTGACGGAACGGCCCCGGACTACTCGTCTTCGTCCCAGAGGTCTTCCAGGTCGTCGATCGTCGTGTCCGACGGTTCCTCCTCGGGGGTGTCGTCGCCGCGCACGAGGGCGAGGATGGCGTTGTGTTGGACGATCATGTAGTTCGTCTCCTCGTAGCGCAGGTCGATCGCCTCATTGCCCATAAAGAAGGCGTAGTCGCCCGGGTCGGCCTGGAGCGGCAGGTACCGGACGGGCGTTTCGGACTCCTTCCAGGTTTCGCTCTCGCTGTACTCGGGATTCTGGGTCAGGTAGCCCGGCCCGGTTTTGACGACCCGCCCGCTCACCACCTCTCCCTGCTGGGATACCGACGCGGGCAGTACAAGACCGGTGTCCGTTTTGTCTTCGCCAGTCTGTGGCTCGATGAGAACGCGATCGCCGACGACAATCAGGTCCGCCATAAACAGGAGCGTGAACTCGTAGAGAGAACGGGGAACGGGACAAAAAAAGACAACGGACCCAACGGTGCCGTCGACTGCAGGTTCATGCTCCCGCTCGGTTTGCACAAAAACCATACGTGTCTTTGGCGCCGGGCCCGGACGAACGCGGGTGTCCTGGACTAGACGAACTGAAACACGGCGTAGACGAGAAGACTCACGACGCCCGCAGCAATGGCCATCAGCCGGATCGTGCGGTCAATCGGGTTCTCCATGGTGGGGGTGGAGGGACCAGAAGTGGTGAAGAAAAACACGATTGTCGGTTCCAAATGTACAAGATCGTCTCGTTTATTCAAACTGGGTGCACCGGAGGTTCATGCCTTCTTTTGAAAGCCGTTGCGGCTCGCAGGGCGACCCTGGCAGGGTGTGGAGGGCGGTGGATGAGCCTACGGGGCGTTAAAGTGGGCATGACCGCACGGTGCCCCTTATTCCGAGGGATGGGGGCGTGCCGCCGCGTCCACGTACCAGAGCAGCGCGGCCCGGGGGGCGACCTGGGCGGCCGGCAGCGACGAATCCTCTTGGTCGAGCACGCGGGCGAGAGCGTCTTCCTTCCCCGCGCCGGCCACGAGAAAAACGGCCCGCCGGGCGCCGTTGAGTACCGGCAGGGTGCACGTGAGACGGCGGGGGGGCTCGTGGCGGGGCGGAGCGGTCACGGGGCGGACCCACGCCTCGTCGGTGCGGCGCTGCTCGGGCGTGCCGGTTTCGGGGAAGAGGGAGGCCGTGTGCCCGTCGCCCCCGAGGCCGAGAAGGACCGTGTCGAATGTCGTGGAGCGGTCGGAGAACTGGTGCCGGAGCGTCTCCCCGTAGGCCGCGGCGGCCGCGTCGGGGGCGTCCAGGTGCGTCGGCATCGGGTGCACCTGGTCGGGTGGGATGGGGACGGCCTCAACAAGTGCATCATTCGCCATGCGGGCGTTGCTGTCCGGATGGTCGAGCGGGACGAACCGCTCGTCGCCCCAGAACAGATGGATCTGGGACCAGGGCAGGGGGCCCTCGGCCTCCGCCGCGAGCAGTTCGTAGAGGCGCCGCGGCGTGCTCCCGCCCGCCAGGGCGAGGGCGTAGTGGTCTCGTGCACGGAGGGTCTCCTGGATGTCGGCCGTCAGGTCCCGGGCCGCCGCCCGGCTTAGGGCGTCGAGGTCGGGAAACCGGCGAACGGCAGACGAGGGCGATGGGGGCATGTGGGGACGTGGATGTGGAACAAGGGCCGGATCCGTGCGGTGGCGTGGCGGCGGCAGGCTGCCATCGGCCCGGACGAGCATGGCAGTGGGACCGGCCTACGCCGGCTGCAGGCTGGGCTGGGGCGAGGTCGGCAGGGTGAAATAAAACGTGGAGCCCTCCTCCGGCGCGCTCTCAACGTGAAGTTCGCGGTCGTGGGCGGCGAGGATGTGCTTTACGATGGCGAGCCCCAGTCCGGTGCCCCCCTGGTTGCGAGACCGGCTCTTGTCCACGCGGTAGAAGCGCTCGGTGAGGCGGGGAAGGTGGTCCGGCGGAATGCCGATGCCGTCGTCCACGACCCGGATCACGACCTCGTCGTTTTGGCTCTCGGCCTCCAGCTGGACGGTACCGCCGTCCTGGTTGTACTTGATGGCGTTGTCCACCAGGTTCACGAGGACCCGACGGAGACGGTCGAAGTCGCCGTAGATCTGGGGAAGGTCCGGCGCGACTCGTTGCCGGGGCATAATGCCCTTCTCCTCCGCCCGAATCTCGACCGACTCGATCGCGGCGTCGAACAGCTCCGCCACGTTGAACGCTTCGTTCGACATGTCCAGCTCGTCCGTCTCGATCTTGGTAATGGTCGAGAGGTCGCGGGCAAGGCTGTCGAGGCGATTGGCGTGGTGGAGGATTTTTTTGAGGAACGTGCGGTTCACCGACTCGTCGTCCAGGGCGCCGTCCAGCAATGTCTCGGCGAAGCCCTGGACGGAAAAGATCGGTGTTTTGAGCTCGTGGGACACGTTTCCGATAAACTCGCGCCGGTAGCTTTCCATCGCCTTGAGCTCCTGGATTTCGGTTTCCAGGCTCTGGCCGGTGCGGTAGACCTCCCAGAGAAGCGTGCTCAGCTCGTCGCCGTGGGGGCCGGAGGGGGGCGTCTCGGCGGCAAACTCATGGGTGCGGATTTCGTGCAGGACCCCCTGGAGGTGGCGGAGGCGACGGTGGAGCCAGACGTGACTCGCGGCGTAGACGAGGACGGCGGTGCCCAGTCCGAGCAGGGCAGCGCCTCCGCCGGAAGCGCTCGACGCGGCCACTGCTCCCAGCCCGGCGATGAGGCCCGCCGTGGCCCCAAGCTTCAGGCCCAGGCGGCTCACGAACGGGGGGAGCCGGGGAACAAATGACACGGGCTCTGCGGGGTTATCAGAAACTCAACATGCGGTTGGATCGGATCATACTTTCTTGCCCCAGCTGCGCGTTCCACTGTCCAGGGGGCGGAGGCGTTAACAAACCGAAAACCGTCTCCGGCGAGACGCTACGGGGCGCTGGGGAGGCCCGCCTCGTCGTCGAGGGCGGGCAGGCGGTCGAGGAGCGAGGAGAGGGGCGGATCGTGCGTCTCTGCAAATAGCTCGAACGACACGCGATCGCCGATGGTGTCGAGGGGCCGATGCTCCTCGATGACGGGGCGGTAGGTCTCGTAGCAGTGGAGGGCCTCGCGCCCCGTTTCCAGGTCCTCGTCCCGAATGGGGACCTGGCAGTCAATGAGCGCTGGGGGGGAGTGCGAGAGGTGGGGCGGTCGGTCTGCGTCGTCGGCCGGAGGGAGCGTGTAGAACGCGAGGCGACGGGGAGAGGCCGCCCCGTCTCGACGAAGGGCGCACACCGCGCGCTTCACGACGGCGTGGGCCACGAGGTGGTCGGGGTGTCCACTAATCCCGTGGACGGGGTACGTGACGACCACGTCCGGCTCGTGAGCGTGGATGTGAGAGGTCACCTCGTCCTCCAGCACCAGTGGATTGAGCTCGGCGAGCCCTCCGTCCGGGTACTCCAGGACAGTCAGGGAGCTAAGGTCCAGGGTGGCCGCCACCCCCTGCATCTCCTCGTAGCGGGCCGCCGCCATGTCCGCCTTCGAGTACCCGAGGCGCTCCCGTTGCGACGTGGCCTCGCCCCGCGTGAGGGTGAGCAGGTGCACCTCGTGCCCTGTGCGGCGCTGCCGGGCGAGGGCGGGCACCGGGCCGAAGCATTCGTCGTCGGGGTGGGGAAAAACGTACAGCAGAGAGGCCATCGGGGGGCGGAGGCGTTTCGAAAAACAGCACACGTCCTCCTATGCACGAGCCGCCCGCGTGGTCGCCGCGAGGGCCGCGCGGGGGGCATCAGGACGAGGCCGGTCCCGCGTCGGACTCCTCGTCCGCCTCGAGGACCTCGTGGAAGACGGTCTGCCCGGTTTCCAGCATCCGGTCCACGTAGGGGTGGCAGAGCTGGCAGTTTTCGCCGAAGGTGACGTGGGCCTGGAGCTCCTCGATCGAGTCCGCCCCCGTGTCTTCCGCCACGGCCTTCAGGGCCGCGAACGTTTGCTCGTAGCAGTAGCAGCGGTCGATGGTCATTGTGGAGGGGACGCGGATGGGAAAAGAACTACTGGGACGGCGAGGGATCCGGGGCCGGCTCGCGCCGCCAGGCCGTGTCTCGATGAGAGCGATCAACCGCGGCGTGGAAGCGGTCCGGGTGGAGGATCTCGGCCAGAATGTCGAGGGAGGCCGCCAGTCGGGGCCCGGGCCGGTTGAAAAAGTGATTGCCATCGGCCCGGTACACGTGGCCGGTCTGCACGGCCCGGAGGGCGGTCCACTGGGGGTTGGTCCGGAGAACGTCCAGCTCCGCATCGGTCCGGGACAGGCCGAACCCACACGCCATCACGACGATGCGGTCCGGATCGGCCTCGTGCAGGGCGTCGAGGTCGCCGCGGCGACGGGCAAAGACCGGCGTCCCGCCCGCCGCCTCCAGGAGCGTCGGGACCCAGCCCCCGGCCCCCATCAGCGGATCGATCCACTCCAGGGCCGCAACCGTGGGGCGGTCGGTTGCGTCAGCGGGCGCCACCGCGTTCGAGGTCGCCTGCATCCGGTCGCGCATCCGGCGCACGAGCCGGTCGCCGCGGTCCGGGCAGCCGAGGGCCGCGGCCACGCGCCGGATGTCGTCGCGCACGTCCGCCAGGGACCGCGGCTCCAGGGCCACGACCGTCGGGGCGCCCTCGATGCGATCGGCCACCGCCTGCTCGACCGTCGGTAGGGACACGGCGCACACCTCGCACTGCGACTGGGTGAGGATGACGTCCGGCTGCAGGGCGTTCAGCCGCTCCACGTCCACGTCGTAGACCGACATCGCCTCGTCGAGCAGGGCGCGCACCCGATCGTCAATCTCGCGGCTCGATCCCTCGAGCGGGACCTTCGGGGCGGTCAGGGCGGGCAGCGCCTCCACGCCGGGCGGGTGGTCGCATTCGTGCGAGCGGCCCACCAGGTCGTCCCCGTGGCCGAGGGCGGCCACGATCTCGGTGGCGCTGGGAATGAGCGACACAATCCGGGGCATAGGGCTGAGGGAGGGTTACGCTGAGGCAGTAGTCGTGTCCAACCGGAGCGCCGGCACCCCCCGCTTCAGCAGGGCGACCCCGCCGAACAGTGCGGTCACGTACACGGCGTTCCCCGCGAGGCTGTTGGCGAGGTACGGCAGGCCGGCGACGTAGCAGGCCCAGAGGCCGGCGGCCGTCGGCGGGTAGGTGTCGAACAGCCACCACATCCCGAAATTGGTGACCAGGAAGAAGAGTAGCGACCCGGCCACGGTGGCCCCGGCGATGCGCCCCACGCTCCGTTCCGACCGAAGCCCGAAGCCGAGCACGCCGATGGCCGCGAAGCCGCCGTAGACGAACGGCACGAGCGCGTGGAACCCAATCACGAGGTCGCCCAGCAGCAGGGCCACGAGGGCCACGCCGAGGCCGACCCACCGGTTCGCAAAGTGCGCCCCGCCAAAGAGCGCCAGCGCGGCGATGGGCGTGACGTTGTGCGGGTGCGGGGCGATGCGGGCCGCCGCGGCGAGCAGCACGATGCCAGTGAGGACGGCGAAGCGAATGAGGCGATCACGAGATCCCATGGGACCAATTCGGGGTGTTTTCGCAGGGAAGGAGCGGTAGGGCCATGCTGAGTGTCTACTGGCTATCGCGCAAGAAGGCGATGTGGCCCGGGGTGTTGCCGGTTTTGAAGCGTGTGACTTCGTCTCCACTTCGGTCAAGGATGAGCGCGGTCCCGTCCGCCGAAAAGAGCGGTCCGCCAGCGTCGCCAACGGGAAGGCGTGTCACGTATAGGTCTTGCGTAACGGCGTCGTAGCCGACTGCAGTGAGATTGACAAGTTCATCGTCCTGTGGAACCTCTAAAGTCGCGTCGAGCACGTTGGTGTCGGTATCTACCCGAAAGATCTCACCAGTTCCCCCCAACGGGGGGCCTCCGAACGTCTCGACCCCACTGATGGCATACAGTTCCTCAGCCCCCTCCGAGTAATACGCCGACTGGGTCGCGTTCGCCGAGCCAATGGGGGCACCAAGCTCTACCCGGTCTTTGATCGTCTCCTCGATCGGGCTTAGGAACAGCACCTCGGAAGCCTGTTCGCCCCCGCCCTGGCAGACCACCGTCACCTCGTTCTCGCCGTCCACGAACACGCTCTTGGGGTTATCACAGCCGGAGAGGGACAGCGTCGTGTTTACGGTGTCGGCGTCCGCGTCGAGAACCGAGAGGGTGCCGTCCGCGGAATTCGCGACGAACGCCTTCCCGCCGGCAACGCCGATGCCCCGAGGCTCACGCCCAACATCAACCCGTTTCGTGACCGAGTTGTCATCCAGGTCGACCACCGACACAGTGCTCGGCTCGGGGCTAAAGTTCTCGTCGAAACGGCTCAGGTTGGAAACGTACCCCTTGTCCGCGGTCGGAAAGGCGATGTACCGTGGGGGACGCGGGTTCGAAACTTGGTCAATCGGCCCGAGCTGATCGGTGTCGAAGGTCGTGATCCGGCCGGCATTGTCAGCCTGTGTGTTGTCGACGACGAAGAGGCGGTCGTTGTGCAGGGCCAGGCTGTTGATGAACGCCACGTCGATGTCCTCGAGGGTGGCCGTAGAGTCGGTGGGGTCGTAAAGCGTAAGGGAGCCGTCCTGAGCACTGAAGTTGCCCGAATTGGCGATCACCACGTCCGTCGTCACGCGGCGGCCATCGTCGTCATTCGAGCCAAAGAGGTCGCAGCCCGTGAGCGACAGGGCGGCGACGGCCAGGAATGCGATCCAGACGGCAGGGCGGCGCAGCCGCACGGTCGGAAGAGACGCGAGAACGGAAGACGAGAAAGAAGAACGCATCGTCGATAGAGGTCAGGAAGAGGGAAAGGAAAAACGAAGTCGAAGGGTGGCGTGGCGGGGGGGCATGGGGTAGAGCCGCACGATTTCGTAGCGGCGGTCGAGCACGTTTTTGACCTGCGCCTCCAGGGCGAGCCGGCCCGCATCGAAGGCCCATTCGTAAGCGGCCCGGACGTCAACCGTCTGGTACGGCGCGAGGGATCTCGATTCGTCGGCGGAGTAGAAGCGAGGGCCCACGAGCCGGCCCGTCGCGGAGACGGACAGTCCTTGCCATTCCGCGCGCCCCCACAATTTCCACGTCTGTCGGGGGACGTAGGGCAGTTGCGCCCCGTAGGCCGGCGAGTTGGCGTTCGCCCGGTTTTCGGCCCGGGTATGTGTGAAGTGGCTGCCGCCGGACAGAGACAGCTTCGAACGCAGTTGTTGCCTGCCCCGCACGCTCAGCTCCAGGCCCCGGCTGCAGACGCGGGACACGTTGGACGGGCTCCACACCTGCACGCCGTTCGCCACGTAGCTGGGCCGCCACACGATCTTGTCGGTCAGGCGTGTGGCAAAGGCGGTGGCCTCCACCGTGAGGAGGGCGTCGGGGCGCGCGAGGCGGAAGGACACGCCGCCTTCCGTGGTCCAGCCGTCTTCGGGCTGGAGCCCCGGGGTGCCCCCCGGCTCGTAGTAGCGTTCGTTGAAGGTGGGGTAGCGGAAGGCCCGCCCCACGAGGCCGCGGAGCGTGAGGCCGACATCGTCGAACGGACGCCAGCGGACGCCCAGGCGAGGGCTCGGCACGATGGTGGGCTCGCCGTTCGCCCCGATGGCGTCGAGTCGCACCGCCGGCTGGAGCTCAAACGGAGCGAGGGAGAGGGTCGCGTCCACGAACGTGGCTCCGGACACCCGGTCAACCCCTCCGTCCAGCGAGGCGTGATCGTAGCCGACCGTGGTGCCCGCCGTGATCGACCCGAGGGACGAGAGGGGATAGCGGAGTTCGGCGTCCGCGTCCGTGGCCGTCGTGACGGTCGTGCGGTCGGTCTGGGTCGGGGGGTTTCGGTAGCGCAGGCGGGAGCGCTGTCCCTGCGCCGAGAGCTCGAGGGTGCCTGCCCCGAGGGGCAGGGTGCCCTCCGTCCACACCCGCCCCAGCTCGTCCCACTGACGGGCCCCGCCGCTGCGTGCGCTGGCCGGCCCCGGAAGGCCGCGTCGCGCCTTCGTCCACCACCCCGACAGGCGCCACCGCTGCGTGTCCCCCCGCCATGTCCCCCGCCCGAAGAAGGTCATCGTGCGGGCGCCGGCCCCGTTCCGCCGCAGCGTCTGCGTGGGCACCAGAAACGAGTTGCGGTACTGAAAGTCGCCGTCCGTGCGGTAGTAGCGCCCCGCCACCAGCCCGGACCAGGAACCCTGCCCGCCCGACGCGAGGGCCGACACGTGGCGCTCGTCGTACGCGCCGCCGCCGCCCGCCACGCGGAGGAGCGGATCGGTCTGTGGGCGCAGCGTGCGGAGGTGGACGGTGCCGCCCAGGCTCCCGGAGCCGTGCCGGGCCGACCCGGCCCCGTGCTGCACCTCGACCGACTCGATCAGCAGGGTGGGAAGCAGCGACAGATCCACCTGGCCCGTCTGTGGGTTCGCCACGCGCAGGCCGTCGAGCAGCACCTGCGTCTGCGTGCCGCCCATGCCCCGCATCGAGAGGGTGGCGAGGCCCGTGCTCCCGTACTGCTTGACGAACGCCCCGGAGCGCATCGACAGGAGGTCGGCCACCGACTGCGCGCCGCTCGCGGCCACGGCGTCCGCGTCGAGGGTCGTGACGTGGGCGGCCGCCGGGATGGAGGCGGCGCGGTCCAGAACCCCTTCCACCGTCACCTCGGGGAGGGTTACGGACATTGCGATGGACGAGTCCGGCGGTTCCGAGACGACCGGGGGGCGCCGCGTCGTGTCGGCGGGGGCGGGCGCCTGGGCCCACCCGGGGACGGGCAGCAGGAACGCCGAAGCGATAAGCAAGACGAGTGCAGCCATAGAAAAAGCCCTCACCTCAGTACAGAGGCTCGGGCGGCTGCACGGGGCCCACAAAGGCCGCCCCCACGTCCGCTACAGGAGGGACGGATGGGGCAGGATCGGCGTCCGCTACAGACGGGACGCACGGAAGAACGGGGCCATAATCGGGGCAGGCACGCCACAAGCCTCTGGTCCCGGAGGTTGTTGGCGGTGAGAGAATCCGCGATGGCGGTCGGGATCCTCGTCACGCACACAGGCAGGTCTCCTGGCTCGTCGAACCCACGGGCCGCGGCGAACGCGGCGGCCCCGTGGTCAACGGACACGCTCGGCGGCTCCCCTTCCCGCCACGACGAGCCGTCCCAACGGTGGGTGTTGGGGTCACTCGGTCGGGCAGTGGCGAACCGCCTCCAGCGCGCGTCCGTCGTTCGATTCACAGTTGCGGGTACAGCCCCAGACTGGCCGTGGCGGAGGACTGAAGCGCAGTCGACAAGACGAGCTGAGCGCTTCGGCGTGCGCCAGGGCGGCACTGGTGTTCCCTTTTCATCCCGCCCGGCGGGCGCCGGGCGAGAACCTGTGACGTGTGTGAAAGAACGGGGTTCAAATACAGTCTCAATGTAGACGCTCGGCGCGGCAAAGCACAATCCCTTCACGGGATCTTTCGTGTACGCGCTCGGGGGGCGAAAGGCGTCACTGACCGCGGAGGCGCCGGGCCAGTTTCGCGGTGCGCGCTGTGTCGTGCGGGAGGGGGGCTTCGTCGCGGGGGAGCTCAAGGGAACTGAGGTCCGTCTCGTCTAGGGAGGAGAGCCCGCCGGACTCGTCGTGATCCGCGATCCAGGCCTCGCTGGTGACAATCGTTTCCAGGTTCTGCACGCGCTCCTGCAGGGCATCCCGTTCTGCTTCCAGGCGGGCGAGGCGGTCCTGTAGTCCGTCGATCCGGTCCTCAACCTCGCGCGTGGAGCTGCCCAGTTCCCGATGCTTGGTCTTGAATTTGAGCCACTCCTTGTACCCGGCGAGAGCGATGCCCAGGATGGGGATGGCGAAGACCATGACGACCGCAACCAGGGGAATGAGAGACATGGGCATGGCGCCGGGTTTGAATCGTTGAAGTAACACAATCATACGCCGCCGCCTTCATTCCTGTTGCACAGAGTGCAGTGGGCGAGGAGGGGCGCCGAACGAACGGCCCTGGGGGCCGAGGGGGCGGACACTTGATTTCGAGGAGTGCCCGCTTCACTTTTAGGAATGGAAAACAAAACGGGCACGTCCGCCCACCCCCACCAACTGCGCTCCTCGTTGTGTCTCGAGCCATTGCCTGGCACCTTTCGTTTATCGGAGCGGGACTTCTATGGATTGCCGGTCCGGCGTGGGGCGCCGCCCGTCCGACCCCCGACGACAGCCTTCGGCTTGGACCGGCGGCGCCCATTGCCGAGGTCCGGGTCGACGCGAACGCGGACGACGTGCCGGACCGGAGGGGAGAGACCGTGACGGTGGCGGGACGGGTCACGGCGGGGCGTGGGCGCCTGGCCGTGTCCCGGCCCCAACTGGTTGCGGTTCAGGACCGTACGGCCGGAATCCACGTGCGTCTGCCCGATGGCCTGGTCGTGGAGCGGGGCGACAGCCTTCGCGTCCGCGGCTCCCTGGAGCACGCTTACGGCCTGACGCGACTGCGGGGCGCCGAGGGGCGGGTCGTGGAGGCCGGGGCCCGCACGCCGGCCCCGCTTCCACTCACCGTGAACACAGCGGCGGGGGAGCAGCACGAGGGCCGGCTCGCCCGCGTGCGAGGGCGCATCGCCGGAAAGGGAACCAACCGGGGGGGCGACTACCTGCGCCTTCAGGCCCAGGGGGCCGCGTCGCCGGCGCAGGTTGAAGTGTTCGTGGCGGAGCGGCACGGAGATCGGTTTGGGCTGGATCGCTTCGCCGAGGGCGACGCGGTCGAGGTGACAGGGGTGGTGGGCCAATACGACCTCGAGGCGCCGTACGACGAATACCACCAAATCGAGCCCCGAGGCCGGGACGACCTTGCCCAGGTCGGATGGCCCTCAACCTATCTCCGAGCGGCACTTCTGATTCTTGCGGGCGGAGGGCTCGTGGGCGGGATTGTCGTGATTGGGCTTCGGGCGGCCGTCCGGCGCCGCACGAAGGAGCTGGAGGAACGCCGGGCCCGCTTTCGTCGGCTGGCGGAGGCCACGCTTGAGGGCATCGCCCTCCACGAGGCCGACGGAACGATCGTCGACGCGAATGCATCCCTGGCCCAGATGATGGAAACGGACCGGGAGGCCCTGATCGGGAAGGACATCACCGCCCTGCTCGCGTCGGCCCCGTCGGTTCATTTGGACCGGGCCGAGGGGAGGACCGACGCCCCGGTCGAGACCGAACTGGTCCATGCGGACGGCACGACGACCCCGGTCGAGGTCGAAACGCGGACCGTCACGACCGGCGACGAGCCTGTTCACGTGTGCGCCGTGCGGGACCTCTCCAAACGGAAGGAGTGGGAGGACGAGATGCTCCGTGCGAAACAGGAGGCCGAGCAGGCGGCTCGGCTCAAGTCAACCCTGATCCACAACATGAGCCACGAACTCCGCACGCCCATTACCACCATCACGGGCTACGCGGAAGTGATCATGGAGGAGGCCGAGGAGCCGCACCGGTCGTTTGCCCTTCAGATTCGGGAGAGCGGACGGCGCCTCTCGGACACGCTCCAGTCGGTGCTGGACATGGCGCAGATTGAGTCCGGCACCCTCGAGGTGACGGTGCAGGAAGTGGCGGTCCCGAGCGTGGTCCGTGACGTCGTCGACCGGCACGCGCAGGCGGTCGAGGAGAAGGCCCTTGCCGTCGATCTTGACGTGCCGGAGGACTGCACCGTGGCGACGGATCGCACGCTCCTCTACCGCATCCTCAACAACCTCGTCCAGAACGCCGTCAAATTTACAGATGACGGGACCGTTCGCATACGAGCCGAACCGGTCGAATTTGGGGTCCGGATCGGTGTGCGGGACACGGGCGTCGGAATTGCCCCTGCGTTTCGGCCGGACCTGTTTGAGCCGTTCAAGCAGGAGTCCGAGGGGGTGGCGCGGGAGTACGACGGGGCGGGATTGGGCCTCGCCCTCACGAAGCGCCTGGTGGACCTGCTCGGGGGCGCCATCGAGGTGGACAGCGCCAAGGGGGAGGGCAGTGCGTTCACGGTCGAACTGCCGTCGTTGACGGAGGCGGAGGCGTCCGCCCCGGCCGTCGCCGAGGGGCCGATGAACTGACTGCGGCGTCGATCCGGCGCGAAAGAGCTAGGGGGCGAGAAACCGCCGCACAGGGTCGACGAGCGCCGGCCCCAACTCCTCCGGCACGTAGTGGCCGATCGAGGGGTAGCGGCGCACGGTGGCCCCCGACACGACGTTCTGCCAGCGCCGCAGGCACGCCTCAGTGCCGAACGCCGGGTCGGCCATGCCCCAGCACAGGAGGGCCGGGCAGTCGCGAAGCCGGTGTCGCCGCGTCCACAGCGCCCGCAGCCAGTCGGCCTCGGCCCGGAGCGCCCGCGCAAACGCCCAGCAGGCGTGCCGGCGCGGCCGGGAGTCCAGGGCGGCGGCGTACGTGGCGATCCAGTCGCTCTGACGGCCGGCGCCGGTGGTCATCGGCATGACGATGCGCGCGAACGCATTGCCGTGCTCGACGGCGAGGCGGCCCGTCGGAGTGGCGAGCAGCCGACTCACGGCCCGAAGCACGGGCCGGTGCGTGAGCGGCCACGCCCAGGTGTTCATCAGCACGAGGCGCCGCACGGTGTCGGGGTGGCGGAGGGCGTAGGCCAGGCCGATCGGCCCGCCCCAGTCGTGCAGCACGAGGGTGAGATTTGAGAGCCCCAGCGAGCGGAGGAGCTGCTCGATCCGTGTTGCGTGCGCCGGAGGACGGTACGAGACGCCTGATGGCGCGGCCGAGCGGCCAAAGCCAAGGTAGTCGGGGGCGATGCACCGGTGATCCCGCGCCAGGTCGCGGAGGAGGTGGCGGTAGAGGCGGGCGCTCGTGGGGTTGCCGTGCAGGAAAACGACGGGCGGTCCACTGCCCACGTCGGTGTACGCGAGCGGGCCGGCCGGGGTGTGAACGGTCCGCGTGGCGTCCGGGGCGGTCGGGGCCGAGGGCATGGGACGAAGGAGATTGGGCCGGCGGCGGGCTTAGTCGAGCAGCGTGGGGGCCGACTCGTACTGGTCGGCCACGGCGCGGGCCTCTGTGGCCATCCGTTCCCGGAGCGCGCGCGGCTCCAGCACCTGGGCGTGGCGCCCCCAGCTTAGGAGCCACGGCATCACCTCGAGCACGTGATCGACGTTTAGGGTCAGCAGCAGCCGGTCGTCGGACAGATGCTCGCGAGACTCTACAGCGATGGACGACGGGACCTGCACGGTCGCAGCCGCCTCGTCGGCGAAGACGACCCGGACGCGCCGTCGGGACGGGGCCGCCGGGCCCTGCGAGCGCGCCCCGTAGCCGGCCGGGCGCTCGAACGTGGCGTCCGTCATGTTGAGGCCGCGGATGCGCTCCAGGCGCAGGTGAACCACATGCTCGCGGTCGTGACCGTACCCCACGAGGTGCCACGCGCTGCCCTGCCGCACCAGGCCGTACGGGTCGATGCGCCGCGTACTGGGGCCATCGTCGGACGCGCCCGCCAGCGTGGCCAGCAGGGTCCGCTCCTCCACGAGGGCGTGGCGCGCCTGTCGCAGCAGGCCGTCCGTGGCCGAGTCGCCAAAGACGTTGGACGGGACCAGGGACACGCTGCCGCGCAGGGAGAGCACACGTTCCCGGTCGTCGGCCGGGAGCACGTCTTCGATCTTGTGGCGGGCCGCCCGGGCCGCGGCCTGGTAGCGCCCGCTGAAGTTGCGGGCGGCGTAGGCACTGCCCAGAACGAGCATGACCGCCTCGTCGCGCGTGAGCCGGATGGGGGCGAGCAGGTAGTCGTCGGGCAGCCGGTAGCCCTTGCCCGGCACCCCCTGCAGCGGCACCCCGGCCTCCGCCATCGCCTGCACGTCGCGGTACACGGTGCGCTCGCTGACGCCGAGGGCGCGGGCCAGGTCGGTCGCGCGCGTCCAGGCGTCGGGCTCCAGCTGCAGCAGAATGGCGGGCCAGCGTTCGGAGGGCGTCATGGGCGAGGGGGCGGCGTCGCAACGGCTATGCGGACCCGCCAAGATAACCAAATTGACGCCGGACTTTCATCCTCCGGCTATCGGCGCTCTTCGGGCAGCCGGACGCCCGCCGCCACGTACGGGCGCGAGAGGTGCGACGGGGAAAAGGCCTTCTCCGCAAGGGCCTCGATCCGGCCTTCGGTCTCTTCGGTAAGCGCGTCCAGCCCCAGCCGCGTCCGGGCCGTGCGAAGGAATTGGGCGCGAGACTCGTGCAGGGCCGATACGCACGCCCCCATCGCCTCCGACGACGCCTCCCCATTGGTCTCTTGGGCCTCCAGCGTCGCCCGGGTGTTCACCAGTGCGTCGACCAGCTCCTCTGCACCACGGATCGTATCCTCCTCTAGCACAGCGGTCGCCCGGGTGAGGGCACTCGTGCATTCTCGGATGTGGTTGTCGGTCGCCTGCTTGATGTCGAGGAGTGTCTTCCCATCGAGCGGTTCGCGCAGCGGCGACCGCCCGAGGCCCATGCCGAGGTCGTCCGTCCCCGAGCCGATCGAGCACGGCTTGGTCGACGCCGAGCCGTTTTCCGAAAGCTGTGCTCCTATCCGAAGGCGCTCTTCGTAGGCGTGGAGAGAGGCCAGGGCCGACGAAATGCGTTGGTCGATCGTACAGACGTGTTCGATTCGTTGCTGAAGGGCCGTCGGGGCGGGCGCGTGATCGGCGTGCCTGTGCAACATCCATCCAATCAGGATCCCCACGAGAGGCCCCGACACTGCCATCAATGCCGTCACGGAGCTGTCGGTGCTATTATGACTGTGACACGAGAAATGTGCTCAAAATGGCCTGCATCCCCAAATTTATGCCGCCAGACTGATCAAACGTACAAAAAGTTTTTCGAAGGGTGTCAAGTGGATGCTGTGAAGGATCTGTGCAGGGAGGCGCTTCGGGTTGACGATGCACGGCCGGGCGTCCACGAGGGCATTGGGGGCCGAACGACGTCGAGCCTGGCGGGCGACCTAAGACGACGGCTCTCCCGCCCAGACAAACTCAAGGAGCGGCCGAACATCCCGGGCCATGCGGGCGACCTCTCCCGCAAAGTCCGGGGACTGAAGGGCGTCGTCCGGGTAGTCCCGCTTGACCACATAGTTTTTCCACTTCAGGTACGGGGCAATCGAGGTGTCCCGGTGGTCGCTAAATTCCTTCGGCATGCCCGTGAGGGTGTCCTCCATGCTGTGGACAGGGAGGCCGCGGGCTTCCATCTCGTCGAGCAGCTCGACGAACCGCTCCGGTTCCGCCGCGATGCGCTCCCGAACGGGGCGGAGGTACGGGACGCTCGGCTGGTAAAAGCCCGCCCCCAGGAAGCAGTCGTCCGGCTCCACGTGCACGTAGACGACGCCACTCTCGTCGCGCTGCCCCGAGCGGTCGAACACGCCGCTGACGTGCGTCTTGTACGGCGTCTTGTCGTCGGTGAAGCGCATGTCCCGGTGGATCCGGAACCGAGACTTCTTGGGATGGGCGGTGAGCGGAAGATCCGTCTCGGCAATGCGCCGCGCGCCGTCGGTCAGCAAAAGCTCCAGCGGGTCCTTCAGCTCCGCCTCGTAGGTGTCCTTGCGCGCCTTGAACCAGTCGCGGTCGTTGTTCTCGGCCAGGGCGCGGAGAAACGCGAATGCCTCAGGGCGGAAGCCCGGGAATGGGGGACGCGATAGGAGCTCAGCCATCGGGGGAGCCGCCGGGAAATGTGGGAACGAAACGGAGAATGGTCCACAAATCACCAACGAGTCGGGCGGGACCGGTCTCCAGTCCCTTCTCCCCGTGGAAGCGAAGGCGTGGGACCTCGCGGCGCGCGCGTCCTTCGAGATCGTCGCTCCCCCCTGAAGGAATTACGTCCCAAGGTCCATCTCCGCCACGATGGACTTCATTCCCGCCTCGAATTTGTTGGCGCCGCCCTGCGAGGGATGGCGCACGTAGGTGGGATCGGCGCCGACCTCGTCGAGGGCCCGTTCGCCCTTGCGCCCAACGCCCACGACGCGCTCGGGGGCGAGCGCATCCAGCACCCCGCGCAGCAGGTCGTGCCAGTCGCGCACCTCCGAGCGGCGGGGCGTGCGGATCGAGAGCAGATCGTCCGGGTCGTGGGGGTGGAGGGGGAGGCTGTTCCAGACGAAGAAGTGGGGGAAGTGCGGCTGCAGGACGCGCCAGAAGATGGACGCGCTATACTCAGTGATCGGCACGTCCTTCTGGCTCGTAGCCGCCCCGTCAATGGGGAAGTCGGGGTCGGTGAGCTGGGCTTCGCTCGTGACGGGCACGCCGGAGAAGCGGCAGCCCCAGGGGCCCGGGGCTTCAAGCAGGAGAAAAAGGGGCGGGGCGGTGTCGAAGCACGACAGGTACGCCCGCAGGTTGTCGCGGCGGTGGGTGGGGGCGTCGGGAACGTCGAGATCGTCCCGGCGGTCGCGGTAGGGATTGAAGCACTCCTCGGTGGAGGGGGCCGGAAAGACGTGTGTCTCGAAGAGGTCCCAGACGGCGGGGAGCATGCGGGGGGCGGGAGGGGAGCAAGAGGGAAGAGGGTCGTGGGGATTTTCCTACAAGAGTCTGCTGGCGATCAGGCAGACGTGGTGGGTTCCGACCCGACGCGGGGGAAGGCAAAGTCGGCGTAGCCCATTTCGGCGGTGCCGAACCACCGGTAGGCCTCCTCGCGGGCGTCCTTGTAGGCCTCGTAGATCTTGCGGTACTGCGGATTGCCGGCGGCGTTGTCCTCCAGAAGTTGGGTTGTTACCTCCTGGGCGCGCTCCATGACGCCATCGGGAAAGCGGCGGAGCGTGGTGCCTTCGTCGAGCAGGCGGTCCAGGGCCGCGGGGTTTCGGTGGTCGTATTCGGCCATCATGCGGACGTTCGCCTCGGCGGCGGCCGTTTTGAGCGCCTCCTGGTACTGCGTTGGAAGGCCGTCGTAGGCGTCCCGGTTCACGTAGAACGTGAGGGCCGGCCCGGGCTCCCACCAGCCGGGGTAGTAGTAGTACTGGGCCACCTCGTGGAAGCCGAGCTTCTCGTCGTCGTAGGGCCCGACCCACTCGGCCGCGTCGATTGCGCCCCGCTCCAGCGACGGATAGATCTCGCCGCTCGGCAGCACCTGCGCGTTGACGCCCATCTCGCTCATCACGCTGCCGCCCATCCCGGGAATGCGCATCTTGAGGCCGTTCATGTCGGCGAGGGCGTTCACCTCCACGTTAAACCAGCCGCCCATCTGCGTGCCGGTGTTGCCGCCGGGCAGGTTCAGGATGTTGAAGTCGGCGAAGAGGTCGCGCAGCAGGTCCATGCCGCCGCCGGAGTAGACCCAGGCGTTGTACTGGCGGGCCGTCAGGCCGAACGGGACGGTGCAGTCGAACGCCAGCGCGGGGTTTTTCCCAATGAAGTAGTAGCTGGCCGAGTGCCCCATCTCCACAGTGCGGTTCTGGACGCTGCCCAGCACCTCGAGCGGCGGCACCAGCTCGCCCCCGGGATAGGGAAGAATCTCGAAGTTCCCGCCGGTGAGCGCCTTCAGGCGCTCGGAGAGCACCTCGGCCGCGCCGTAGATGGTGTCGAGGGAGCGGCTGAAGCTGGAGGCGAGCCGCCACCGGACTTGTTTGTCGGTCTGCACGTTGGGGGCGCCGTCACTCGCCGACGATTCGCCGTCGCCGCAGCCGGTCAGGAGGCCGGCCCCGGCGGCGCCGAGCAGGGCTTTTCGGGTAAAGTCGCGCCGTTCCATGAGGGGGCAGGGTCGATGCGCAGGGCGTGTGAACGGGGCCGTTTAGTATAGGAGCCAATTCACCCCCTCGCAACCGCATGTTTGCGTCAGGCCTCCCAGAGGGGCTGGGGGGAGTGTCGCCCTGTTCAACGACCCCCCTCATCAAGCAGGGGAGAAGGGCCGCCCCGACGGCCCCTATGCCTCCCGCGACACGCCCTCCGCCGAGCCGATGAGTGAGCCGGAGCTCTAGCAGAAAAGCGTGATCTGTGAGGACATGATGCGTAATTCGTGTCCCTCACACTTCACGCCTCACACTTCACGCCTCACGCTTCATGCCTCACATCTCATGCTTCACGGTGCGGGCGGAGCGGGCGCATCACGACCTCCGAGATGAGGTGATTCGCCGGGGCCTCCAGCACGTGCTGGACCGTTGCGGCGACGTCGTCGGGGTCGAGGGGGTTTTCGGTCATGTCGACCCCCGCCACGTCAAAGAAATTGGTTTCGACGGAGCCGGGGTAGAGGCACGTCACGCGGATGCCGTCTTCGCGCACCTCCTTCATGACCGCCTCGCTGAAGCCGCGCACGGCAAACTTGCTGGCGTTGTAGGCGCTGATGTTGGGGTTGCCGAGGAGGCCGGCGATGGAGGCGATGTTGACGATGTGGCCGCCGAAGCCGGTCGCCTCGTTCTGCTCCCGCATGCGGGGGACCGCCTCGCGGGTGCAGAGGTAGACGCCCCGCACGTTGGTGTCCATCTGCACGTCGAAGGCGTCGGTGTCGAGGTCGTCGACCGGGCCAAATTGCCCGAGCCCGGCGTTGTTGACGAGCACGTCCAGCCGCCCGGCCTCGTCGTCGACGGTTTCGAAGGCCGCCTCGATCGCGTCTTCGTTCCGGACGTCGCACGAGACGGGGACGAAGGCGGCCCCAAGGTCATCGTGCAGCGCCTGGAGCGAATCGGTGCTTCGGGCGAGGCCGCAGACGGTGGCGCCCTGGTGTACGAGGGTGCGGGCGATGCGGGCACCGAGGCCCTTGCTGGCGCCGGTAACGACGGCGACGGCGTCGGTCAGATCCATGGGGGACGAAGGATTGGGACACAGTTGACGATACGGTCCCTTTCTATCGGTCGCCTCCGGGCGGGGTTGCCGTTCGGCGAGTGATTACTTCGGGAATGGAGGGGCTGTGTGCCGCGCACCTGTGCCCTGGTTTGCGTCCCCGCGTCGCTAAAACACGCCGTCCGGCAGATCCACGTTCACCTGCACGCTCTGCACCTCGATGGCAATCGGGTTGCCGGACATCATTTGCTTCATCATCTCCATCTGGCCGCCCATCATCTTTTCCATCTGCTTGCGCTGCTGCTCCGGCAGCTGCTTCATCTTCTCCATTGCCTGGCGCATCTGCTGGCGCTGCTCGGCGGAGAGGTTCGCGTCAAGTTGGATCTCCATCCGGTGCGGCAGGGTGAGGCCGTCGGTCGTCTGGTAGTTCTTGAAGCGAATGGCGACGGACGACGGATTGGGGCCCTGCTGCCCGGACGCGGCGGTCTCCATGACCATCCGGGCGGGCACGTGCCGCTCGGCGTCGACGTAGTAGGTCATGCGCGTCGCGTTCCCGCTCATGTCAGGGTCGACCGCCGAGGGGGTGTCCACCCGCAGGACGTGGCAGCGCAGGCCGTCGATCGTTTCGGTGCCCGCGTAGGTCGCGTGCTGCCGGAGTCGGTCGAACTGCATGCCGTAGGCCGCCGACGGCGTGGTGTTGGCGGCGAACGAGGAGGTCCCGCTGCCTTTCATCTGCGTCTGGGTCCGGTAGGTCGGGCGGCCGTCCTGGGGGACCTTCTGGTTGTAGGCGGTGTAGAGGTTGGTCTCCACGATGTACGTGTCGACCGTCTCGAGCTGCCGGTCGTAGGCGGCCTGCATGTCGTCGACGACCGACGTGACGGACTGGGCCGGCGCCGGCCCGGCACCGAGGAGGAGAGAAAAAACGAGCGAAAGGGCGATGGGGAACGAACGGCGGCGCAACATGGCGGCGTGGAAGTGAGTCAGGGGATGTGTGTCGCAGGGTGGCCTGCCCGAAGAACGTTGGCGGGCAGGGTGGAGGGAGAACCCGTCAACACGATCTCAAGTCAACACGATCTCAATACGCCCGGTTGCATTCCAGGATTCATGAGTCACCACGACGTGGACGCGGAGAAAGAGATGAATCGGCTGCTGGCGGCAGGGGGGACGCCGCCGGTCCAGACCGATCCCTTTACGATTGGCGACGTGCGCCTGTCGCCGGAACGCATCGTCGGGCTGCTCCGACCCCACATGCGGGAGCGGCGGCTGGACCGCATCCAGACCGTCGTGGCCAACCGGACGCGCAGCGTGGTGCCGGTGGTGGAGGGCCTCGTGAACACCGGCAATGTGAGTGCCGTCATGCGCTCGGCGGAGGCGCTGGGGCATCAGGACATGCACGTGGTGAGCGGCGAGCACGACCGGTACAAGCACTCCCAACGCACGGCCCAGGGGGCGCAGCACTGGCTCGACGTGTGGCACTGGGACGGGCCGGCCGCCTGCGCGGCGCACCTCCAGGACGCCGGCTACCGCGTCGTGGCCATGCACCTGCACGCGGACACGGTGCCGATTCGGGATCTCGACTTTACGCAGCCCACGGCGCTCGTCTTCGGCAACGAGGATGCGGGGGTGACCGACACGATGCTCGAGGCCTCGGACGCGGCGTGCGAGGTGCCGCTCCCGGGCTTCACCGAGAGTTTCAACGTGTCCGTGGCGGCGGCGGTGGCCCTCTACCACGCCCAGCAGGATCGCCTCGACCGCCAGGGGCACCACGCCGACCTCGGCGACGAGGCGCGGGCCCGCCTCGAGGCCCGCTTCTGCCTCCGCAGCGTCAACAACGCCGAGCAGATCATCGAGCGGAAGCTCGGGGACGAAGGGCGGCCGTAGGCGGTGGGGCCCCGCCCCGGACGGGCAACGCGGCTACCTGGACTGCGCCGTCTCTGCCTCGGCCGAGCCGGTCAGCGACTGGAGCTGGCGCCGGACGGAGGCGTCGGCGCCCTGCCACTGCGAGGCGAGGGCCGACCGGGCTGCCCGAGCCGCCTCCGGCCGATCGGCCTGGGCGGCCGCACGGGCCGTGCCCCAGAGCGAGCGGGCCCGGTCCGGATACCGCTCCAGCGTCGTCTCGAACTGCGCGAGGGCGTCGGCCGGTCGGTCGAGCGCAAGGAGCGCCTCGCCGTACAGCTCGGGGGCGGGCTTCGCAGGAAAGGGCGGCCCGAAGTTCAGCGGCCGGTCCGTTTCGAGGGCCGTGGCCTCCTTGAGGAGCGAGAGGGCCTGTTCGTCGTCGCCGGCCTTCAGCGCGATCAGCCCTTCCAATTCGAGCACCTGAATCCGAAGTGCCTCCGACGGGTCCTCGCCCAGGGCCGCCCGGGCCTTCTCCAACGCCGAGCGGGCGGCCGACAGGGGGCCCTGCTGCGCGGCGGCGAGGCCCCGGCCCGCGTGCACGGTAACGGCGCCCCGCGCGTCGAGGGCAGCGGCGTCCACGGCCATCGCTTCGGCGAGGGCGTCGTACCGGTCCCAGTGCTCCGTCTCCACGACGTAGGCGACCGGCATGTACCAACGCATGTAGTCCGCGTAGCCGGTCTGCACCCGCGAGTCGGTGGCGTGCGTCCGGGTCGTGTCGAGGACGGATCGGGCGTCCGCGTGGCGGCCCTGCTGGAGGCGCGCGTAGTGGAGCCAGTGCAGGGCGTGAAAGCCGCCGCCACTCAGCCCCTCGCCTGCCGCCTCGCTCTTCTGCCGGGCCGCCCGGTACGAGTCGACGTTCGACGCGGCGCCGCGGGCCCACTGCCCGAGGGCGAAGAAGATGTGGGACGGCATGTGCAGGGCGTGGGGGGCCGCCGGGGCGATGTCGGCGTACACGCGAGCAGGGCGCAGGCCGAGCGGGGCGTGCACCGGGTCGTCGTAGGCGTGGATCAGGTAGTGGGCCGCCCCGGGGTGCTGCGGGTTCGCGTCGAACACCTCCTCCACGATCGACGCGGCGCGCATGTACGTAGCAACGTCGCGCCCCTCGTGGGCGGTGCCCAGGATGGACAGGGCGTGGAAGGCCTGCGCGTCGAGGTCGTCGGGGTACCGTGCGGCGAGGTCCGCCATTGCGTCCTCGTAGGCGTCGTCGCGGGCCTCTTTGTCCGCCGGCTCGTCGGCCCCGGCGCCGTAGAGCACTTGCAGCGTGCGGAGGTAGGCCGCCTCGCGGTCGGTGGCGGCCGCGTCCAGTTGCGCGTCGGGCGTGGGGGCCAGGCCGTGGAGGGCCTGGAGCGCCGCCTTGCGGTCCTGCTCCATCCAGATCGGATGGTTGTGCGTCATCGCCTCGCCCCAGTGCGCCATGGCAAAGTCGGGATCGATCGCCTGCGCCTCCTGGAAGGCCGCCCGGGCGTCGTCGTACTCGAAGCTGTGGAGCATCAGGAGGCCGCGCAGGAACGGCTCCTGCGCCGCCTCGGCGCCCGAGTTGGCAAACTCAGTGGTGCCGTACTCGGCCGGCTGCGCAAGGGCCGGGCCGGCGAGGAGGCCGAATGCGAGGAGGAGGGCGGCACGGCGGGCGAGACGGCGCATGACAGGGACGGAGGAGGTGAAAGATGGGAATGTGTAGGTAACCTACATCCGCCCTTCGCAGAGGTTCGAAGGGGAAAGGGAGCCGCCGGGCGATGGGGGCACCCTCTATCCGTCGGCGGGGCCCACCCGGACCCATGTCAGGTCGTCGCGCGAGAGGGCAATCCGGCCCTTTGCGTCTACGAACCGCTCGGCGCCGTCCGGGGGAACCCGGAAGAGGTCGATCGGGGCCGTGCGGTCGGTCGTGCGGACGGCGCGCTCGACAGGGTCCCGCACTGCGTCCAGGGACCGGTTCCACTTGCTGAAGGCGAGGTGCGTGTCGGGATAGGCGGTCACGAGGTGCTCGGTCTTGTCCGGGCCCACGGCCCCGGCCTCACCCCAAAACTGCGGCCGGCCCCGCCGCCGGTCCATCGCCACCACGTCCGGCTTGTACTTGTCGTCGACCGCGACCTCGACGTCCAGGTCCGGATGGTGAGGCAGGTGCAGCGCCCACAGAAACGCCTTCATCCAGACGTGCTCGATGCGTTCCTGCTTGCGCTTCACGAGCACGATCTGCTCGTCGTGGGCGCGCAGCGTCAATTTGCGGCGGAGGTGACGCATCGGCAGAGGCGCAGGAGACAAGGAGCATCGGGCGCCCGCAGGGCCGGCCCCAATCGCCGCTGTGCCGGCCGGTGCCCGGAGGCCGTCGATGGGTGCAAAGTCCGTCCGGAGCGGGGTCCCGAGACGTTTAGCGGTACCGCTGCGATCGGTCGGGGTTCAGCACGCGGGGGGCGTCTCGTTCCGTTTTCCAGGCGTGTGACGTTTGCGCCGGGCCGGACGGCTTGCGGGGATGGACGCCGGCTTTTGCACGCCTCGAGCATTTTGTCGTGGGGCTCCGTCCAGTCGCACATCGGAAAGGAGGGAGGGGGGACGTGCGGCTGTTTCTGATGTTCATGGACCCCGGTGGCACTGCGCGGCAGCAGCGCCATCCACGACGCGTCCCTGGACGCGGGTACGGAGCGTGCCGCGAACCTGCGGGGCGACGGCTGGCGCCCCGGAAAACGGCCGACGAGGTCGTGCGTTAGAGCCCTTCCCTTCTTCACTCGCCTTCAGACCCCCGACTGTCTATGGACGTCACGATCGATACCGTCTCGCCCGCCCGCGTTCACGCCCTCGACCACCTCGAGCGGGTGCGCAAGGACGACGCCTTCGTCGACAAGCTGACGATTGAGGACGCCGACGCCCGCACCCGCCGGCAGGCCCGCGAACTGGTGGCGGGGGTCACGCGGCAGCGCCGGTGGCTCGACTTTGTGCTGGGCGAGGCGTACCACGGGGACTACGACTCGATGGAGCACCGGCTCCAGGAGATCCTGCGGCTCGGCCTCTACGAGCTGCTGTTCCAGTCCACCCCGACCCACGCGGCCGTCGACGAGTACGTGGAGCTCGCCAAGCAGGCGCTCCGGCCCGGCGCGGGCAACCTCGTCAACGGCGTGCTCCGCACCATCGACCGCGACCGCGAGCACATCCCCACGCCCGACACGGGCGACGACGCGAACGACCTCGCCCTTCGCTACTCCCACCCCACCTGGATGGTGCAGCGCTGGCTGGGCCGCTTCGGGCTCGACGAGACGACCGAGCTCCTCCGCGCCAACAACCGGCGGCCCATGTACAGCGTGCGCATCAACCCGCTGCGCACGAGCGAGGCCGACGTGGCGGCGTGGCTCGACGAGCACGACGTGGTACACGTCGACTCGCCGTACCTCGACCGGTACCTGCGCCTGAAGCGCCTTCAGGCCCTCATCGCGGGCGACCTGCTCGACGACGGGCACGTGGCGGTGCAGGACGAGAGCGCCGGCCTCGTGGTGCGGCTGCTCGACCCGCAGCCCGGGGAGACCCTGATCGACGGCTGCGCGGCGCCGGGCGGCAAGGCGATGCACGCGGCGGCCCGCATGGAGGGGACCGGGACGATCTACGCGGTCGACCGCGACGAACAGCGCCTGGAGCGGGTCGCGACGGCGGCGGAGGCACAGGCCGCGTCCGAGATGGTGGAGGTGGAGACGGCCGACCTGCGCGCCTGGGCCGCCGGGCCGAAGCCCCCGCAGGGCGACCGGGTGCTGCTGGACGTGCCGTGCACGGGAATGGGCGTGCTTGCGAAGCGGGCCGGCCTGCGGTGGCGGCGGTCGATGGAGGACCTGGAGGAGATGGCGGAGCTGCAGGACGAGCTCCTCGACGCGGCGGCCCAGCTCGTGCGGCCGGGCGGGCTCCTGGTCTATAGCACCTGCACCACCGAGCCCGAAGAAAACGAGCGGCGCGTCGAGGCCTTCCTGGCCCGCCACGACGGGTTCACGGTCGAGTCCGCCGACGGCCACGTGCCGGACGAGATGGTTTCGGATGCGGGCTTCCTCGCGACCCTTCCGCACCGCCACCGGATGGACGGGGCGTTTGCGGCCCGGCTGCGACGGGACGAGGCCTAGTCGCGGCGTTTCGTCTGCTCTCCCGCACACCCACGCGCTTCGTCATGCCTGTTCGGCGCCTCGGGCGATTGGTGCTGGGCCTGTTGCTGCTCGCGGCCCTCGGGGCGGGGCCCGCCCACGGGCAGCGCCTCGCCAAGTACGGGGCCGAGTTTCTGGCCGGGGGGGTGGACGCGCGGGCCCTTGGGATGGGGGGCGCGTACGTGGGCCTGGCGGACGAGGTGAGCGCGGGCTACTGGAACCCGGCGGGCCTGCACGGCCTGTCCTACCCGGAGATCGGGTACATGCACGTGGAGCGCTTCGCGGGGGCCGTGTCGTTCGACTACGGCGGCGTCGCGATGCCGGTGACGGCGCGCTCCACCGTCGGCGTGTCGGTCTTCCGGAGCGGGGTGAACGACATCGTGAATACGCTCGCGGCCTGGAACCCGGACCGCGGCCAGCCGCTGCCCGACTACGAGAGCCGCATCACGCGCTTCTCCGCGGCCGACTGGGCCCTCTTTGTGAGCTACAGCCGGGCGGTGGGCGAGCGCCTCTCCGTCGGCGTCAACTTCAAGGGCATCCACCGCTCGATCGGCGACTTCGCGAACGCCTGGGGCTACAGCATGGACGTGGCGGCGCGTTACCGGGCGGGGCCGTACCGGCTCGGGGTCGTGGTCCGCGACGTGACGACCATGCTGCAGAGCTGGAGCGTCAACCCCTCGGCTTTCGAGGTCAACTGCATCAACCCGATCGACGAACAGCCCTTCGACGCCTGCCTAAACGAGGACGGCACCCTCATTGAGAACAACGCGGCGCGCTACCAGGCCGTCTTCGACCAGCGCATCCCGCAGGGGGGCACGGCGCTCGTGCTGCCGGTGGCGCGCCTCGGCTCCGGGGCCGTGTGGCCGGTGGGCGACGGGCACACGCTCACCGTGGGGCTCGACGTGGACGTGGCGGTGGACGGGCGGCGGGCCTTCGTGCCCAACGTCGGCGACGTGTCGTTCCGGCCGCGGCTGGGGATGGCCTTCCGCTACGCCGGCGTGGTGGAGCTGCGGGGCGGTGTGCAGCGCCTCCAGGTGGGCACCCCCGTCGGGGTGGACCTCACGCCGTCCGTGGGGGCGGGGCTCGACCTGGAGCAGGTGTCGGTCGACTTCAGCTTTGGCGACTTTGCGGGGCTTGTGGCGGACGACCTGGGCTACTCGTACCGCCTCTCGGCCCAGCTCCGCCTCGAACAGCCCGGCCTGGAGCGACCGGCGGAGTGACGCTGCCCCGATCGCCGCTTTCCGACGGGGAGCCGTCCGGGGACGGAAGCGGTCCTGAGGGACGAAGAAGGGACGTCAGCCCGTCGGCGCCGCATCGATCAAAGGGGGGGCAGGCGCTCGGCCCCCCGAACGTCCTCGAAGGCCCATGCGGACCGGGGGAGGACGGAGACATCGCCCGTTGTCTCGAGCACCACGGCCAGCACCTGTACCGGGTGGGCGATGCCGTGCTGGCGCAGCTTCGACCGGAGCGGCGGCCCGGCGGAGGGGCGAGACGATCCACTGCATGCCGTAGAGCACGGCGAGGCCGGCGGCCCCGACCAACAGCGACGGCCGCTCCGCGAGCAGCGTGGCGGCCACGACGGAGCCGATGGCCACGGTGATCGCGAAGTCGAAGCTCGACATCTTCGAGAAGCTCCGTAGCCCCGTCAGGCGCGTCAGGACGAGCAACGCCGCGTAGATGCCGATCCCTGTGAGCAGGATCATCGGGAGGGAGGAATCACTGCCGGTCATCCACGTCCAGCCAATCATTGTACGGGTGCACTCAAGGAATGGGGAAGGGGCGGAGGGGGGCGGCCGCAGTCCCAACCGCGGCGACGTAGAGCCCCGTCCCGCGCCTGCAGGGACCCGCCGTCGGGGCCGTTCCGGAGCTGCTATTCGTTGGCGGCCGCACCGATCCCGACGATGGAAGGAAAACCACAGCGGGCATGAGGAATCCGAACGCGCATCGCGGGCTTTGAGCCGGTGGGCGTTCGGTCGCTGTAACAACCAACCTCACCTGACCCGGGCACGGGAAAAGGCTTGCCCCAATTTCCAATTTATGCCGGTTGGACCACTTCGTTCGGCAATAATTCCATCCGATTGCGTCGTGACTTCCACTCGGCAAAGGCAAACCCCACTCCCGACAACGCACGGAAACGGCAACAGCCCGGGTGCAGGTGTAGCAACCGGGGTATGAGGCGAAAAGCAGTTGCTGACTACAAAAACTCGACGTGACCTTGCATGTCTGCCGCCTCCATCTCCTCCGCGATTGACGTGAGGCCCCGAATCATTTCTCCGATCGATCGACCTTGCGGTGCAAATTACGTCTTCCCCTGAAGCTTCTCCTCAAGCTTCGACGGTGTCTTGCGCCGCATCTCTTCGACGAAAGCTTTGCCCTCACGAATCGACTGGTCAATCTCTTCGCGGTGGGCGAAGTAGTAGGCAAGGGCCGCGTAGATATCCGCCAGTTCCAGGTCGCACTCGGACGCGATTTCGTCGGCGTCCCAGCCGAGCCGATCGTGCCAAATGGTGATGTTCTGAACCGTAATCCGATGGCCCGCAATCCGCGGCTTCCCGCCACAGATGTCAGGCGTTCGGACGATCCGTTGGTCGAGAGACTTGTCGGCCATGTGAGTGTACTGGTTCTGCTCGGGACGGATGTTATATGAGCTGAGACGAACAAAAACAGTTGCACAACGCCGCATGACGGTAGAATTCAACTGCGACGGGCTGGGTTAACTTACGAATGAAGCGAGAGAGGCACTACAGGTTGCGTTTGGCACTTGCCCGTCGTCAGTTGCAATGACGGGTTATGCGTAGCAGTGGTAAGGAACAGCTAAACCTCATCCTTCCTGAGTTCATCCTTACAGACTTGGACTAAATTTTCGTACCGGTCTTCAAGTTCTTCTACGGATTCCTCCTTTTGCTACACCGATAAATACTCTTTTCCCTCATGAAGTCTAAAGCCCGCTGTATTCCGAAAGTCGCGGATTGCTTGAAGGATTCTAGGATACTTTCTCAAGCGGTATTTCAAGTCACGAATCTCCTCAAGAGCCTCCCAGAGATTTTTAGAGTCAGCGTCGACTGACTGATACCCTGCAAGATATTCCGTCAAATAACCGGCGTTGTACTCCAGATCTCGAATATCTTCTTGCTTCTGTCGCCATAATTGCTGTTTCCTCTCACGCTTGCGAGATAGGCGATTTTCTAGAAGTCGAGATGCCAGATTGAAAAGGCCCGAGACTGCAGCAGCTACTACACTGGATGTAACAACTATGGACCACCAATTCACTGGCTCATGCTAGCTATGCAAATGGACTCCCGCATCGCAAGCTCGGGGACACCAACCGCTTGCCCAAGACGCGCTGTGCATATGCCAACCCGGTGAGGCGCGCGGAATATATCAAACCCTTGATATATTCAATACTGGCGACCTTATTTTCAAGCCACAGGCTCCGCGTCCCCCTCCCTCTTCGTGCCATGCCCGGCTCCAAGGACCAATCCCCCAAGCTCCTCGATCAGGTGCGGCGGGTCTGCCAGCGCCGCCAGTACAGCGACCACACCGAGAAGGTGTACGTGCGGTGGGTGACCCGCTGCGTCCGGGTCCACGACACCACCCACCCCGGCGCCTCGACGAGGACGACATTCGCGCGTTCCTGAACCACCTGGCGTCGGACCGCAACGTGGCCGCGTCTACCCAGAACCAGGCCCTCAACGCCCTGCCCGAACGGACGTGAGGGAGGAAGTGGTTGTAGACCGCGCCCTCGTCTTCCTCTACGAACAGGTGCTGGGCGAGGACCTTGACGACATCGGCCCGCTCGACCGCGCCGACCGCCCCAAACGCCTCCCCACGGTCCTTTCTCGCGGCGAGGTGCAGCGGCTCTTTGCGGCCCTCTCCGCCGGCCCGAATCGCCTGGTTGCCCCTCTGCTGTACGGAAGCGGACTCCGCCTCTCGGAGGCCCTGCGCCTCCGGGTCAAAGAGCTCGACTTCCACCACGGGCGCCCACACGTGCGGGACGGCAAGGGCGGCACGGACCGAACGACCGTGCTCCCCGATCGCCTTCACGATCCCCTCCGGCGCCACCTGAAACCGGTGAAGGCCCAGCACGAGACGGACTGTGCCGACGGGGTGGGCGGCGTCTACCTGCCGGACGCCCTCGCGGAAAAATCCCCGAACGCCGCTACCGAGTGGCGGTGGCAGTACGTGTTTCCCTCTACGACGCTCTCGGAAGACCCACGCAGCGGGGCCGTCCGCCGCCACCACCGTTCGGACTCCGCCGTGCAGCGGGCCGTCAAGAAGGCCGCCGACGCGACCGAGATCGAGACGCGCGCCACCTGTCACACGCTACGCCATTCATTTGCAACCCATTTGTTGCAGGACGGCACCGACGTGCGCACCATTCAGAAGCTGCTGGGCCACGAGCAACTGCGCACCACCATGCAGTACGTCCACGTTCTGGAGCAGAGCGGCGCGGCCGTGACGAGCCCGCTCGACACCCTGCCCGTGGACCCGGGATAGCGCTCTCCCGCCGTCCCGACGCGGGCTCACCCCCCTGCGTCCGGGGCATCTGCACGGACGTCGGCCGGGGACATGCCTTCGATGCGGCGGGGGGCGGCATGCCGGGCCCGGGAGGGGCGGGCCCGAGTCGTTCGGGGCCTCCTCGTGTGCGGGGCCTTCCGACCGATCCCGTAGGGGGGTGCCCGGAGCATTCCCTCCAGTGCGGGGCGGGACCCCCCGGTTTGGGGGACGGCTACGCGTCGAGTCCTCGCTCCCGGAGCAGTTCGTGAAAAGCGTCCTCGTCGAGCACAGGGATGTCCCGTTCTTCCGCCTCGTCCCGCTTGCTGCCCGCCCCCGGCCCGGCCACGACGTAGTCGGTGTTGCCGCTGACGCTGGAGGTGGCGTTCGCGCCGTGCTGCTCCACGAACCGCTGCACCGCGCTGCGCGTCCAGTCGTCGAGGCTGCCGGTAAAGACGAACGTAAGCCCCGCCAGCGGCGCCTCGTCCGCCGCGTACGGATTCGTGAGCGTCAGGCCCGCATCCCGGATGTCGTCGATCACCCGCCGGTTGTCGTCGTCCGCGAAGAAGGTGACGATGCTGTGGGCCACCTCCGGGCCGATGTCGTCAATCGCCGTGAGGGCATCCTCGTCGGCCGCCATGACCTCATCCAGCGACGCGAAGTGCTGCGCGAGGAGGCGGGCCGTGGCCGAGCCGACCAGTGGGATGCCGAGGGCGTACAGGAAGCGGTCGAGGTCCTGCTCCAAGCTCGCCGCAATCTCGTCGAGCAGGTTCTGGGCCGACTTGTCGGCGTACCGCTCCAGCTGCAGGAGGTCGTCCTTCTCCAGCTCGTAGAGGTCCGAGATGTCCTCGATCAGCCCCGCGTCGATGAGCTGCTCGGCGCGCTTGTCGCCCAGGCCTTCGATGTCGGTCGCCGTGCGGGAGGCGTAGTGTTTCAGCCGCTCGCGGAACTGGGCGGGGCACGTCATGCCGCCCGTACAGAAGGCCTGCTTCTTGTCGTCGCTGAGCACCACCTCGGCGCCGCAGACGGGGCACGTGTCGGGAATGTGGTAGGGGGTTTCGGTGCCGTCGCGCTCGTCCTCAATCACTGTCACCACCTGCGGGATCACGTCGCCGGCCCGCTCGATGAGCGCCGTGTCGCCGATGCGGATGTTCTTGCGGTCGATTTCGTTCTGGTTGTGGAGGGAGGCGCGGGTGACCTCCACGCCGCCGACCTCCACGGGCGCCAGCACGGCCACGGGCGTGATGCGGCCCGTGCGGCCCACCTGCACGAAGAGGTCCTCGATCGTGGTGGTGGCGCGGCGCGGCGGAAACTTGTAGGCCGCCGCCCAGCGCGGGTCCCGGTCGCGCACGCCGAGCGTCTCGTGCCCGTCGAAGTCGTTCACCTTGATGACGAGCCCGTCGATCTCGTAGGGCAGGTCGTCGCGCCGGTCCACGAGGGCGGCGTGGTGGTCCAGCGCCGCGTCGATCCCGTCGCAGCGGCGGATGTGGTCCTCGCAGACGCGCAGGCCCCACTCCGGCAGGGCCTCCAGCACCGCGGCGTGCGTCGCAAAGTCGCGCCCGTCGACGGGGGCAATCTCGTAGAAGTAGATGCGGAGGGGGCGCCGTGCGGTGATATTGGAGTCGAGCTGCCGGAGCGAGCCGGCGGCGGCGTTGCGCGGGTTGGCGAACACCTTCTTGCCCGCCTCCTCGCGCCGCCGGTTGAACGCGTTGAACTCGTCCTTGCGCATGTACGCCTCGCCCCGCACCACGAGGCGGTCGGGCACGGGCCGGGCGTCGTCGCGGAGGCGGAGGGGGACGCCCTTGATGGTCTTCACGTTGGCCGTAATCTCCTCGCCCGTCTCGCCGTCCCCGCGGGTGGCGCCCTGCACGAGGCGCCCGTCCTCGTAGATCAGCTCCACGGCCAGCCCGTCAAACTTGGGCTCGGCGGTATACGTGACGGCGTCGCGCCCCAGCTCTTCGCGGCACGTCTCGGCGAAGTTGCGCACCTCGTCTTCCTCGTAGACGGCCTTCAGGCTGAGCATGGGCGCGGGGTGAGTCACCGTGCCCAGCTCGTCGCGCACCGGGCCGCCCACCTGATGGGTGGGGGAGTCGGGCGTTTGCAGCCCGGGGTACTCGGCCTCGAGGGCCTGAAGCTGCCGGAAGAGCCGGTCGTACTCGGCGTCGGAGACGACCGGGGCGTCGAGGACGTAGTAGCGGTAGTTGTGGTGCCGGAGCGCGGCGCGAAGCTGCTCGGCCGCCTCCGCCGCGGCCGGCTCGGCGTCGATGGCCGCCAGGTCGAGGTCGGGCGTCGGGTCTACGTCGGGCATCCTTGGCGTCTCGAGGGTGAGAGAAGAGAGGGGAGAGGATGGGGGAGCATGTGTGTCGGGGCAATCGGCGGCCCGTCTTCCGCCGGCCCCTTCTCAACTTCGATCCGGGGGCGGACGTTCGGGGCGGGCGCCGGAATTACATGTCGTCACGAATTTGTTCGAAGCGGCGTTCGGGGCCGTCGTAGCGCCACGACTGCGGTGCCCGGCGCGGGGGGCGGCGCCTCCGCCCTGGCGCGCACGTCTCTGACCAGGCCCTAAATGTACCCAGGCCGGAGCGGGGCCACGTTGAAAAACGGTCGGATTATCGGAGGGCGGGCCGTCGCGTGTGGGGGACGGAGCGGGACGACAAGAGACCGGCGTGGCGCAGAGGGGCGGGGATCCGTCGGGCGGGCGGCCGGTTTGGAGGGGCGGTTCGCGTTCTTTGGTACGAGTCAGGCCGCTTCGGGCCGATCCTTGCATGCGTTTTGTTGTGTGCGCGTTGGTTCTCATGGGGCTGCTCGGGGGGGCCACTGCGGGTCAGGCCCAGGACACCCGTCAGTACGGGTTCACGATCGGTGTCAACCGTGTGACGCTGCAGTCCCCAGTCTCCGACCTGGGCAGCTACTTCGCCGCGGTCGGCGGGGGCGTGGTGCGCCAGCCCGTGTACGGCCCCGTCTCGGCACAGGCCGAACTTCTGATTAGCCAGAAGGGCACCCGGGTCGATCGTGAGGAGGGCGGGGCCATCGACTACGGCGCCGGGTACCTCAAACTGCCCCTTCTCCTGCACCTGGAGGCGCCGTCCGTCCAGTCGGTCGTGGTGCATGGGGAGGCCGGTGGGTTCGGGGCCGTCAAGCTCTTTGAGCGGCAGACGCCGGGGGGCGACGTGAACCTGCCCTTCGACACGGGCCGGTCGTTCTACCGCCGCCTCGACGCCGGGGCCGTGGCGGGCGTGGGGGCGGCTTTCCCGATTGGGGGGCAGCGGCTCAACCTGACCGTACGCCGGGTGTGGGGGCTGCGGGACGCGGCGCGCGACGTGACGGACCAGCCGTTTCCCGACGCGTCCTTTCCCGCGGAGGGGAAGACGCGGGCGTGGTCGCTGATGCTGCGCCTCGGCCTCTAGTGCAGGTGGGGCCTCGCAGAGACGCGCCGCTGGGGGAGCGCTTCGAGCGGCCTCAATAACAGAAGTGTTGGCCGGTTCGGGCCCCAATCGGGCCTCAACCGCTGCTAGGAGTGGCGTTTCGGGCGAGCGGGTCGTTTGCAAAACGGCAGTTGGCCTCTTTTCTTGAATCAGTCTCCCCACAGCTCCCCGTTGTCCCGCGGTGGCATGCGCCGAAGGCGTTGCCCCGCCGTGCGGTTGATGTTTGTTTTTTTGACGACGACCTCCCGGGCACATGTACCTCAGCAAACTCGAACTGCAGGGCTTCAAAAGCTTTGCGGATGAGACCACGCTTACGTTCGACCCCGGCGTGACCACCATCGTCGGGCCGAACGGGTGCGGCAAGTCGAACATCGTCGACGCCATCCGCTGGGTCATCGGCGAGCAGCGCCCCACCGTGCTCCGGTCGGAGAAGATGGAAAACCTCATCTTTAACGGCACGGCCGACCGGCGCCCGCTCGGCATGGCGGAGGTGGAGCTGACGATCGAAAACACCGACGGGGTGCTGCCCACGGAGTACGCCGAGGTCACGATCGGCCGCCGTCTCTTCCGCGACGGCACGTCCGAGTACCTGATGAACGGGACCACGTGCCGCCTCAAGGACATCACCGACCTGTTCATGGACACCGGAATGGCGGCGGACGCCTACTCGGTGATCGAGCTGAAGATGGTCGACGAACTGGTGTCCGGCTCCACCGAGGACCGCCGGCGCATGTTCGAGGAGGCGGCCGGCATCACACGCTACAAGATGCGCCGGCGCCAGGCCCTCCGCAAGCTCGAGGGCACGCAGTCGGACCTGGAGCGCATCCGCGACCTGACCGACGAGGTGAGCACACAGGTGGAGCGCCTGGAGCGGCAGGCCGAGACGGCGCAGCGGCACCAGGAGGCGGAGGCGGAGCTGCGGCGCCTGGAGCTGCTGCTCGCGCAGGTGGAGTTCAACCGGCTCACGGAGCGCCGGGACGCGCTCCAGCGGAAGGAGACGGAGCACGCCGAGCGGGCCGCGGCGCGGGCCGAGGACGAGGAGGCGACCGAGGCCCGCCTTCAGGAGCTGCGGGAGACGCTCGCGACTCGGGAGGCCACCCTCCAGGAGCGTCGGGAGGCGCTCCAGGAGCACCGGGCGCGCGTCCGCGAGGTGGAGGCGGAGCAGCGGCTGCAGCGGGAGCGTCTCACCCGGGCCCGCAGCGACCGCGACGAGGCGCAACAGGCCCAGGAGGAGGCCCGCGAGCGGCGTAGGGCTCTGACCGACGAGGTGGAGCGCCTGGAGAGCGCCCTGGAGCAGGCCCGTCCCGCCCTCGACGACGCCGAGGCCGCCCTGGGCGATGCCCGCGAGGAGCGGGACGCGGCGAAGGCGGCCGCAACCGACCGCCGTGAAGACGTTCGGGAGCGCCGCGAGGCCGCCGAGGCGGCGGAGGCCGAGCACGCCGAGCAGCGCCGGGCGCTCGACCAGCGCACAAACCGGCAGGAGCTTCTGGAGGACGAGCGAACGCGTGCCCGCACCCAGTACGACGACCTGGCGGAGACCATCGACGGGCTTGACGCGCGCCTCGAGGAGGCGGAGGCGAACCGCGCCGCCGCCCAGGAGGCGCTCGACGAGGCCCGCTCGGCCCGAGCGGAGGCCGCCACGGAGCGGGACGAGCGGCGGGCCGCCCTGGAAGCGGCGCAGGACGAGCTTCGGGAGCTGAAACGCCGCCGGGACGCCGCCGAGGCGGAGGTCGAACTCCTCGAGGGCCTCGTCGGCAGCTACGACGAGGTTTCGGACGCCGTGCAGTTCCTGGCCGCCGAGGCGCTGTTCGACGACCTCTACACCGTGGCCGACGTGCTCGGGTGCGACGACGACGTCCGCGTGGCGCTCGACGCGGCCCTGGGCGCCCTCGCGTCCTGCGTGGTTGTGCCCACCGTGGAGGAGGCGCGGGCCGCCGTGGCCCGGCTGCGGGAGGCCGAGAAGGGGCAGACCTCGTTCCTCGTGCTCGACCGCCTTCCCGACGCGCCGCCGTCCCCGTCGGCGCCCGAGGGCGCGGTGCCCCTCCGAGATGCCGTGCGCACGACGGGCCCGGCGTACGCGCCGTTGGCCGACATGCTGCTGCGTGATTGCTTCCTCGTCGACACCCTCGACGAGGCGGAGGCCCTCGCCGAACAGACGCAGGACGCGGCCCGGTCGGTGCGGGTGTTTGCCCGCACGGGCGAGTGGGTCGACTCGACCGGTGTCCTTCGCGGGGGGAGCCGGCAGGAGGACGTGTCGCCGGCCGCGAGTCGCCTTGGGCGCCGCGAGCAGTTGGCCCGCGCCCGCGAGCAACTGGGCGACCTGCAAGCGGCCTGCGAGGAGCAGGACGAAGACGTGGCGGAGGCGGAGGCCGCCCTCAACGAGATCGACCTCGCGGGCCACGAGTCTGCGGTGCAGGAGGCCGAGGCGACCCTCGCCGACGCCGAGCAGCGCCTGGAGCGGCTCCGCTACGAGCGAACGTCGACCGAGGAGCGGCGCGCCGAGCTGCAGGAGCGCCTCGACGAGATTGAAGAGGAGCTCACCGAGCACGAGGACCGCGTCCACGAGCTGCGGGAGGCGGTGGAGGCTGCCGAGGAAGAGATGCAGCGCCGGCGCCAGGAGCGCGCGGAGGGGGAGGAGGCCCTCGCCGAGGCGGAGGAGCGCGAGCGGGCGGCCGTCGACGCCTTCAGCGAGGCACAGGTGGCGGCCGTGGAGGCCCGGAACCGGGTGGACAACCTGGAGCAGGACCTGGAACGGACCCGCGACCAGATCGACGAGATCGACCGACAGACCGGCGAGCGCACGGCCGCCCTTGAGGATCTAGAGGCCACCATCGAGGCGGCCCTCGACGAGCAGGCGGCCCTGGACGAACAGATCGAGGCCCTCCGCGAGGAGCGCGAGGACCGGGACGAGTCCGTGGAGGCGGCCGAAGCGGCCCTCCAGGAGACGAAGGCAGAGATCGAGGACGTGGAGTCTCGCCTTCGGTCGATCCGGCAGGAGCGCGAGACGGCCCTGGAGCAGAAAAACGAGGCGGCCGTGGCCCTGACGAAGGTGGAGACCCGCACCCAGGACCTGCTCGACAGCATGGCGGCGGACTTCGACCGGGACCTGGCGGACGACCCGGTGTCGGTGCCCGAGACGTTCGACGAGAGCGAGGCGCAGTCCGAGGTCAAGAGCCTGCGCGGCACGATCAACGCCCTGGGCGACGTGAATCCCCTCGCGCTTGAGGAGTACGAGGAAGAAAAGGAGCGCCTCGACTTTCTGCGGGAGCAGAAGACGGACCTGGAGGAGGCGGAGGACACGCTCCTCGACACCATCCAGGAGATCAACACGAAGGCCTCGGAGCGCTTCATGGAGACCTTTGACGAGATCAAGGAGAGCTTCGGCACCATCTTTACCGAGCTGTTCGGGGAGGGGGCTTCCGCGGAGTTGCAGCTTGAGGACCCGGACGACCCCATCGACTCGGCGATCGAGATCGTGGCCAAGCCGCGGGGCAAGCGGCCCGTTACGCTCGACCAGCTGTCCAGCGGCGAGAAGGCCCTCACGGCCACCGCGCTGCTCTTCTCCATCTACCTGGTAAAGCCGAGTCCCTTCTGCGTCCTCGACGAGGTGGACGCGCCGCTCGACGACGCCAACGTGGAGCGGTTCATGAACCTCGTCCGTCGCTTCGAGGACGACACCCAGTTCGTGCTCGTGACCCACAACCAGCGCACGATGGACCTCTCGGACCGCATGTACGGGGTGACGATGGAGGAGCAGGGCGTGTCGACGCTCGTGGGGGTGGAGTTCGACGAGGCCGCGGAGCTGACCGGGTAGGGCGGGGACACTGGGGCGCGTCGTGCACGCTGGAATGCCACAGGCCCGAGTCGAATGGATGCGTTGCTTACGGAGGCGCTGAATGTGTTGCGCCGCACCGGTCTCGACGCCCTGCTGATCCTTGCGGGGGCCGCCGTGCTGGGGCTGCTCGTCTACGGCGCGGTGCACCGCGGCCTCCGGGCCCTCACGCGGGGGCTGGAGGGGGCGCTTCCCCTGCGCGGGGCGCTCCTCCGACGGACCCGCGGGCCGCTTCGCATGCTGGCGCCCGTGGCGTGCGTCTACCTGGCGCTTCCTGCCGTCCGCGCGTCCTTCTCCGACACGGCCCAGGCGGTGCTCGACAACGGGCTGCAGGGCCTGTTCGTCGTGGGGGTGGCCTGGGCGTTAATCGCAGTGCTGTACGCCGTGGAGGAGGCGGTCTCGGAGCGGTACACAACGGACGTGCCGGACAACCTGGAGGCCCGCAAGATCATCACGCAGACGCGCATCCTCCGCCGGATCGCCGCGACGGCCATCGTGGCCATTGCGGGCGGCATCGTGCTCATGCAGTACGATCCCCTCCGGGAACTGGGCACTGGCATCCTGGCGTCGGCGGGCATCGTGGGCATCGTCGTCGGCGTTGCGGCCCAGCGCACGCTCGGCGACCTCATTGCCGGCATCCAGATTGCCCTCACCCAGCCCATCCGGGTCGAGGACGTGGTCATCGTGGAGGGCGAGTTTGGGTGGATCGAAGAAATCACGCTGACCTACGTCGTGGTGCGTGTGTGGGACCGGCGGCGCATTGTGCTGCCCATCACGCACTTTTTGGAGCAGCCCTTTCAGAATTGGACTCGCACCTCGGCGGACCTCATCGGGACGGTTTTTTTGTACCTCGACTACACGGTGCCGGTCGAGGAGCTGCGCGAGGAGCTCCAGCGCATCGTGGAGGCGTCGACGCACTGGGACGGGGACGTGGTGGGGCTGCAGATGACCGACGCCTCCGAGCGCACCGTCACGCTGCGGGCCACCGCAAGCGCCAAGGACGCGTCCACGCTGTGGAGCCTGCGCTGCGAGATCCGCGAGCGGCTCGTGGCCTACATCCGCGAGCACCATCCCGACGCCCTGCCGGCGCTGCGCACGCGGCTCGATGGGCCGGGGGAGGGCGAACGCCCGGCCAGGGGCGGAGATGCATAGGTTGGCCTCATCAAAACGGGCCGATCAAAACGGGCCGACGATTCGGGGGCGTGCTCCACTTCGTCGCCCGAAGCCTGATTTGCTCCGCTGGCGCCGCACGGGGATGCCCTTGCCCGCGGCCCGATTGGGCCCGCTGATCCCCCCTCACGCTGAGGAGGAGCCGGACGGCGAGCCGTCCCCAAAGCTGTGCTCGTCCAGTGCCGACCCGTCCCCACTAACGTCAGTGGCAGAGGGCGGCTGCCCGGCCGGCTGCGTCGTCGGGGTCCGCCCCTCGCCGTCCGGACGCTCGATGTTGAACTGTTGGACCGTCTCCTCCAGCTCGGTACTGAGCCGCTCCAGCCGGCCGGCGGTGTCGGACACCTGGGTGACCCCTGCGGCCGACTCCTGCGCCGCCGTCGAGATCGACTGGACGCTTCGGGCGATCTCCTCGCTGGTGGTGGACTGCTGCTCGGAGGCCGCCGCAATCTCCTCGGCCCGCTCCTCGACCTCCGAAATGGCCGTCACAATCTCTTCGATGGCCGCTCCGGCCTCCCCGGCCAACTCAAGCCCCTTCTCCGCCCGCTGGCTGCTCTGGCGCGCGGTGCCGACCGCGCCGTCGATCTCCTCACGCACCTCGTCCATCATGCCTGCGATCTCGTCGGTCGCCGCGTCGGCCTCCTCCGCCAGCTCCCGCACCTCCTCGGCGACGACGGCAAAGCCCTTGCCTTCTTCCCCGGCCCGGGCGGCCTCGATCGCCGCGTTGAGGGCCAAGAGGTTGGTCTGATCGGCAATCTCGTCGATGCGATCGACCACCTGGCCAATCTCGTCCCCGTAGGTGCCGAGCCGCTCGATGGTCTCGGTTGTGTTCTCGATGGCGGACGCGATGCCTTCCATCTGGCTGGTGGCCTCGCGGACCGTCTCTCCCCCCTGACGGGCGGTCTCGCCACCGGCCTGGGCAACCTCCGCGGTCTTCTGCACGCTACGGGCGTTTCCGTTGATCGTCTGGTTCAGCTGCTCGACGGCGGCGGCCACCTCCTCGGCCTGGGCGGACTGCTCCTCGGCGCTGGCGGCCATCTGCTCGGAGGAGGCACTGATCTGCTCGGTCGCCGAGGCGGTCGAGCCGGCCGCCTCCCGGACCCGCTCGACGATGGAGCGAAGGCCGGCGACCGCCTCGTTGAAGCCCTCAAAGAGGCGCCCGATCGCCCCGTCCCGGCCGGTCGGGAGGCGAACCGTCAGGTCCCCGTCGGCAAAGCGGCCGATCGCCTCCAGCATCGTGTCGACGCTCTCCTGCAGGCGCTCCTTCTGCTGTTCGGACTCCCGGACGGCCTCCTCCACGCGGCGCTCGACGGAGGCCTTCTCGTCTTCGAGCGCCTCCTGGGTGGTGCGGATGTCGCGGATCATCTCGTTGAATCCGCCGGCCAGCTCCCCAATCTCGTCGTCGGCCCGGACCGGGACCTCCACGTCCAGGTTTCCGTCGCTGACGGCCTGGGCCCCGTCCCGGACGCGCCGAATGCGGCCGGCGATGCGACCGGACAGCCAGAGGACGGCCCCGATGCCCATGCCCAGAATCAGGAGATTGATGAAGACCGTCAGCATCGTCTCCGACCAGATCTCCGACATGGCCTCCTCCAGGGAGTACGCCAGCACCACGTTCCCGTACCGCTCCCCGTCGTACTCGATCGGGTGGGAGGTGCGCAGCAGCCCCCCCTGACGGACCGTCGAGCCGGCCTGAAGCAGCGCCCCCGTATCGACCTGGAGCTCGTCGGGGTTGTGGTCGAACAGGATCGCGTCGTCCTTGTCGAGAATCGCGACGTACCGCACCTTCGAGTCGTTGGTGGCCCAGTCGAAGGTCTTCTTGACCAGGTCGTAGTTCGAGTCGGCCAGGCCGGTGCCGACCGACAGGGCGATCATCTCGCTGAGCTCGTTGACCTGATTGCGGGCCGCATCCAGACTATCCGACCGCTGATTGAGCGGATAGTAGATCGATACGAACAACACCAGAACGACGAACGGAACGGCAAACCCAACAATTAACTTGGCCCGAAGGGATTCGCTCAATCGGTCGATCATAACCTGAAAGACTCTGCTGCGTCAAAAAAGCGTATGGGCGGGCGGAGGGGCTACTCAATGGTGGCGATGACCTTGACGGCATCCGTCACCGCGTCCGCCGGTACGTACCCGATTGCCGCCGAGGTGCTGCTGACCTTATCGATCATCTGATCGGACGAAACCTTCTCGGGGGGTTGGGCCTCCCCCGACAGCTTCTTCCGCAGCCACACCTTCTTGACGTCGCTTACCGACTGGCCGATGTGGTCGTAAAAGGCTGTTTTGGTGCTGCCCTCGGAGTTGAGGTCGAAGCGCACAATCTCCGACCCGTCGTCCCATTTGCTCTGCTCAAGGAGATAAATGGCTTTGAGGGTCTCGGCGTTGGCCTCGTCGACCGAGGCGTCCTGGTGGGCGATGACGGCGACCTGGGCGTGGCTGACGCCGGCCGTGCTCAAGAACAGCAGGGCGGCGAGTAGGAACAGTAGTCGTCTCATAAATTCCTCGGTTGGATGTGGGGGAAGGGAAATGGTGGACGGTGGAGGCGAGACACGCGTCTCGACGCATCCTCGAATTGGCAACGGACGCACTGCCGGATCGGGACTGTGCGCCGCCGAGCAACGTCTGCCTAGAAGGTAACGCTGGCGGCGAGGCTGAAGAAGTTGCCGGTGTAATCGCCGTCCCGAATTGTGGAGCGTCGATAGCCCGCCTTCAAGCGCACGGGGAAAACGGGGCGGTACGAGACGCCTCCCCCGAAGGAAGCCAGATCGACGTTTGATCGGTTCTCTTCGACGGCGTTGTAGAGGACGTGGACGTCAAAGTTATTGGTGACCTGGTACCCGACCACGCCGTAGTAGAAGAGCTGGTCGAGGTTCTCCCCGAGGACGCCGCTGAGGGCGGGCTGCTGTCGGAGCCCGTCCCACTGGGCCTCTTGCTCGTCGCTCAAGCTATACATGACCGAGATGATTTCGCTTTCGACGAAAAAGTCGTTGACGTCGAAGGACAGGTCGGCCCCAATGCGGTACCGGTCCACATCTCCCAGGCCCGCGGGCACGGTGGTCTGTGCGATGGACAGGTTCACCTCGCGCATGTTGGCCTCGTCAATGGTGCCCGAGACCCCGGCCTTTACGCCCTGGTACTGAACACCGACCCGTCCCCCGAAGAGCTTCGAATAGGTCGTGTCGGTCCCGGATACGGGATAGCTTGCATCCCCGGAGGTCATGAATCCGGGGTCGCTGTTTCCCACGTAGGCGGCGTAGTCGAACTCGACCTCCCCAACGGGCAGCGTGCCGTAGACCTGGCCGTAGGCCCGCTGGGGCACATAATCCCCATTTCCAATCAGGTTTTTGTAGGACTGCTCGTAGACGTACGGCCGGGTAATGTACGGAAGCAGGGGCGTCCGATTCTTGATCTCATTTAAGTTGTTGAACTTCGGGATAAGAAGCCCTCCTTTTATCTTCAGCGATTGGCCGTATTCGTACCGGACCCATCCCTCCCCGAGACGGGCGATGCCGAAGTCCTCGCCGGAGTTGTAACTGTTGAGAAACTCGGCGCTGACGAACGCCCCGAAGTCGTCCCCAAAATCTCTCGCGAAGAACAGGTTGAGCTGGGGAAGGCGGAATGAGCTGTACCCGCTATCGCCACTGGCGTCTTCTTCCGCGACGTATCTACCTTGAGCCTGAAAGAACCCGTAGATGTTGAGGTCGTCGGACTGCCCGTGTGCCGGATTTGGGGCAAAGGCGAACGTCAGTGCGAATGCGACGAGGCCCACGTACAGAAGAGAAATCCTACCGCTTGACATGATACCTTCCTGATCTTGCTGGGAAAAATAAGAGACGAATATGCCAGAGTACTATCTCACTTATCGGCAGGCGGCTGCCGTCTTTAATTCGGAACTCTCGTGTTACAAAAAGTTCATGTAAAAAATACGACCAAGTTTAATATATCAAAACAAAAGAAAGTTCCTGTCTTTTTGGTACGTCCATATAAAGGTGAGTGGGGATCGGCCCGAGGCTCCGCTCCCTCCATCTTTTTTGCTACGAATGGCTTTCCCGTGCTTCGCCACTCGTGGTGCGGAGGACGGGAGGAGGCCTGCCGTCGACTGCCGATGGTGGCGGACACGAGGGCCAGCGTCCACCCTGGGTGCAATCTGTTGGCAAATCCGTTTTCCGTGGGGCCTGTCCGTGAGAAGTGACTGGGGGCTGTCCCGGACGGAGAACCGCCGGCCCCTCTCGGGGCCCGACGAGTCGGACTGCCTCCGACGAGCATCGGGGCGGGCCGCTTGCCAGACGGATCCCCGTGAGGCATGCCCGGGCAGCCTGAGCGTACGCTTCCGTGGCGGGGTGGGGGGCGACGCCGGCACGCTACGTCGGATGCGCCTTTCGGAGGAGAATGAGGAAGTCCGACGGGCGGCGGGGCCGTAGGAGATGAAGACGTCCACGCCACGCGCCCATTCGCTGGGGGCAATGGAATCCGGAAACCACCGGGCGACCAGGCCGATGGATCGGACGCCTCGATCGTAGGTTTCACAGAATGTCTGTACAGTTCTGGCACTTCCCTTCCGTCTCCGTCCAACGCTCTGTCTCGGTCGCCATGCCCGACGAAGCCCCTGCCGAAGCCTCCCGTTCCAACCCGGGCCGCTCGCGTCGTCTGCTGAAGTGGGGTGGGGGACTCCTCGGCGGACTCCTCGTTCTGGTTCTCGGCGCGGCCCTTCTCTTGCCCCGTCTCTTTCCCTCCGAGCAGCTGAAGGGCTACGTCGTGCCGCCCCTGGAGGCGGCGACGGGGCGACAGGTACACATCGACGCGATCGGGCTGCGCGTGCTGCCGGCCCCTGCCGTGCGTGTCTCGGGCTTTCGCCTCGCCAACGCCGAGGGCTACGGGCCGGCGCCCGCCGTGGAAGCCCGGGCGTTGACCGTGGACGTGGCCCTCTGGCCCCTGCTTTTGCTGGACATTCGGCCGACGGCCGTGGCCCTGGAGGCACCGGTGGTGCGCTACGAGGTGGGCAAGGACGGGGCGACCAACTTTGATGATCTGGGGGCGACCGACACGACTGCGGCGGCGGGCGACGAGTCGCCGCTCGCCGGCATCCCCGTGTCGAGTTTTCGCGTGTCTGAGGCACAGATGCACTACACGGACCGGTCTAGCGGTCAGGCCCTCCGGCTGGACCTCGATGCGCAACTGAGCGCGCGCGCAGACGGGGCGGCCATCAGGAGCGAAGGGACCGTCGACCTGCGGTCCGTGCGGGCGCTGCTGCCCAGCGTGGGGCCCGACACCCTTGCGGTGCAAGATGCCCGGGCGACCTATGACGTCCGTGTGGCCCCAGCCGACGGGCAGGTCCACCTCCGCTCCTTACAGCTCGATACGGCTCCGCTCACGCTCTCCGCCGAAGGCGCCCTGTCCGGACTTGGCGGGCGGCCCGCCGTCGACCTCACGTTCGAAACGGGGCGCACCAACCTCGCCGAGATCGCGGCGTTTGCGCCGGCCGCGGCGGTGGCGGGCGTCAATCCGCAGGGCACGCTCGCCCTCGAGGGCACGCTGACGGGGCCGCTGGCCGACACGACGGAGGGCCTCGCCCTGTCGGCCACGGGGCAGCTGGCCGAGGCGGGCGTGGACTACGAGGGCGCGGCCCTGCTCCGCGACCTGAGCGCCGACCTGTCGCTCACGCTCGACTCGGTGGCCGCGCGGTCCGTGGACGGGCGTCTGCTGGGCGCCTCGCTTGCCGGCGACCTGTCGGTCCGCGACCTGGGAAGGGACCCGCGCATCGCGCTCCAACTGACGACGGGCGCGATGAACCTTGCGGACCTCGCCGCCTTCGCCCCGCCGGAAGAGGTCGGTGCGTACAATCCGCAGGGGACGCTTCGACTCGACGTGACGGCTCGGGGCCCGGTGCCGTCGGACGCCGCGTCGATGCGGCAACTTGCCATTGACGGGTCCGGGCGGCTTGCGGGCGGTGGCGTGGACTACGAAGGGGAGGCGCTCCTCCGCGACCTGCGGGCGGGGCTCGGGTTTTCGGGCACGGCGGCCTCGGTGCAGGACCTGAACGGACAGCTTCTGGGCCGCCCGGTCTCGGGGAGAATCCGTGTGCGCGATCTGTTTGGTCGGCCGCAGATAAAAGGGCAGCTCGCCGGAACGGCGGACCTGCCCCGCCTCGCATCCCTCGCGGGGGCCGATGCCCCGGCGGGGTCGATTGCGGGGCAGGCCGACTACGACGTGCAGTTTGAGGGCCCGACGGGCGCCCCCGACGCGATCCGCCCCCGAGGGACGGTGCGCCTGTCCAATGTCCGGGTGCCCTACGCGTCGTTCCGGAATCCGGTCGAGATACCCGACGCCACCGTGCAGCTGACCGGCACGGGCCTCTCGATGGACCGGTTTGCGGTCCGGTCGGGCGAGCAGGCCGCGTCGCTACGGGCCACCGTGCAGGACCTGTTTCCCCTTTCGGAGGGGCTGGCGGAGGCCGACCCCACGCTGTCCGCAACCTTTGCGCTCACCGCCGACCGTCTCGACCTCGTGGCCCTCTATCCGGAGCCCGACACGTCGGACGTGGCCTACTCGCAGCTCTTCGCCGCGCACCTGTCGGGCGGGACGCTGGATGGGCAGTCGCCCGAGGCCGTGGCCGACGAGATGTACGGGGGCGTTCAGCTGCCGGCGTACGCCGTAGAGGGGCGCGTTGAGGTGGGCACGTTGCGGAACGACCCCCAACGCTTCGACGACCTGTCGTTCGACGTGCAGATGGACGACCGGCGGCTGCGGGTGCAGAACCTGACGGGGACCACCTACGAGGGCACCCTGGCCGGCTCGCTCACGCTCGATCAGCGGGGGGCGACGTCCGCCTCGGTGAGGCCGGCGCCCCACTCGGTCTGGCTCGCCGCGGCCGCCCCGGGACGGGTTCCCCCTGCGACGACCCCTGCGCCGGCATCGGCACTCACGTACGATTTCGAGCTGCGGGACGCACAGGCCGGGGCCGTCCTTGAAGACTGGACGACACTGGGGCGCCTCGTAACCGGCACGTTGACCCTTGACGCCGACGGGGAGACCGCCCTCACGGATGGCTTCTTGCCCCGGACGGAGGCCTTCACCGCCGTTGGGCAGTCGCTCGTCGCCAATGGCGGCCTGTCGCTCGACGTGGGGCCGGCCCAGGCCCTCGTCGACGCGCTGAACCTGCCGGTGGCCTCCGTGAAAGAGGTCAACCGCCTTGGCGGCCCGTTCGCCATCGAGGACGGCCAGTTCCGGCTGAACACGTGGGATTTCGGGGGCCCGCGGGTGAACGGGCAGTTGAACGGCGCGCTGGGCCTGGGCGGCGGCGTGGATCTCGAAATGACGCTGCAGGTGCCCCTCTCGACCCTCAGTAAGTCGGGCCTGCCCGGGCGCTTGGGCGGGGGGGACGGCCAGCTCGGGGCCCTCCTCAGCACGCTCGTGGAGGGAGACGCCGACGCCGAGGCTGTGCCGGTGACGATCCGCCTGGGGGGCACGATGCGCGACCCGTCCGTGGAGGTCCTAAACAAGGACGCCATCGTGTCGACCATCCGCTCGCTGGCAAAGGAGGAGGGCCTCAACCGCCTCCGAGACCTGTTTGGGGGGATGGGGGCGAGTAGGGCCCCGCCCGAGCGCGCTTTCCGCAGGGGCTACCACCCGAACACAGGCCGGGGGAGCGGGGGCCACCCGGGGGATCCGTAACGCCCCTGCGCGGCCGGGATGATGTGCTCTGCCAGCAGGCGTAGGATCTGCTCGTTGTGGTCGTCGCTGCCGCGGGGGCGATCCCGGAGCGATGAGGTGCAGGCCACGACGAGGTCGAGCCGGGGGACCACGAAGACGTACTGCCCGCCGTAGCCCCAGGCGAACGCCACACGCTCGCCCCCAAGCTCGTGCGTGAACCAGAGGTATCCGTACTGGTGGCCGCGGTAGGTGGAGCGCACGTAGGTCCGCCAGGACAGGTCAACCCAGTCCGACGGCAGCACCTGCCGGCCCCGGTAGCGCCCGCCGTTCAGGTACAACTGGCCGAACCGCAGCATCGCTCGGGGCGTGAGGGCCATGTTGTTGCCGCCGAAGTAGCGGCCCGTGGGGGATTGCTGCCAGCTGCGGATGCGCACCCCGAGCGGGTTGAAGAGGCGGTCCTGCGCAAAGGCCCGGAGCGACCGGCCGCTCGCCTCGGCGAGGACGGCCCCTAGGATGTGCGTGGTGCCGGTGCTGTAAATCATGTCGCCCCCCGGCCGGTCGACCAGGGGGCGCCGCAATGCATCCGCCACCCAGTCGGGACTCGAGACCCACGCGCCGTAGTTTCCGAAGCTCGTCGATTGTAGGCCCGTCTGCTGCGTGAGCAGGTGATCGACCGTAATGCGCTGCTTGCGCGGGGCGTCGGCGAGGAGGGGTGGGAAAAACGGGCCGATGGGCTCGTCGACGCCGTCGAGGATGCCGTCCGCGAGGGCAATCCCGGCGAGGGCACTGAGCACGCTCTTGCTGGCAGACTTGAGGTTGGCTCCCTGATCAGGATTGTGTCCGTTGAAGTAGACCTCGGCCACCGTCGTCGTGTTGCGGGCCACGAGCAGGCTGGTGAGCGGAGGGGCAAGGTCGGCGGCCCGGTCTACGGCCGCGGCGAGCGCAAAACTGTCGAACCCGTACGACCCGGGCGGGTGGGCCCGCCACGTTTCCGTCGTGGGGCCGGGCTGCGCGTGCGCGGGGGCCGTCAGCAGGGACAAGAGGAGCAGGCTGCCCAGGACCGAGAGCGCAAGGGGCCAGCAGGGCGCGCTCCGAGGCGCCGCACGACGGATGGACATGGAGCCGAGCGAGTTGAGAACGTGGCAAACTGCCCGTGCGTACTTTAACGCCCAAATTGTGTTCGGATTTGCCACAGTCGCCCCATCCGATGGGCGTCCACTCTGAACGTCCCGAACGCGTCTCTGCCAAGTGCGGGCCGGTGAACAGCGAGACCCTGGGGCACGTCGTCACTCGGGCGGTCGCCGCCATCACGCAGGCCATCCGCCCCCTCCGTGGTGATCGTAAGTGAAAGCGCCATCGTTCGCCTCATGGAGAGGGGGAGGGTTGCCATTCGAGGAGGGAACCCCTACTTTCGAAATGCCCGGTTTTCCTCGTCCATCCCCTTGTGCCATGTCCATGCGTCCGACGGCTCGCATTCTCGGCTGCGCGCTTCTATTCGTCGTTGGCGTCTTTGCCCTCCCGGCCTGGACGTCCGCCCCGAACGCGTCGCGCCCCGGCTCGTCGTCCGGAACGGCCGGCCCCGCACCGGTCCCCGAGTACGCCGAGAACGGAATGGTCGTCTCCGCGAAGAAGCGGGCCTCCCAAGCGGGGGTGTCGATGCTCAAGAAGGGCGGCAACGCCGTCGACGCGGCCGTGGCCACGGGCTTCGCCCTGGCCGTCGTGCACCCCTACGCGGGCAACCTGGGCGGCGGCGGGTTTATGGTCGTTCGCATGCCTGACGGGTCGGTGACGACCATCGATCACCGCGAGGACGCGCCCAGCGGGGCCACGCAGGACGTGTACCTCGACGACGACGGCAACGCCGTCCGCCAGCGCAGCCGGCGGGGCTACCTGGCCTCGGGGGTGCCCGGCACCGTGGCGGGCCTGCTGACGGCCCTCGACGAGCACGGCACGCTCGACCGCGCGACGGTCATGGCCCCGGCCATTCGGCTCGCCGAGGAGGGCTTTCCGCTGCCGCACACAATGGCGGAGGACCTGAACGACCGCTACGAGGCGTTCGCCGAGTTTCCGGCGACCAAGACGTACTTCACGAAGGGCCGTGCATCGGCGGAGTATCGGGCGGGCGAGCGGTTCGTGCAGTCGGACCTGGCCCGCACCTTGAAGCGCATTCGGGACAAGGGCAGGGCTGAGTTCTACGACGGGCGAACGGCCTCGCTCATCGCCGAGCAGTTTCAGGCCAACGGGGGGCTGATTGACGCGGAGGACCTGGCCGAGTACGAGGCGGTGGAGCGGGATCCGGTGACGGCAACCTACCGGGGGTACGAGGTGCACTCGATGGGGCCGCCGTCCTCCGGGGGCGTCGCCATTGCCCAGCTCCTCAACGCGGCCGAGATGCGAGACATCGGCCAGATGGGCTTCAACTCTAGCGCGACCGCCCACTACATCGGGGAGGCGATGCGCCGCGTCTTTGCCGACCGGGCGAAGTGGCTCGGGGATCCCGACCACGTGGAAGTGCCCACGGAGGGACTCATCCAGGAGGACTACATGCGCGAGCGGATGGCGTCCTTCGACTCCAGCCGCATCACGCCCACCGACTCGGTGCGGGCCGGGGAGCCCATGCTGGCGGGCGAGTCGATGGAGACGAGCCACTACTCGGTCGCCGACAGCAGCGGCATGGCCGTGAGCGTCACGACCACGCTCAACAGCGGCTACGGCTCGAAGGTGATGATCGACGGGGCCGGCTTCTTCATGAACAACGAGATGAACGACTTCGTGCTGAAGCCGGGCGTTCCCAACCAGTTTGGCCTCTCGGGGACGAAGCGCAACCTCGTGGCGCCGGACCGTCGCATGGTGTCCTCCATGTCGCCCACGATCGTCGAAACCCCGGAGGGCGAGCTTTCCCTGGTGATCGGGGCGCCGGGCGGGTCGACCATCATCACGACCACGTTCCAGGTCATCATGAACGTGATCGACCACGGGATGGACATCGAGCAGGCCGTCACGGCCGGGCGCATCCACCACCAGTGGAAGCCGCGTCACCTCAGCCACGAGGAGTTCGCGCTTTCGCGGGATGCGGTCCGAAACCTCCGGGCACGCGGGTGGGAGGTAACGGAGGGCGTCTTCGGGGGCATCCCGCGATGGGGGCGCGCGCAGGGCCTCCGCGTCACACAGTCGGGCGATGAGGGGCGGGTGTTCTACGGCGGATCGGACCCGCGGGCCGACGGGGCGGCGGTGGGATTCTGATGCTCAGTGCAGAACGCCGCGGAATGGCAGGCGTTTTTTTGCCGTCGTTCGGCTACGAAAAGCCGAGCGGGGACGGCGTATGATGATGAATGGACCGCAGCGTCAATGTGGCGTATACGTATGATCTTTATCCCGAAATTGGCATTCTTCTTATCCGAAACGATGGGGGGACCTGGACCGGGGAGGACATTCTCGCCAGCGCGGAGGCGGTCGTGTCGGACGAGCGGATGGAGCCCGGCCTTGATTGGGTCTACGACCTGCGAACGGTCCGGGAAGTGGTGATCGGGGTGGAAGACATGGAGTGTGTCCTCGAACGGTTCTCGACCTATCGGACAGAGGGACGGGTAGCGAGCAGCAGTGCGTCCGTCATTGTCCGGACGGAAGATGTGAATCTGCACCTCACGCCCACGCTCTATAAACACCGCGCCGGCCGCCCCGAAGAACTATTCGAGGTGGTACAGACATTGGAGGCGGCGCGGCAGTACCTGGGGATACGGAAAGCGAACTGGGACGCCGCATTGACGGGATGAAGCCCGACGCCCGATCGTCGTGGCCCTGGGTACAAGGTCGACGATTGGGACGTCGCCGGCTGGGGCCCTACTGCGTCCGAGGCGCCGGCGCTTGCCGATCGAACTCCTCCTTGCTCATGTCCTTGTCGACGGGCACCGGGTAGTCGCCGGTAAAGCAGGCGTTGCAGTAGCTGAGGCCGCTGTGGTTGGCCCGCTTCACGGCCTTCATGAGCCCCCCCACCGACAGGTACGCCAGGGAGTCGACGCCGAGATAGTCGCGCATCTCCTCGATGCTGTCAAATTTGTTGGCCAGTAGCTCGTCGGCATCCGGGAAGTCCATGCCGTAGAAGCACGGGCTGATGACCGGTGGGGACGACACCCGGAAGTGAACGCTCTTGGCGCCGGAGTCGCGCAGCATCTTCACGAGGTAGCGCGCCGTGGTCCCCCGCACGATCGAGTCGTCGAGCACCACGACGGTCCGGTCCTCCAACAGGCCCTGCACCGTGTTGAACTTGCAGCGCACCTTCATCTCGCGGCGGTCCTGGCCGGGGGCGATAAAGGTGCGGCCCACGTAGTGGTTGCGGATGAGGCCGAGGTCGAACCGGCAGCGCCGTCCCATGTCCTGACACTCCTCCGCAAACCCGAGTGTGGAGGTGTTGGCCGAGTCCGGCACCGGCACCACGATCGGGGTCTTCTCGTCGTCCTCCGCCTCCTCGGGAATGGGCGCCTCCTGGGCCAGCTGGATGCCGAGCTGGCGCCGCACCTTGTCCACCATCTCCCCAAAGATCTGCGAGTCGGGGCGCGAGAAGTAGACGTACTCGAAGACGCACTGGCTGACCCCGTACTTCGTCGGGATCTCGTGGCTCTCGAAGTCACCGTCGCTCACGCACCCCTCGCGGTCGATCACCAGGATCTCGCCCGGCTCAATGTCGCGCACGTACTCCGCGTCGATCATGTCGAAGGCGCACGTCTCGCTGGCGACGCAGTAGGCCGGCCCCTCGTGGCGCTCCGGCGTCTCCAGGCGGCCCAGGGCAAGCGGCCGGAACCCGTTCGGGTCGCGGACGGCAATCATGTGCTCGTCCGTCATCAGGAGCAGCGAGTAGGCGCCCTCGACTTGCATAAGGGCATCGACAATCTGGTCGAGGTGGTTCTGCCGGCGGCTCTGTGCCGTCAGGTGTAGGATGAGCTCGCTGTCGCTGGTGGTCTGGAAGAGGGTGCCTTGCTCGCGGAAGCTATCGCGGAGCTCCTTGGCGTTCGACAGGTTGCCGTTGTGCGACAGGGCGAGGTTTCCCTTCCGGTGGTGCACCACCAGGGGCTGGATGTTGTCCCGGTTCGAGGACGCCCCACTCGTGGAGTATCGGTTGTGCCCGATGCTCACGTCCCCCAGCAGCTGCTCGTTGAAGAGGGCCGGGTCGTCGAACACGTCCAGCACGAGGCCGAAGTCCTTGTAGGCCGGCATCGTGGGCTGCTCCTGCTGCTCGTCGTAGGTGGAGGTGACGATGCCGGCGGCCTCCTGGCCCCGATGCTGCAGGGCGTGCAGCCCGTAGTAGGTGTGCCGGGCGGCCTCGGGGTGATTGAAGATGCCAAAGATGCCGCAGTGCTCTTGAACGGCGTCGCTCATGGGGCAGCGGCGAGGGCGGGCCGCAGACTGGTGGGACGGGCGCTGAGCAGAAGTTTTTCGGCGACCAAGGCAGGAGCAGCGGTCACGCGATCCAAAACTAGGGACGCGGCCGGATGATCCCAACCCGTTCGGGCCTGCGGCCGCCGTCCGCGGAAAATTCTTGCGCACGGGTCGGCGCGCCGGGCGGTCCGTTCTCGGGGGCGTGGAGAACGGCGACCTGCTGGTGCCGGTGGGGGGAGGGCAACGCCGGAGGGCCGATGTGTCGAGGGCGACGCAGGGCTAGAGGACAATGAGGCCCCCGGCGAGCCCGATCCCCACCGCGTTGGGCACGAGGTCCTTTGCGCTGGTCTGCCCGTCCGCCCGGGAGGCCTCGTATCCCCCCTTCCCGAGCCCCACGGCGGCACGAGAAGCTCGACCCGAAGCCCGGTGAGGGGGGCGGCAGGGGGGCAGGCGCGGAGGCGACAGAATCTGCGGCGGGCGGGGGGCAGCCCAGGCATTGGCGCCGGCCGCTGGCAGGCCGACCAGCAGCGCCCCCCCCATGCCCAGCCCCACAGCCGACCCGGAATGATGGGCATTGGTTGCATCCGTCGAACGGGCGTGCTTACAGCGTGCCGGTCAGGTAGCCCATCACGATGCCGAAGACGACGACCGGAATGATGTACCGCATGCCGAAGATCCAGACGCCCAGCAAGCCGTCCGCCAGGGTCGAGCTGCCCTGACGGAGCTCGTCGGCCGCCCGGTCGGCGCCCCATACCCACCCGATGAAGACGCTCAGAAAGAACGCCCCGACCGCCAGCCCGGCGCTTCCAATGAGATAATCGAGGACGCCGAGCACGTTGTTCTGGCCGAACAGGCCGCCCTCGCCGAAGAGATAGCTCAGGTCACTGAACGCCCCGACCGCGCCGAAGGAGAGGGCGGAGGGAAGGGCCATAAGGAACGTGATGACCCCGATAATGAGCACCGACTTGCGGCGGGACCAGTTCTTCTCGTCGACGAAGTAGGACACCACGACCTCCAGCAGAGAGATGCTGGAGGTGAGCGCCGCAATCGACAGGAGGAGGAAGAACAGGAACTCGACGATGCCCCCGAGGGGCATCTGGGCAAACACCTCGGGCAGGACCACGAACACGAGCGCGGGCCCGGTGGCCGGATCGGCGCCCATCGCGAACAGGGCCGGGAAGATCATGAACCCGGCCATGAGGGCAATCATCGTGTTGAACAGGACCACATAGCCGCCCGACATGGCGATGTCTTCGCGCTTGGGCAGGTACGAGCCGTAGGTGATCATGGCCCCCATGCCGAGGCTGAGGGTAAAGAAGGCCTGCCCGAGGGCGGCGATGACGAGGTCGAAGGTGATCTCCGAGAAGTCGGGCACGAGGTAGAAGCGCAGTCCCTCCGCGGCCCCTTCGAGCGTGACGGCCCGGACGATGACGAGGAGAATCAGCACGAACAGAACGGGGAGCAGGATCTTGGCCCACCGTTCGATGCCCTTCTCCACCCCGCCCGCCACCACCAGAAGGGTGAGCAGCAGAAAGAAGGCCACCAGCCCCACGTTCAGCCACGGGGACGCCGCAAAGGCCTCAAAGCCCATGGTGGGGGCGAGGATGTCCTTTACCGCGTACCCCACGGCCCAGCCGGCCACCACGCTGTAGTAGCTCAGAATCACGAACCCGGCGAGCACGCAGAAGCCCCCCACCACGATCCAGGCGGAGCCGCCGCCGGTGATGGACTTGATGGCGCCGACCGGGTTCTTTTGGCTGTTGCGCCCCAGCGACAGTTCGCCGAACAGGTAGGGCATCCCGATGAAGAGGATGCACAGCAAATAGATGAGGACAAAGGCCCCGCCCCCGCCCTCTCCGGCGAGGTAGGGAAAGCGCCAGATGTTGCCCAGCCCGATGGCGGACCCGGCGGCGGCGAGAACAAAGCCGATCCGGGACGACCACTGCTCTCGGTCGGTCGAGGTCGTGCTCATGGGGAGTCGTCGGGTTGGCTCGTAGAAGAGGGAAGGGAAACAGCCCGTGAGAACGGACTCGGCGCACTCGTCACCGCCCGAAGTTAAAAGGTGACGAACGTGATCGCAATCGGGAGCCGGAGGAGGGCCGAGAAGCGGGGGAGGCCCCGCAGTGCACGTCACAGCACGCCGTAGAGCAGGTCGACGACCAGCACGGTCAGGATCGTAACGGGGAAGGCGTATTTGATTGCCGCCCGCCAGACAGGGCCGACCCATCGCCCCATCGCGGGTCCGTCGCCGGTCCGCAATTCGTCCAGGGCGTCGTCGGCGTCCCACACCCACCCTACGAACACACTCAGGAGGGCGGCGCTGAGGACGAGCGCCACGCTTCCCCACAGAAAGTCCACGACGTCCAGGACCCCAGGGGCGGGCCCGAGGAGGCGGTCCCCGACGAGCCACGACAGGTCGCTGAGGGCGGGCACGGCCCCCTGTGACAGGGCCGACGGCAGGCCGATCACAAACGCGACGCCCCCGGCGCCCCAGGCCGCCGTGCGGCGGGACCAGGCCGTTTCGTCAACGAGGTACGAGACGAACACCTCCAGCAGCGAAATGCCCGACGTAAAGGCGGCGATGGCGAGAAAGAGGAAAAACAGCGTCCCGACGAACGACCCGAGCGGCATTGCCCCGAACACGTCGGGCAGGACCACGAACACGAGCGAGGGGCCCTCCGCCGGGTTCTGGCCCATCGCGAACACGGCGGGGAAGATCATCAGGCCCGCCATGAGGGCAATGAGGGTGTCGAAGCCCGCAACGTAGCCGCCGGCGACGACCAGGTTCTCGTCGTCGGGCAGGTACGAGCCGTACGTGATCATCGTCCCCATGCCGAGGCTCAGGGAAAAGAAGGCCTGGCCGAGCGCCTCGACGACCATCAGGACCGACACCTGCGAAAAATCGGGCGTCAGGTAAAATTCCAGCCCGGCACCCGCACCGGGCAGGGTGACGGCCCGAAAGGCGATGAGGCAGAGGAGGACGAACAGCACCGGCATCAAAATTTTTGCCCACCGCTCGATGCCCCGACGCACCCCCCGGGCAACCACCCCGGCCGTGGCGACAAGAAAGCCGCCAAACAGCGGAACGACCCACAGCGGATCGGCAATGAATTGGGCAAAGGCGGCGCCCGACGCCCCCGCGGCGGTGAGGTCCCGAAATACGTACCCCACGGCCCAGCCGGCCACCACCGCGTAGTAGCTGAAAATCGCGAGCCCCGTCCCCACGCAGAGCCCCCCGACGAGCGACCAGAGCGAATGCCCTCGAATGGCCCGGATGGCCCCGACCGGATTCCGTTTGCTGTTGCGCCCGAGGGCCAGCTCCGCAAAGAGATACGGAACGCAGAGAAACAGGAGGCAGGCGAGGTAGATCAGCACGAAGGCGCCGCCCCCGTTGTCGCCGGCCTTGAAGGGAAACCGCCAGATGTTGCCCAGGCCGATGGCCGACCCCGCCGCGGCGAGGACGAAGCCGAGCCGAGAGCTCCACTGCTCCCGTTCCGGAGAAGGAAATGCCATTTCGGGACAGGCGGTTGAGCAAAGGGACTCGCCGCGCCAAGCGCGACCGTCCGGGTCGGAAAGACCGGGGGGACAAGGACGATCAGACCGCGAAGATAACGGGTACTTCCCCTGAACACAACGACGAACGACGGGGGGAGGCGCCTGCCCACGGAAAATCATGGAAAACAGAAACCCGCCGGAGGGGGCTACGCGGTCCATGTGTCCTCGTCCGGATACCGATCCTGCTCACAGTACGTCCGGAGTCGAGGAACGCCCTGCGCGAGGTAGAAGGGCGGGCCGGCCGGCACGCCCTCGCCCGAGAGGCGCACCACCTCCACGTCGCCGGAGGCCTTGTATAGCTTCACGCGGCCGGCCACCGTGTCCTCGCCACCGAGGTCGTAGAGGCAGTAGCGCGGCGTTTCGTCCACCTTCCGGAGGGTGACGGGAAGGGCCATGGGGGGCTGGACTAGATGCCCGAGGCGATGAGCAGCTCGATGTCGCGGTGGCTCATGCCGAACATCGAGGCCAGGTTCTGCTTCGTGAGGTGCTGCCGGTAGACGTACGTGCCGTTGCGCAGCCCCTCGTCGCGCCACAGGGCCTCGTTGATGGACCCGGCCTCGCCGATGCGGAGGAGGTAGGGGACGAGCACATGCGTGAGGGCGTACGAGGCGGTCCGGGCCGCATTCGAGGGCATGTTGGGCACACAGTAGTGGACGATGTCGTGCCGCCGGTAGGTGGGATCGGAGTGGGTGGTGGGGCGGCTCGTCTCGATGCAGCCGCCCTGGTCCATGACCGCGTCCACGATGACGCCGCCCGGGGCCATCGACTGCACCATGTCCTCCGTGACGAGAAGGGGCGAGCGCTCGCCGCCCGTGACCATGGCCCCCACCACCACGTCGGCCGAGCGGACGGCCCGACGGAGGTAGTGCTCGCTGGCGACGGCCGTGGTGACGCTGCGGTCCAGCGTGTTTTCCAGGGTGCGCAGGGAGCCGAGTTCCGTATCGAGCACGATGACGTGCGCCCCGTAGCCGAGGGCGGTGCGGGCGGCCCACTGGCCAATCACGTCGGCCCCCAGGATGACCACCGTGGCGGGCGGGACCCCCGAGATGCCCCCGAGCATGACCCCCTTCCCCCCCTCGTTGCTTTCCAGGTAGCGCCCGGCAATCTGGATCGACACGGACCCGGTGATCTCGTGCATCATCCGCACGAGGGGGAACGTCCCGTCCGGGTCGCGAATGAATTCGAACCCGATGCCGGTAATCTGCAGCCGCATCAAATGGTGCAGAAACTCGGCGGTCGTGCCCCCAAGATTGAGCGCCGAGAGGAGAATCTGGCCCTTCTGGAGAAGCTCCATTTCGTCCTCTACCGGCGGCCCCACCTTCACGATCAGGTCGCTTCGTTCGTAGAGGTCGTCGGGGGCGGATACGAGTTCGGCCCCGGCGTCGACGTACTCGTCGTTCTGGAAATGGGCCTCGTGCCCGGCGCCCTCCTCCACGTACACCTCGTGTCCGTTGGCGACGAGGGCCCCCGTCCCGCTCGGGGCCAGGGCCACGCGCTGCTCCTCGTTGCCCACCTCGCGGGGCACGCCGATGCGGAGAGACTCTTGCTCGTCGTCCTGCTTGAGGGGCTTCTCCTGCGTCATGAGGCCACGCTCACGCTCAAAGCCCTGCTGTAAAGAGGGAATCTCCATATGGATCGGTGGGCCGCGAGGTACAGTGCATTCGGGGGACAAACGCCCGGCAATTTGGGCATTGGGTCCGCAAACGATCTAAACTATAAAAGCAACATCGCTTTTGCACACTCAGGCCCGTAGGGAAGGCACGAACGGGGCGCTTCCCTTCGTGCCCTCAGCAAGCGCCCGCCGGGCGGGCGATACGGTAGACCTTTTCCGGCCCGGCCCCTATGTTCGACGTTCCACCGAGTCCCCGCATCGAGCCGACTGTCCAGAGATGTCCCGTAGCGCCCCCATCGGTCCGATTGCCATCGTAGGGGCCGGAGCTCTGGGCACGGCTCTCGCGCGAGGCCTCTCCGCAAACGGACACCAGGTTGAGGCGGTGGTGAGCCGGAACGAAGAAGACGCTCGGGCGCTGGCCAATCGGGTCGGGGCCTCCGTGGCGGGGACGACGGGAACGGCGCTGCCGGCCCCCGTCCGGCTCGTGCTGATCTGCGTGCCGGACGATGCAATTGAGGACGTGGCGGAGGACCTGGGGCACTGCGGCCATCCGTGGGGGGACACCGTCGTGGCCCACACGTCCGGGGCGAAGAGGGCGGCGGTCCTCGACCCCCTCGCCCGGCAGGGCGCCGCCCCCATGAGCTTCCACCCGGTGCAGACGTTTACGGAGGAGACGCCCCCCGAGGCGTTCGAAGGGATCGCCGTGGGGCTCGAAGGCGACGACCGGGCCCTTGCCGTGGGGGAGGCCCTGGCCGGCGTGCTCGGGGCGCAGCCCCTCCGGCTGACGCCCGACGAGAAGGCGCGGTACCACTGTGCCGCCGCCCTCGCCTCCAACGGCCTCGTCGCGCTTCTGGGCGTCGTGGAGGAGGTGCTCGGGGGCTTGAAAGAGGAGGACACCGTGGCGTCGGGCGCCGCCCTCGTTGCGCCCCTCGTGGAGCACACGTGGGCTAACCTCAAGGAGGGGCGTCCGGAGGAGGTGCTCACCGGCCCCGTAATGCGGGGCGACACGGGCACTGTTCAGGCACACCTCGACGCGCTGGAGCGGGAGGCCCCGCACCTTGTGCCCGTTTACGCGGCCCTTTCCAGGGAGATGGTGCGTGTGGCCGCGCGAGGCGGGCACCTGTCCGACGACCAGGCAGAGGCGCTCCGCTCCTCTCTGGGAACGGGCACGGACGCCGACCCCGACTCGGAAAGGTAAGCCCCCTTTTGCGTTGAATGAACACGAGACTCCCTCTTTCTTGACAAGTGTGCGGCGGAATTTGGAACCCGCACCGGCCCTGCGATTTTGTGTGAGCCTGCTTTCAGGCGCCTTTGGGGCATCAATTGGAGATGCCACAGGTGCCATCGTGGGCGCCTCCTCCACTGCTGTTTCACAATGCGACATCCTGCATGAGTACCGAGGCACACGAGCGCCAGACCGGATCGACGGCGGCCGAGGACGAACAAGAGGCCGGCCCGGGGCAGTTTTCGGGTCGGTCGCTCTTGCTGGCGGACGAGGACGAGGTGCCGTCTGAGGTCCCGAATCCGGACGTGGAGGCCCTCCGCGCCCTCGTGGCCGAGGCCGACTGCCAGTGTGCCCCGTACCAGTCGGTGGCGGTGGCCGCCGTGCAGATTTTAGAGAAGGCCCTTCGCTACGAGCGGCAAGCGGCGAGCGCGGCCCTTTCGCTGGGGCAACAGGAGAAGATGAGATCCATGGTGGAGACGGCGGAGCAGGCTGTGTCGGTCCTGCGCGACACGCTCACCGCGCAGGGGCACAAGGTGATGCATCTGTGCACCGAAAAGGCCCCGGTGGGGCCGGCGTCGGCGGCCGACGATGCGGGACAGCCCTGGTGGTTCACGCTGTCCAATGCGCTGGAGGTGCTGGAACAGGGCACCGACCAGATGACCTCGCTCACGACGGGCCAGTCGACGGGCAGTGCCGCCCGCGAGCTGAGCCAACTCACCGCGCAACTTCTTCGAAGCCACCACGATGCGCTGCTGCTGGAGGCCGAGGAGTGGATCTCGTAGGGCCTCCCGGCGGTCGGCTTGGCCTGCCGGCGGCCCCCGTCGTCTCGTTGCTACGCGAAAGGCCCCTGCGGCCGAGTGCCGTTTGCCGACCGCTCGTGTACGTTTGCTCTCTTCCATTGACGATCCAGTCCCCGAATGTCCCCCGCATCCTCAGAGCTCAGTGAACAGGAACAGCGCCGGCGTGAGGAGCGCGACGCGCTCGAACGGCGCGGCATCGACCCCTACCCCTACGCGTGGGACGTGGATGCCCACGCCGACGAGATCCTCGATACGTTCGACGACGACCTGCATCAGCCGGAGGACGGCGAGGTCGGGGGGTACAAGGTCTCCGTTGCCGGCCGCATCACGGGGCTTCGGGTGATGGGGGGCTCGGCGTTCTTCGACCTGCGGGACGAGACGGGCACGATTCAGGTCTACGTGCGCGCCCAGGACCTGGGCGAAGACGTCTACGACGAGGTCTTCACGGAGCTGTTTGACATCGGGGACATTGTGGGCGTCGAGGGGTTCGTCTTCCGGACGGGGATGGGGGAGGTGACCGTCCGGGCCGCCGCCGACTTTCAGTTGCTGGCGAAGGCCCTGCGGCCCCTGCCGGTGGTGAAGGAGACCGAGGAGGAGACCTACTACGAGGTGACGGACAAGGAATTTCGGTACCGGCAGCGGTACGTTGACCTCGCAGTAAACGAGGATGTGCGGGGCGTCTTTCGGCAGCGGTCCGAACTCATCTCGACGATGCGCGGCTTTCTGGACGAGCAGGGCTGTTTGGAGGTGGAGACGCCTGTCCTTCAGCCCGTGTACGGCGGGGCGTCGGCCGCCCCGTTCGAGACGCACCACAACGCGCTCGACATGCCGCTTTACCTCCGCATCGCGAACGAGCTGTATCTGAAGCGGCTGTTGGTGGGGGGCTTCGAGGGGGTCTACGAGATCGGGAAGGACTTTCGGAATGAGGGCCTGAGCCGGTTCCACAATCCGGAGTTCACCATGATGGAGTGCTACGTGGCGTACAAGGACTACCGGTGGATGATGGACCTAACGGAGGACCTTCTCCGCACGGCCGCCACTGCGCTGCACGACACGCCCACGGTGGCCTTCGAGGGCCACGAGATTGACTTCGGGAGGGAATGGACACGAATTCCGTTCTTCGAAGCCATTGAGGAGGCGACCGGCTTCGACCTGTATCGGGCCGGGGCCGATCGCGTCTACGACGTGGCGGCGAACGAACTGGGGCTGGAAGAGGTCGAGGCCGACATGGGCCTGGGCGGGCTCCTCGACGAGATCTTCAGCGAAACGGTGGAGCCGACGCTCGTCCAGCCCACCTTCGTGACCGATTATCCGATTGAGCTGAGTCCCCTCGCCAAAAAGCACCGCGAGAAGGAGGGGCTCGTGGAGCGATTCGAGCTCGTGGTGGCGGGGCGTGAGGTGGCCAACGCCTTTAGCGAGCTCAACGACCCTCAGGATCAGCGCGAGCGGTTTGAGCGGCAGGCGCGCCAACGCGCCGCGGAGGCGGACGATGACGTGGATCCGGAGAACTTGATCGATGAGGACTACCTCCGGGCCCTGGAGTACGGCATGCCGCCTGCGGCCGGGCTGGGCGTCGGCATCGACCGCCTTACCATGATCCTTACCGGGCAGGAGTCGATCCGCGACGTCATTCTCTTCCCCCTGCTCCGCCCCGAGCAGTAGGCGGCCCCGAGCAGTAGGCGGCCCCGAGCAGTAGGCGGCCCCGAGCAGTAGGCGGCCGCCTGGGCGCCGCGGCGCCGTGTTCACCGACTCCCAGTGGGCGGCGCGCACCGCCCGGAACACGGACGCCCGCCGCCGAAGGGCCAGGCGCTCGTCTGTCGGGGGACGTGTGGTGTTGGCGACAGCACTGCCCGTCCGTCGAGGCGGCCGGCTCCAAGAGCCGCACCACCGGGGCGAGCCCGCTCCTAAATGGGCCCCACTAAAAAACGGGCGGACCCCCGCGAAGGGATCCGCCCGCAGAGGCGGCTCAAATGAGCGTGGAAGGGACTCCTGCTACATGCCGTCGTCTTCACGCTGCGGCAGCGAGTCGGCGCGGCGGTACTGCCGCGTGCCGCCCTTCTTCGAGGTGATGCCTTCAACCTGGCCCTGACCACTGGTCATGATGCGGGAGCCGGGCACGCCGTTGTTCTGGTAGAAGCTGGACACGGCCTCGGCTCGGTCCTCCGAGAGCGACTGCACGTTGCGCTCGCCCGGCGCGGCGAAGCCTTCAACCTGCACGCTCAGGTTCGGGCAGTCGGAGAGGATGTCGGCGTTTTCCTGAAGACTTTCCTCTCCCTCCTCGGTCAGCGTGCTGGAGTTGCGATCAAAGAAGGCCGAGTTCATCTCGCTCACGGTGGTGCAGATCTCCGGGAGTACGCGGTTGACGCGGACGGTCACCGTCCGGGTCTCCTCCCCCACATCGTTGGACGCCTCCAAGCGCGCGGTGTACTGTCCCGGCTCCTCGTAGGTGTGGGTGGGCGACTGGCTCATCGACGAGGAGCCGTCCCCGAAGCTCCAGCTCCGTGACACGGGCGTGTCCCCCTGCACGTTGCTGCTGAAGCGCACCGTCTCGCCTTCGTCGACGGGGTTGGGCGTCGCGTTGATCGAGGTGATAGAGGCGGGCTGGGGCGGCGGGACCACGCGCACGGAGATGGTGTCCGAGTCGGAGCCTCCTTCGTTGCTCGCCTGGAACCGGATGGCGTACTGCCCGGTCGAGCTGTAGCTGTGATTCGCCAGCAGTCCGGAGCCGGTCGACCCGTCGCCGAACTCCCAGGTGTAGGTCAGGGGGTCGTCGGCCTCCGCCTCGTTGATTGAGGCTTCGAACGTGCCGGTCTCGTCAGTCTCAAGGGTGTCGGGGCCGCTTACCGACTGCACGACGGGGGCGGTCGCTCCACACCCGGCGAGAAAAAGTCCCCCGACAAGGAGGAGAAGAGGGGCCCAGAGTGAAGAGAGAGAGTGCGCGTTCGAAGAGATATTGGGGTTCATCATAGGGTTGATGGTGTTTTAAAGGAAGTAGAGGCCGAGAGAAGAGAAACGGTGGCTCCCCAGGGCCACCCCCACTGGAGAGTTCAGGGTTTCTACACGATGTGAAGGTATAGAACGTGGTTCGGACACGCAATTGCTTCCCCAAGAATAAATCCGGGGTCTTCAAGAAGAAATCGCCTATGGGGCGGGGCGGCGGTTGGCCCACAGAGGAAAAGGGGGCCGTGGGCGGGACGCCACGTTCGTCCCGGAGACTGCGTTGGCCGGGGCAAATTGGGGGGCCGAACGTGCTACTCCAGCGCATCCACGTGCTTTTCAAGCGTGCTCTTCCGGTTGGCGGCTTTGTTCTCGTGGATGATGCCTTTGGCGGCCAGACGGTCCAGGTCGCCCTTCACGTCGTTGAGAAGTTCTTCGGCTTCTTCCTTGTCGTCCAGGGAGCGGAGGGTTTTGATTTTCGTGCGGACGCGGCTCTTCTGCGACTTGTTGCGCTTCTGGCGCTTTTCATTCTGCCGCATGCGCTTCTTTGCAGATTCGTGTCGGGGCATGGTCTGGGGGTCGGTACGTGAGGAGAGGAGTGTGAGTAGTGTCGATCGGGCCTCCCTGAACGCATCGCACGGGCCGACGACGGGTTCCTGTCTCCCCGTCGAAGATTGTGCGAGTCGCCTCGGAGGGAATAGGTGTTCTTTTCGAAAAGCAGCCTAGAAACCGAAAACACCGCGGTCCGTTCCTCACCGCCAGGATACGTTTCTCCCTCCGCCCCGGACGGGCGGGCTGCTCGGCGGCACGGCCGAATCGGCCTGTCCCGTCCTTCCTCTGGTGCTTGGCAGAAGAAAGGTGTTATGTGGTCGTTCTTCGCGGATCTCGTCCAGAAGGTGGGGACCGAGCAAACCATCGTCGTCATGGACGCGGAGGGGGTGGGCAAGACGCGACGCCACCACGTTCGCCCGTCGCGCATGGTCGCGATGTGGGGAGGGAGCCTGGCGGCGGCCGGTCTCCTCGCGGCCCTTCTGGTCGCATTTACGCCACTGCGTACCCAGATTCCGGGCTACGGAACGGAGGAAATGAAGGAGAATGCCCGCCTCAACACCCTCCGTGTGCGGGCCCTTCAGGATTCGCTCGCCGCCCAACGGGATTACATTCAGCGCCTTCGTCGACTCATCACCGGTCGGGTTGAGCCGGCGCCCGCCTCCGACGGAGCCCGTTCGGAATCTGGGTCGGAAGGGGGGGCAGTGGCAACGGGGGAGGTGGGGCCCTCAGCGGGCGGAGGCGCTTCCGGCGCACCCGCCCGGAACGCCCACCAGCAACCGGCCTTCGCACCGAGCCCCCGTTCGGGCGCCGGCGCGGACGCCCCTGCGGGGCTTTCGTTTCCCCTCTCGCCCCCGGTTGCGAACGGGTTCCCGACCCGAGGCTTCGACGTGGCGACTGGGCACTACGGCATCGACGTGGCGGTGTCCGAGGGCGACTACGTCCGGTCCGTGGGGGGCGGGTACGTCGTCTGGGCCGACTGGGCGCAGGACGGCGGCTACACGATTGCGGTTCAGCATGCCGGTGGATACCTTTCGGTCTACAAGCACAACAAACGCCTGCTCAAACAGCTGGGCGACCGGGTGACGGCCCAAGAGCCGGTCGCGGTAACCGGAAACACGGGCGCCGTGACGACCGGCCCTCACCTACACTTTGAGCTCTGGCAGAATGGCCTTGCCCAGGGGCCGGACGCCTACATCGCAGGCTGGTAGCCGATGTCAGGGCGACTGCCGTACCTCCTTTGGACTTCCATTTTTCGCTGATGGGACTCTTCGCCAACTCGCAAACGGACGACGCTTCATCCTCCATGGCTAACCAGACACGCACCGTTCAGGATCAGGTGAATCTCGTCGGCGAAGGCACGGTCTTCGAGGGAACCGTCCGGGCGAAAAGCGACGTCCGCGCCAGTGGGCGCATCGTGGGGACCCTCGAGGTCGATGGCAAAACAATGATTGCCGAAGAGGGGGAGGTAGAGGGGGAAATTATCGCGACCAACGTCGAGATTGCCGGGCAGGTACAGGGCGAGATTTACGTGGACGAGCGTCTGGTCCTCAAGAGCACCGCCCAGGTGGACGGGACGATCGAGACGGATCGCCTGGTCGTGGAAGAGGGGGCGGAGTTCACGGGGGAGTGCGAGATGGGCACGACCCTTTCTGAAAGCAAGGCGCCCTCTGGGGAGGCGAGTTGGGAGCGCGATTCCGTGCGCTCCGAGCGATCTGAGGCCGAAGACCCGGAGCCGTCGGGCGAGGCAGCTGAGGCGTAGACACGGGCCGGGGCAGGGCCGTGCCGCACAGGCCATCGGTGCACGTTGGGTATGAATCGTTCAGAAGACCGGGCTCACGCTGAACCGGACGAGGCGCCGAGCGACCGCCCCGGCGCTTCTCGGGCCGACGACGAGGGCTCCGCGGAGAAGCGGGGACCGTGGAGGCGTGCCCTCCGTGACATCACCCCGTATCTCGACCTGGGCTGGCGCCTCATGGGGGGGGCCGCCTTTCCGCCCCTCATTGGAGCGTACGTTGACTGGCAGCTCCAGACCGCCCCTTGGGGGTTGTTCGTCGGGGCGGCGATTGGACTCGTGGGGTCCGGGCTTCAGCTCCGACGGCTTCAACACGAATTCCGCTCTTGACGCCGCAGCGGGCCGCCATAACGAGCCCGCCAAGTCTGGGGCGCGCTCCTCCGAAATTCTTTCATGCACGATTCACCGCTTCTCATAAGTCCCGCACCGCCCCGATGCGTAGCTTCAGGGTCGGTGTGGGAACGTTGATGTGCGCAGCGTAGGGGTTTGCCCCACATTCATTGCCGCGCATCGCCCTCACTGACCAACTGCCGGCACCGCGATGACAACTGGGTTGTGGCTGGGTCTCGGAGGGGGAGCCGCAACGGTGGGGCTCCACGTCCTTGCCCGCATGCTGACGCACTACGCGGCCCTGCGGGCACCGGACCGAGAGACGTTCCTGATCATCGAGTTGGGCGGGCTCGGGGGACGAATGGGTCTTGTCTTCGTCGCAATGATCGTGGTCCTCCTGTACGCTCCGGTCCACGTGCCGACGTACGTAGGGACCCTGCTCGGGCTGCTCTTCGTGAGCATCGCGTTCGAGATTTGGATGATTGTCCGACGGATGAGACAAGACGGCCTCATGGCCCGAGATTGAAAGCGCCTAGTCCGTCGTGCACACGATCGCTATTTCATAGATACAGACCTTATGATCGGTCGGGTTCGCCCTCTGCGAATTGTTGCCCTCCTCGTGCTGGGAATGAGTCTGGCATTGCCCGCGGCGCCTGCGAAGGCCGCGGACGGAGAGCTGACCCTTGAGGGCATCGTCAACAACACCATCCTCGGGCACGCCGAGGACGGATACTACCTCAACCTTAAGCCGTTTGCACAGGTTGAGCTCCCGCGCATCATGCTCGTCCGCACGGCGGACGGCGCACTCACCCTCGAGGCGTACGGAAGCACGAAAGGGCTCCTGCAAAACGGGCCGTACGGCCTGGCCGCCCACGGGGACGAGGGGGAAGGGCACGCCGGCCCAATCACGGCGTCGGCCGAGCTCGCAGAAGCCATCGAGGCGAAGGAGCACCTCCACAGCACGGCGGTCCGCACCAGCGGCGAGGTCGTCGCGGACCTCTCCATTTCTCGGCATCTCATCTTCGGGCTGCTGGCGATGCTCATCGTGCTGGGGGCCTTCATTGCCCTGGCACAGCGTTACAAAAGAGAGCACGACCGCCCCGAGGCGCCCCAGGGCGTCTTTCAGAATATGATGGAGGTGCTGGTCGTGTTCGTCCGGGACGAAATCGCGAAGCCCAACATTCCGGACGGAAAGTGGCGCACGTTTCTGCCCTACCTGCTGACGGCCTTCTTCTTCATCCTCGTCGCCAATATTTTAGGGCTCGTGCCGTTTGCGGGGGCGGCCACGTCCAACATCGCGGTGACGGGGGTGATGGCCATCATGACGTTCTCCATCGTGCTCCTCTACGGCTCGTCCGACTACTACAAGGAGCTGCTGACCGGGCCGCCGGACGCCCCTGTTCTCATTCGAATCATCCTGGTGCCCATCGAGATCATCGGTCTCGTAATGCGGCACCTTGCCCTCGCCATTCGTCTGTTTGCAAACATGATGGGCGGATCGCTCATCATCTTCAGCCTCATCGGGCTGGTCTTCATGATGAACGTGATCATGGGAGAGGCGGCGGCCTGGTCGACCACCGTCATTAGCATAGGATTCACCGTCTTCATCTTGCTGCTCAAGCTGCTCGTTGCCTTCATTCAGGCGTACGTATTCACCATTCTCTCGGCCCTCTTCATCGGAATGGCCGTGGAGGAGCATCACCCCGACGGTGAAGAGGCGGCTGAGCCCGACGTCGGCCTCGACGGCCGGGTCGAAGACCGCCTCGACGCCGTGGAAGACAAGATGGAGGACCGCGTGCAGCCGACGACGGCCTAGCGCCGGGGCGATGTCCGGAGGACGCCGTCAGGCTGCGCAACGCACGACCGCTGCACGACCACTCGCACACTGTACACATCACACTCGGAGAAGAACACTATGGACCCCGCTGCTCTTGCATACCTCGCCGCCGGTCTCGGAGCCGGCATTTCTGCCGTTGGCGCCGCGATCGGAATTGGCCGGCTGGCCAGCTCCTCGATGGACGGGGCGGCTCGCCAGCCCGAAGCTGCCGGAGACATTCGAGGCCTAATGATTGTCTCTGCCGGTCTTATTGAGGGTGTGGCCCTGTTTGCCCTCATTATTTGCCTCCTCCTCGTTCTCTTCGTCTAACGGCCGTGCCGAAACGGAACGAGAGGGCGCACGTGCAGTCCACGCTGCCTCGGGTCGGGCACGATTAGAGACTCGACGGTGCGAGGGGCAGCGTTGCAAGCGGCCCGCCCCGCCCAGAAGAACGTGGCCGTCCGCCGCACTCTTCCCGCCACAACGGTTCGGGGATGCGTCTCCCGATGCCACGGCCGAGGCCCACGAGGCGCCCCGAGGCCCCCGCCCGGGGCGGCGGCCCGTTGTCGGCCTCCATCGTGTTGCCCTCGCGCCCGCGCCCTGCAGTTAAATTTCGTCGTCCGGTTTGTCCTTTGCCTATGACCGCCCTGTTTGCCCAGAGCCTCGTCACCCCATCGGTGGGGCTCATTTTCTGGAAAACCGTCGCGTTCCTGATCTTCCTCTACATCCTCTACCGATTCGGGTGGGGGCCGATCACCGAGTCGCTGGAGGAGCGAGAGGAGGAGATTGAGCACTCCATCCAGCGCGCCGAAGAGGCCCTCGAAGAGGCCAAGGCGATTCAAGCGGAGAACGAAAAGGCCCGCCGCGAGGCAGAGCAGAAGGCCCAGCAGATCCTTCGGGAGGCTCGCGACTCGGCCGAAGAGCTCCGCGAGGAGGAGAAGGCCAAAACGCGCCGTGAGATCCAGGAGATGAAGGAGCAGGCCCAGGCCGAAATCGAGCGTGAGAAGCAGGCGGCCCTCCAGGAGCTCCGTGATGAGGTGGCCGACCTCGCCATCGAGGCGGCTCAGAAAATCATCGAGAACGACTTGGACGCCGACCGGCACCGGCAGCTCGTGGACGACGCCCTCGACGACTTCCCGACGAATTAGCGCCCGGGATGGGATGGACCCGGCCCGCGCGCCCAATCTTTTACTCCAGACAGCCGTATGAGCCAGCGCACGGTCACCCGGCGGTACGCCGCCGCGTTATACGAAGAAGCCAACGCGAATGGCGTCCTTGAGGCCGTCGACGAGGACATCCGGATGCTTCTTGAGAGTCTCGACTCCAACCGCCCGCTGGTCCGGGTCTTCGAAAGCCCCGTGATCCCGCAGGACAAGAAGGATTCCATTGTCCGTGAGCTCCTGGGCGATCGGGTCGAAGGCCTGACGGTGCGATTCCTTCGGCTGCTGATCCGGAAGGACCGCGAGACGATGACGGAGGCCATTCTCGATCAGTACCAGACCCTTCGCGACGAACAGCGCGGCATCGTGGATGCGGAGGTCACGGTGGCCCGCCCCCTGGCCGACGAGACCCGCACGGCGCTCGTGAGGAGTCTGGAGGAGAAAACGGGCAAGGAGATTCGCCTCCACCTGCACGAGGACGCGGACCTGATCGGGGGGCTTGTGGTCCGAATTGGGGACCGTGTCTTCGACGCCAGCGTGCGCAGCCAGCTCGGCGCCCTCCACGACCGGCTCCGTGAGGCGACCCTTTCGGAAAATGCCCTCGACGACGGGGCGTAGCCCTCCGCGGCCCGCCGCCGTCCCACTTGTTCTTCACGACTTGATCTCTCGATCCTTCCATGTCCAACGGTAGCATCCGACCCGACGAGGTCACCGACATTCTCCGTCGCGAACTTGGCGATTTTGAAACCGAGGCGGAGGAGTACGAGGCCGGGACCGTGCTGGAGGCCGGTGACGGCATCGCAACCCTCTACGGCCTGAGCAACGCCCAGGCGAGCGAGCTCGTGGAGTTTCCCGAGCAGGACGTGGAGGGCATGGTCCTGAATCTCGAAGAGGACAACGTGGGGGTCATTCTCTTCGGCGACGTCGACGCGGTGAGTGAGGGCGACGAGGCGCGTCGCACCGGACGCATCGCGTCGGTCGGTGTGAACGAGAACATGCTGGGTCGTGTCATCGATCCGCTGGGGCGCCCGCTCGACGGCAAAGGGCCCATCGAGGGCGAGAAGACGGTGCTCCCGCTGGAGCGAAAGGCGCCCGGTGTCATCTACCGGGAGCCGGTCGAGGAGCCCCTGCAGACGGGCATCAAGGCCATCGACTCGATGATCCCGGTCGGGCGCGGCCAGCGTGAGCTGGTCATCGGGGACCGCCAGACCGGAAAGACGGCGGTTCTGACCGACACGATCATCAACCAGAAGAAGACCCACCAGGAGGGCACGGACAGCGGCGATCCCGTCTACTGTGTCTACGTGGCGGTGGGGCAGAAGGACTCGACGGTGGCGCAGGTGCAGCGCGACCTGGAGCGCAACGGGGCGATGGAGCATACGGTGATCGTCAACGCCTCCGCCTCCATGCCGACGCCCCTGCAGTACGTCGCTCCGTTTGCCGGGGCCTGCATCGGCGAGTACTTCCGCGACACGGGGCGGGACTCGCTCGTGTGCTTCGACGACCTCTCGAAGCAGGCCGTGGCCTACCGGGAGCTTTCGCTCCTGCTGCGTCGCCCGCCCGGCCGCGAGGCCTACCCGGGCGACATCTTTTACCTCCACAGCCGCCTGCTCGAGCGGGCCGCGAAGATCATCAGTGACGAGGAGGTGGCCGCCCAGATGAACGGCCTCCCCGATGCGCTCCAGGACAAGGTGCAGGGCGGGGGCTCGCTCACGGCCCTGCCGGTTATTGAGACGCAGGCCGGCGACGTGTCCGCCTACATCCCGACAAACGTCATCTCGATTACCGACGGCCAGATTTACCTGGAGACCGACCTCTTCAACGCGGGCATCCGGCCGGCCATCGACGTCGGAGGATCGGTCTCCCGCGTGGGCGGCTCCGCGCAGGTGGACGCGATGAAAGACGTGGCCGGGACCCTCCGGATCGACCTCTCTCAGTACCGCGAGCTGGAGGCCTTCGCCAAGTTTGGGTCCGACCTCGACCCCTCTACGCAGCAGCAGCTCAACCGCGGGGAGCGGCTCGTCGAGATTCTGAACCAGAACGAGTTTTCGCCGGTCCCGGTCGAGGAGCAGGTCGCCATCATCTACGCGGCCATCAACGGCCACCTTGACGACGTGCCGGTCGACGACATCGAGGACTTCGAGGAGGAGTACCTGGAGCGCCTCCGCCTCCGTCACGAAGACGTGCTGACCGAGATCCGCGAGACCGAAGAGCTTACCGACGCGGCCGAAGAAGCCTTCGAAGAGGTCGCTGCGGACATTGCCGATGTCTACGCTGAGGACGAAGAGGAGGAAGAGGAAGACGTGCTCGCCGACGAAGGCGCGACGGCGTAGCCCCTCGCCGCGGCCCCGCTGCGCGGCGACGCGGCTTGATCAGTCCCCCGCGAACCGATCGGGGCGGCCTCGGACGAAGCGCCCGCGCTTCCTCCACTGCCTGTTGGCCGTCCCCATTCCCACTCCTGCACGACGACCCCCCTGCCTGATCCATGGCGAACCTTCGCGACATTCGGAACCGGATCGACTCGATCGAGAACACCAAGCAGGTGACCCGGGCCATGAAGATGGTGGCGGCGGCGAAGCTGCGGCGGGCCCAAGAGAAGATCTTTCGGGCACGGCCCTACGCGTACAAAATCGGGGAGCTTACCAATCACCTCAAGCAGGAGCTCGACCCCACGGCCCACCCCTTCTTCCAGGCGCCCGACGAGGCCTCCGGGGCCCTGGTGATCGTGATCACGGCCGACCGTGGGCTCTGCGGGTCCTTCAACAGCGACGCCATCAACACCGCGGAGCACCTGATCGAGACCACCTACGCGGAGACGCAGTCGGCGGACGACCTGTTCCTGCTGTGTGTCGGAAAAAAGGGGCACAAGCACTTTCAGAAGCGGGACCACCGCCTCGTCGGTGACTACAAAGGCGTTTTTGACGGCCTCAACTTCGAGGTGGCCCAACAGGTCGTGGAGGATGCGGTGGAAGGCTTCGAACGCGGCATCTGGGGCGAGGTGAAACTCGTCTACAACGAGTTCAAGAACACCATCGTCCAGAACCAGATCGTAGAACCCCTGCTGCCCATCCCGGAGGAGCGGTTCGAGACGCCGGTCATGGAGGAAGAGGCCGATGGCTTTGACCTCCCGGCGAACGGCCGGGCCATCGACTACATCTTCGAGCCGGGGGCCCCTGCGTTGCTTGATGAGCTCGTCCCCCGCTACCTGTACTACCAGGTGTGGCGGGCGCTTCTCGAATCGAACGCAGCCGAGCAGGGCGCGCGGATGGTGGCGATGGACAACGCGACCTCCAACGCCGAGGAGCTGATCGAGGACCTTACCCTTGAGTACAACCGGGCCCGGCAGAGCGCCATTACCCGTGAGCTGCTGGACATTACCAGCGGGGCGGAGGCCCTCGAAGAATCCGGGTAGAACCCAGATTGGGCAGAGCACCCGTTCGCGGCGGGGGGCGTCGCGCCCGTGCAACACTGTCCGCGGCGCAACATACCACAAGACCAGAAGACGGAGAGGTGGCCGAGCGGTCGAAGGCGCTCCCCTGCTAAGGGAGTAAACGGTGATGAGCCGTTTCGGGGGTTCGAATCCCCCCCTCTCCGCCGTCCGCGCCGGTCCCGATCCTGTCGGGACGGGCCTTTTCTTTTTCGGGCCCTCCGCGTTCTGCGTGGGCTTGCCCCTCACGACGACTCTCCCTGATGGCCGAGTCTATGTCCAGTCGTCCCACCGTCGCCATCGCCGGAGCCACGGGCTTTGTGGGCACGGCGTTGCGGGACGCCCTGCGGGACGCGTACAACGTGGTTGGGCTCACGCGATCGCCGGTGCGGGCCCAGGCGAACGCGGGGCCGGCCTCCGCCGAGGAGTGGCGACACGCCGACCTCTTCGACCCCTACGCGGTGCAGGACGGACTGGAGGGGGCCGACTACGCCATCTACCTCGTCCACTCCATGCTCCCGTCGGCCCGGCTCACGCAGGGCCAGGTGGCCGACCTCGATCTCCTGCAGGCCGACAACTTTGCACGGGCGGCCGAAGCGGAGGGCGTCGACCAGATTCTGTACCTCGGGGCGCTCATCCCCGAGGACAAAAGCCCCCTGCCGTCGCCCCTCCGGCGCCGGCTCGAGATGGAGGCGGTCCTCGGCTCCACGTCCGTCCCGCTGACGACGCTCCGGGCCGGGCTGATCGTGGGGGCGGGCGGCACGTGGCTGAGCATGCTGCTCAATCTGGTCCGACGCCTCCCCGTCATGGTCCTGCCGTCCTGGACCCGGGCCGAGACCCAGCCCATTGCCCTCCGGGACGTGGTGCGGGGGCTGGAAAAAAGCCTGGGCAATCCGGAGACGTACGAGGCCACCTACGACGTGGGAGGGCCCGAGGCAATGAGCTACCACGAGATGCTGCTGCGCACCGCCGACGTGCTGGGGCTCCGGCGCCGCACCACGACGGTGCCGATGGAGTCGCCCCGCCTCTCGAAGCTCTGGGTCTGGCTCTTCGGAAGCGTGCCCTGGGCCCTCGTGACGCCCGTGATCGACAGCCTGCGGTTCCAGACGCGCGTGCAGCCGAACGAGATGCACCGGTGGCTCCAGCACGACGCCCTGTCGTTTGAGGGGGCCCTGGAGGCCTCCGTGGACGCACGCGGCCACCCGCTGCCCAACCCGCGAGACGATCTGCGGGAGCAAGAAGACGCCGTCATCCGCGACCAGAGCGTGGTCCGCTCGGTGCAACGCATGCCGTGCCCCCCGGAGTTTACGGCGCGGGACGTGGCGGACGAGTACCTGCGATGGCTGCCGCGCCTGGGGTGGCCCATGCTGCAGGTGCACGTGGAGCACGGGCGGGTCGCGCACTTCGAGCTGCGCCCCGTCGGCACCCTCCTCAAGCTCCGGTTTGCGGCCGACCGCAGTCCCGAAGGGCGGCAGCTCTTCTTCGTGACCGGCGGGCTGCTGGCACAGGGCGACGGCGAGCGGTCCGGTCGTCTCGAATTTCGGCAGGTGCTGGGGGGCGAGGCCGTTCTGGCCGCCATCCACGACTTCTCGCCCCGGCTGCCGTGGTACGTCTACAACAGCACGCAGGCACTCGCCCACCTCGTGGTGATGTGGGGCTTCCGGCAGCACCTGGAGCGCCTCACGCAACGACAGTCCGAAACGCCCTCCGTTTCGTCCGCCCTCCACGGCCCCTCCTCGTAGGTCGTGCCTGCTCTGCCTCACGAACCCTGTTCCGCCCGATCCGCTCGGGCCGTTTTGACCCTCGATGTCTACCTTTGCCGACGCGCCGTTTACCGAGGACCAGGAAGAGGCGTACGACCACGTCTACGATCGCCTCGCGCAGGGCGAGCGGTTTACGGGGCTGCGCGGATACGCAGGCACTGGGAAAACGTACCTCGTGAGTCGCCTCGTGGAGCAGCTGCTGGACGAGGACTGCACGGTGACCGTCTGCGCCCCGACCCACAAGGCGGTGCAGGTGCTGAGCGACGAGCTCGGCGACGCCCCCGTGCAGATGCAGACGCTCCACTCCTTCCTGGGCCTCCGACTGCAGCCGAAACAGGACGGGGAGTATGAGCTGGTGGCGGAGGAGGAACGCAACTTCGCCGAGGGGGTGGTGATCGTCGACGAGGCGTCCATGATTGGCCGTGAGGAGTGGTCCCACATTCAGGACGCGCCCTTCTGGGTGCAGTGGCTCTTCGTGGGCGATCCGGCGCAGCTGCCCCCGGTCAACGAGGACCCGTCGCCCGCGCTCGACGTGCCGGGCCCCACCCTGGAAACCATCCACCGCCAGGCGGCCGACAATCCGATCCTCGAGCTCGCGACCAAGATTCGCACCGGGGCCGACGGCCGCTTCGGCAGCACCTTCGAGGACGGAAAGGGCGTGGCCGTCACGCGCAACCGGGAGGAATTTCTGGACAGCATCCTGAGGGCCTTCGACGCCGACGCGTTTGCGGAGGACGCGACCCACGCCCGGGTGCTCGCCTACCGCAACAAGACGGTGCGCCGCTACAACCGCGAGATTCGCGCCGAACGGTACGGGGCCGACGCGGACCGGTTCGTGGAGGGGGAGTGGCTGGTCGGCACCGAAACCTGGTACTACGATGGCGTGCAGCGGCTCACCAACAGCGAAGAGGTGCGCGTCAAGAAGGCCCAGGTGGAAACGTTCGAGGCCGACGACCAGAGCGAGTGGACCGTCTGGGAACTGAAGATCCGCACGCCGGGGCGCGGCCTCACGCGCACGATTCACGTGCTGCACGAGGAGGAGCGGGAGCGATACGAGAATGCGCTAGAACGCCGGCGCAACAAGGCCGAGGACGACCCGTCCACGTGGGATCGGTTTTTCGACCTCCGCGAGCGCTTCGCCCGCGTCGACTACGCGTACGCCACGACCGTGCACCGGGCGCAGGGCTCCACCTACGACACCGTGTTCGTGGACCACCGCGACCTGCGCGTGTGTCGGGGCGAGGAGCGGGGGGCCCTCCTGTACGTGGCCGTCACGCGCCCGTCCCGGCGGCTTGCACTGCTGGTGTGAAAAGCCAGAGGCGCCTCGGGCCCGGAACGATACGTCCTCACTCGGAACGCCGCTCCGCGACGGCCTCCACCTCCGTCCAGACGCGAAGCAGATTCGTCCCGAGGATCTGCTGAATCTCTGGGTCCGAGTAGCCGCGCCGGAGGAGCTCGGCGACGAGGACGGGGTAGCCCGACGCGTCCTGCAGGCCCTCCGGCAGCGCAAAGACGCCGTCGAAGTCGGAGCCCAGGCCCACGTGTTCGGCCCCGACAAGGCCCACGGCGTGGTCGATGTGGTCGGCCACGTCCTGTACCGTGCCGATCGGATGTTCGTCACGGATTTTTTCTTCGTAGAGAATGGCCTCGCGCGAGTCCTTCGCCCAGCCCCTCGCGTCGATGTGGGCGTTCATCTCCGCACGAATCGGGTCGTCCTGTTCTCGGTATTCGGTGCGCAGGAAGGAGGACCCGAACGTAATCATCACGACGCCGCCCGTGTCGGCAATGCCCTGGATGAGTGCGTCGCTCACGTTGCGTTCCCAGCCGGGGGTGAAGTGGCGGCAGGAGGAATGGGAGGCAATGACGGGCGCCGCCGACGCCTCAATCGCGTCCCGGGCCGTCGCGTCGGTGACGTGGGAGACATCCACCATGATGCCGAGCCGGTTCATTTCCGCCACCACGTCCGCCCCGAACGGACTCAGTCCGCTCCACCGCGGCTCGGCGTCGTCGTAGGACGAATCCCCGAGTCGGTTGTGCGCGCCGTGCGTGAGGGTGATGTGCCGGATGCCGCGCTCGTAGAAGTGCTCCACGTTGTCGAGGTCGCCGCCGAGGCCGGCGCCGTTTTCCATTCCCAAGGGAAGGGCCACGGCCTCCGTCGTGGCAATCTGCCGCACCTCGTTCGGCGAGGTTGCCAGTGCAAACTCGGTCGGGTGATCCGTCGCGATCGTCTCCACCAGGTCGATGAGCGCGTTGGCCCGGTTCGTCGCGGCGGCGGGGTTGCTCTGCAGGTATGGGGGAATGTAGATGGACATGAAGGGCGCGTCGAGGCCGCCGGCCCGGGCCCGCGGGTAGTCGACGTCGCCCCCCACCGTGGAGTCGGCCGGGTTTTCGTAGAAGTCATTCAGGCGGGAGGGCAGGTCGACGTGGCCGTCCACGAGGAGGGAGGCCTGGACGAGGCGGTCGGCCCGGGCCTCGATCGACGCGGCGGGCTGTGCCTGAGAGACCCCGTTCCCCATCAGAAGAAGCACGAAGGAGCCAACGATCAAAGAAGAGGGCGGGGCCGGCATGACGAAGGCGGGGCGGTGGAAAGAAGAATCCTCCAGAGAGGGGACGGGGGGATGCCGAAGCGGGGGGATCACCTGCGCGGTGCAGGGACGGGCAGGCGCTCGCGCAGGGTCTTCAGGTACGACGGGGTGTCGAGAAGCCGCGGGCCGTACCACGAGAACGGCTGGCCGTCCACGACCTCGACCGACGTCTCGGGGAGGGCCTCGCGGAGGTCGGCCGTGAAGGCGTCCTTTTCGTGGAAGGGAAAGGGCTCGCTGGAACAGAGGACGACGTCCAGGTCCTGCCCGGCAAGGTCGGCGATCGTCACGTCCGGGTACCGGGTTTGATCGCCGTAGGCGTTTTCGAGGCCGCCCCAGTGCATCACGTCATGGATGAACGTGTCATTCCCGACGGTCATGTAGGGGTCGCGCCAGATGAGATAGGCGGCGCGGAGGGAAGTAAAATCGGGCAGGGACTCGAAGCGCGAAATAATCTTGCCGACCAGGGTGGAGGTTTGGTCGGACGTTTCCGTGAGCGTGCCCACCGTGCGGATCATGCCGAGGGCGTCCTCAACGGTCTTCACCTCCGTGACGAACACCGGCGCAATCTCATCGAGCGTCTCGACGTCCTCGGCCGTGTTCTCCTCGTGGTTGGCGAGAACGAGGTCCGGGTCCAGGTCGCGGACGGTGTCGAAGTCGACCTGCTTCGTGCCGCCGACGATGGCCTTTTCCGAGCGCCAGTGTTCGGGCCGCTCACAGAAGCGGGTGATGCCGACGACCTCGTCCGCCAGGTCCAGATGCGCCAGCAGTTCCGTCTGGCTGGGCACCAGGGAGAGGATCCGGCGGGGCCGGTGGTCGAGTGTGACGGGGTGGCCGCGGGCGTCGGTGGCGGTAGGCATTGGAAAACTGGACTATGAGAGGGTTGAGTATTGCAAAACGACGGCTTGAGCCGGGTTGATTCCTGGAGAGAAGAATCGTTTCGGAGGCTGGGGCGTGTGGTCGGCCCGCATTCTCCCTTTCAAGTCGCACCCCCCATGTCCCTTCCCACCGAGCCCATCGGCAGCATTCCCCGCCCCGAAGAGGTCATCGAGGGCCTGAAGGCGTACCGACGGGGCGACCTGAGCCAGGAGGCCCTCGATCAGATTGCCGACCGGGCCCTGCGGGCCACCGTCGGCGCGTTCGAGGACACCGGCTCGCCCGTCATCACGGATGGGGAGCAGGCCAAGCCCAGCTTTCTGACCTACCCAATTGAGGGGGCCGACAACGTCGAGCCCGGCGGGGTCGAAATTCCGTTCGAGGCGGGACACACCCGCACCCTGCCCCGCCTCACCGCAGGCCCCTTCCGCTACCAGACCTACGCGGCAGGGTACCTGGAGCGCGCCCAGGCCTACGCGAGTGTGCCGGTGAAGCAGAGCGTCATATCGGCCTCGGCCCTTAGTTTCCTCTACCCGGACGACGGCCTCGACGGGTACTCGCGCGCGGCGTTTCTGGAAGACCTGGTCGACGCGGTGGAGGCCGACATTCGCCGGTGCCTCGACGCCGGGGCGCACGCCGTCCAAATGGACTTTACGGAGGGCCGACTCGCGGTGAAGCTCGACCCCTCGAAGGAGTTGCTTCGCGAGTTTGTGGCGCTCAACAACCGCGTCCTCGACCGCTTCTCCGACGAGGCGCGCCAGCGAATCGGCGTGCACACCTGTCCGGGGGGCGACAAGGACTCCACCCACAGCGCCGACGTGGACTACGCAGAGCTTCTGCCCCTGCTTTTCGACCTGAACGTGGGGCGCTTCTACATGCAGTTCGCCAGCGAGGACGAGCCGGCGCGCGTGCTCGACGTTGTGCGCGAGCACAGCACGGACGCCCAGACGATCTTCCTCGGCGTGACGGACGTGAACGATCCTCGTGTGGAGTCGCCCGAGGAGGTGCGTGACACGATTTTACGGGCGGCGGAGCACCTTTCGCCGGAGCGACTCGGGACCACCGATGACTGTGGCTTTTCGCCGTTCGGGGACGACCGGTCCACGGCCCGACGCACCGCGTTCGACAAGATCGAGGCGCGGGTGGAGGGGACGAGGCGGGCGCGGCAGACGCTCGGGCTTCCGGAATAGCTCATTCCGATTGCGCCAGCGCGTCGGGCAGGCGCTCGGGCAGGCCGCCGAAGCGGCCGTTGCTCATGAGGAGGGCCACGTCGCCGGGCTGCAGCGTGTCTGCAAGGGTGGGGAGCACGGCGTCGACATCCTCGAACACCTCGGCGGGGACGCCGCGGTCGCGGATCGTGTGGGCCACGGCCGTCGGGTCGAGCATCGCGTCGGCGTCGTCGTTGTGACGCACCGGCGGGGCCTTCAGAAACACGCGGTCGGCGGCGTCGAAGGCGGTCCCGTAGGCGGCCTCGAAGCGTGTGCGCCGGCTCGTGTTGGACCGGGGCTCGAAGATGGCGACGAGCCGCCGGTCCGGATGGGCCGCCCGGAGGGCCTCCACGGTGGCCTCTACGGCGGTGGGGTGGTGCGCAAAGTCGTCGACCACGAGCACGTCGTTGGGGCGGCCGCGGACCTGCTGGCGCCGCTTCATGCCCCCGAACGAGGCGAGCCCCGTCGCAATGGTGGAGGGGGACACGCCTTCTCGACGGGCGAGCAGGGCGGCCGCCAGCGCGTTTTGCACGTTGTGCCGCCCCGGGAGGGGGAGGCGGACCTCCTCACGGTGCCGGCCCATGCGCAGGGTGAACGACAGGGCGCTTCCGGTGGGCGTCAGGGCCTCGGCACACACGTCGTTGGAGGGGGCGAGCCCGTAGGTCCGGACCGGGGCTCGGGTGTGGGCGGCGAGGGCCCGCACGGCGGGGGCGTCGCCACAGAGGGCCAGGTGCCCGTCGCGGGGCAGGCGGCCGACGAACTCCTCGAAGGCCCCTCGATAGTCGTCCCGGTCGACAAAGATGTCCGCGTGGTCGAACTCCAGGGAGGTGACGATGGCCGATTGCGGGCGATAGTGCAAAAACTTGGGCTGCTTGTCGAAGTACGCGCTGTCGTACTCGTCGCCCTCCACCACGAAGGGGGCATCCGAGCCCAGCGCGTAGCTCTGCTCCGCGTCCTCCATGACCCCGCCAACAAGAAACCCGGGGTCGACGCCGGCGTGCCGGAGCAGGTGCACGAGCAGGCCCGTGGTGGTGGTTTTCCCGTGCGTGCCGGCGACGACGAGGGGGCGCCGCTCCCGAAGGAAATGATGGGCGAGGGCCTCGGGAAACGACTGCTGCGGAAGGCGCTCCTCGCGGGCGTGTGCGGCCTCCGGGTGGGTCGGCGTGCAGGCGTTGCCGACGACCGTCAGGTCGGGAGGGGGCACGAGGTGCGAGGGGGCGTAGCCGTTGTGGACCGGAATGCCCCGCTCGGCGAGATGGGTGCTCATGGGCGGGTACACCCCGTCGTCGCTCCCCCGAACGTCGCGCCCGGCCTGGTGGAAGAGGCCGGCCAGGGCCCCCATGCCCGTCCCACAGATGCCAATGAGGTGGACATCTTCGATCTGGGCGGGCGGCGGCACGTCGGGACGCGAGAACTGCCGGAGCGACGCGTCCGGCAGGTCGTCGACGGGACGAGGCATACGGCGCTACATCAGGAACGGTCGGAGGGCTGTTCGTCCGTCGGGGACTCCGACGAGGACCGCCGCGCCATCTCGGCGGCCACCTGCGACTCCGTCTCGGCGGTGGTATCGGACTCCAGGACGGTCTCACTGGATGTCTCGGCCTCGGCGTTGGTGGGGGCCTCCAGCGCCTCGTCGGAGACCATGCCCAGCTCGCGGGCGCGCTTGAACCACTGCTTGCGGGCGAGGGCCTGCATGTCCTCCACGGAGTCGGCCTCGTCCACGATCTCAAGCCCGAGGAGCGTTTCGACCACGTCCTCCATCGTGACGACCCCCGCCACCCCGCCGTACTCGTCCACCACGAGCGCGATGTGCTCCAGGCGATCGAGCAGGCGCTCCAGCAGGTCGGGCAGGGCCAGGGTCTCGTGCACCACCAGAATGTCGCGGGAGATCTCCGAGAGGGAGACGTCGAACTCCTCCTGGGCGGCCCGGAGGAGCATCTCGTCCTTGAGCACGTAGCCGGTAATGTCGTCCGGGTCGTCGTCGTAGACCGGAATTCGGGAGAACCGAAACTCGTCGTGCTCCTCCACCATGTCGCCGATCGTTCTGTGCTCCGGCATCTGGAAGATGACGGTGCGGGGGGTCATCACGTCCTTCACCCGCAGGGAATTGAAGCGGAAGAGGTTCCGCAGGATGCGGGACTCTTTTTCCTCGAAGACGCCCTCCTCCTCCCCGAGCTCGGCCATCGCCGTGAACTCCTCGCGGCTGAAGGCCGCCTCGTCCTGGTCCTGCGAGAGCAGGTACGTCAGGCCCTGCGACAGCTTCACGAGGGGCCACATCACGATGATCGTCGCCGTGAGGAGGCGAACGAGTGCCGGGGTGAGCGTTCTCCAGTAGACCGCCCCGAGGGTCTTCGGAATGATTTCCGAGAGAACGAGAATCAGAAGGGTGAGGACGCCCGCGACGATGCCGGTATAGGCCTCCCCAAAGACGACGGCAGCCTGCGCGCCCACGCCGGCCGCGCCCACGGTGTGGGCGATCGTGTTGAGGCTCAGGATGGCTGCCAGCGGGCGGTCGACGTTCTCCTTGAACTGGTGCAGCCGCTTGCCGACCGTGCTCCCCTCGCGCTCCAGGGCCGCTACGTAGGAGGGCGTCACGCTTAGCAAGACGGCCTCCATCACGGAGCACAGGAAAGAGACCCCGATCGCCAGTGCAACGTAGAGGAGAAGTAATCCCATTCGCGATCAGCGGAGAGCTCAAGAACAGTCGGGGGGGACAGGGCCGAAAAGGGGACCCCATCCGGGCGCCCGCAGAGTGCCCAGGACGCGTTCCAGGTCGTGTTGCAAACGGACCCCTCATAAATGCGGATGGGGGCTTTCGGTTTCTTGGGCGCGGCCGAGGCGGTGGGGGCGAGGCCGAAGGCCCCCAGCGGGCGACGGATCCGCCCGGCGGCAATGCGGGCGCAACACGAGATTTTCACGCGTTCGTCCGGGCCCAAGCGGCCGTCTTCCGGCCCCGATGCGACCGTGAAAGACAGAGGGGGCGTCCTCGCCTTCACGTCTTGGGGGGACGATCCGCCTGTGGCGTCGAGGAGTCGCCCGCCGGGGCCCCGTCGCCGGGGGAGCCGTCATCGAGCAGGCTGTCCGTCACGACCGTCTCGCTGACGATTGAGGCGTCGTCCGAGCTGCCGCCAAAGGCCGTCGTCAGGCGCAGGCTCACGGAATCAAATACCGAGTACATGACGGGGACGATGACGAGGGTGAGAAAGGTGGCAAAGGTGAGCCCCGAGATGATGGCCGTCCCCATGGGGCCCCAGAACTGCGTATTTTCGCTTCCGAACTGGAAGTTTGGGGCGAAGTCGGCCAGCAGGCCTACGAAGTCGACGTTGATGCCGAAGGTGAGGGGAACGAGGCCGAGAATGGTCGTGAGGGCAGTGAGGAGGACCGGCCGCAGGCGCGTCGCGCCGCCCTCAACGATGGCCGCCTGCTTGTCCTGGCCGCGCCCGCGGAGCTGCATGATGTAGTCGACCAGCACAATGTTGTTGTTCACCACGATGCCGGCCAGGGCAATGATGCCGATGAAGGTGAAGAGGTTGAAGGGCGTGCGCGTGAGAATGAGACCCAGCAGGACACCGATCATGCTCAGGCCCACGGCGACCATGATGATGAACGGGGCGCTGATCGAGTTGAACTCCACGATGAGGATGAGCAAAATCAGGGAGGCCCCGATCAGGAGCGCCGTCGTGAGGAAGCCGAAGGACTCTTGCTGATCCTCGTTGCCCCCGGTGTACTCCATCGTGTAGCCCGGAGGCAGGCCCTGCCGGTACTCGGAGAGCTCGTCCTGCACGCGGGTTAGCACCTCTGGGCCGTTGTAGCCGGGGGCGGCGGCGCCGGAGACGGTCACCACGCGGTTCTGGTCGATTCGGGTGATGGACCCGAAGCCGGTCCCTTCCTCAATGTCGGCCACCGAGGTGAGGGGAATCTGCTGGCCGCGGGGGTTGGTCACGGTCAGGCTCCCGAGGCTCTCGATGCTCTTCCGGTCCTGCTTCTGGAGGCGCACGGTGATGTCGTACTCGTCCTCCCCGCTGCGGTAGGTGTCGGCCTCCGTGCCCTGGATGGCGGTCCGCACCGTCTGGGCGATCTGGCTCGTCGAGAGGCCGTACTCCGCCGCCTGGGCGCGGTCCACGTCGACCTGCACCTCGGGCCGTCCGGTGTTCAGGTTGTCGGTGACATCGACGAGGCCGGGGAGGCGCCCGCTCTGGGCCGCGTCCGTGAGCCGGCGCTTGACCTCGTTCGAGATCTGGACAATCCGCTCAAACTCCGGCCCCGAGAGTTCAATGTTGACCGGGGGGCCGGTCGGGGGGCCCTGCTCCTGCTTCGTAAACTCAATCTCGGTGCCCGGAATGCCCTGCAGTTGGGCACGCATCTTCTCCAGGGTGCGGGTGGACGACTCCGGCCGCTCGGCGTAGTCCACCATGTTGAGGGAGACGCGGGAGCGCTCGGGCTGCTGGGCCCCGCCGCCGAACTGGGCGTCCCCGCCCACCCCCACATTTACCAGGAGGTTTTCGATGTTGGCCTCCGAGTTCGGGTTCTGGTCCAGCAGCGTCAGGATGCGGTCCCCCACCGTCTGGGCGATGCGGTTGGAGGCCTCGATGTTGGTGCCCAGCGGCGCCTCGGCGGTAATTTGCACCCGGTTCGGGTCCGTGTCGGGAAAGAACGCCTGGCCGGTGGGGGCGACCAGGTAGAGCCCGACGATGAGCACGAGGCCGCCGAGCGAGCTGTTCAGGAGCGCCGCCCGGGTGTCCGTCAGCAGAAGGCGGTCGCGGGTGTTGAAGAGGGCCCCAATGAGGCCCACCCCCACGACGAACACGGGGGCCGCCGCCAGGCGAAGCAGGGTCCTGAGGCCGATGCCGCCGGCAAGGTAGTTGAGCCCGAGCACGGCGAGCATCACGGCGAGCAGGCCACCGCCCCCCTTCACGCTCGTCCAGCCGCCCAGGTAGATGCTTTCGAGGGTGTGCACCAGAACGCCGAGGGCGCCGAGGGCCGCCAGCGCGCCGCCCGGCACGAGCAGCAGCAGGCCGGCGGTCTGGCCGGCCACCGTCGTGATCAGGCCGCCCCCGGCGGCCAGCAGGGCGCCGGCGGCCAGGGCCGTCAGCGCGCCCGTGTTGCGCAAGAAGGCGTACGGCACCGAGTAGTCGCGCTCCAGCATCCGCTGCAGGTAGCCGCGGTACCAGCGGATCAGGCGCGGCAGGCCGCTCTCGACGAAGCGATCGCCGATGGGGGACATCACGTAGACGTGCAGAAGGTAGAGCGCCGGAACCGCCGTCGCGACCACGACCAGCGTCTTCCAGTTCGCGATGCCGAGGGTCACGCCCAGGAGCAGAATCAGCCCCACGCCGCCGTATCGCGCCAGGGCCGGCCACTGCGAGGAGCCCTTCTCCCCGTTCGATCGGCCCTTCACCTCCACGAAGAAGCCCGTAATGACCGGGTTGATGATGAGGGCCACGAACAGCGAACTCGTGAGCGTAATGATGAGCGTGAGGGGCATATAGCTCATAAACTCCCCAATGATGCCGGGCCAGAGCAGCATCGGAGCGAAGGCCGAGACCGTCGTGGCGGTGGCGGCGACCACCGGCCCCCCCACTTCGGCGGTGCCCAGCCGGGCGGACTCCCACCGCGAATAGCCCTGCTCCCGGAAGCGGTAGATGTTTTCGATCACCACCACCGCGTTGTCCACCAGCATGCCCAGGGCGATGATGAGGGAAAAGAGGATAATGAAGTTGAGGGTGTACCCTAGCGCCTGAAAGACGAGGAAGCTGGTAAACATGGACAGCGGAATGGCGATGCCCACGAGCGTGGCGTTGCGCACCCCCAGGAAGAACAGCAGCACGGCGATCACGAAGATCAGGCCGCTAATGATGTTGTTCTCCAGGTCCGTCACCAGCGACTGTACGTTCTCACTCTGATCCCCGGTCAGCAGCACCTCCGTGCCGCTGGGAAAGCTGAACGCATCGAGGGTCGACTTCACCGCGTCGGAGGTCTCCAGAATGTTGGCGCCGGGGCGCTTCGTGACGTTTAGCGAGATGACCTGAGCCGTGCGGCGCTCCGACGCGGGCACGGATACGGTTTCGCCGTCCGCGCGCTCTCGCTTCAGGACGCGGAGGCGAGAATAGGACGTGCGGTCCTTGAAGCCGAAAATGACGTCCGCGACGTCTTTCACCTGTACGGTGCGACCGTTCGCGGTGGTCTTGACCACCAGTTCTTCGATCTGCTGGGCCGGCTGGTCGAACTGGCCGTCAACCCGAACGAGGTAGTTCAGTCGGTTCACGTCGATGGAGCCCCCCGGGATGTTCGTGTTCTCCTGCTGGATGGTGTTCACCAGGCTGTTGTAGGAGACGTTGTAGTTTTTGAGGGCCGCCAGGTCCACGTTCACCTGCACCTCGCGCGTGAGCCCCCCAATCAGGTTGGCCTCCAGCACGCTGGAAATGCCTTCGAGGTCGTCCTGCAGGTCCTCGGCCACCGTCTTCAGCCGCGCCAGCGAATAGGTGCCGGAGAGGTTGACCGTCATGATGGGGAACTGGTCGGTGTTGATCTCGTCGACCAGCGGCTCCTCTACGGCCTCGGGCAGGTCGGGCTGGGCGCGGTCCACGGCCCGGTTCACCTCCTGGTAGGCCTTGTCCGTGTTCACGTCCGGCGTAAACTCGACGACGATGGTGGAGACCCCCTCCGAGGAGGTGGAGCGCATCTCGTCGATGCCGTTGATGGAACTGATCTCCTGCTCGATCACCTGAGAGACGGTCGACTCCACGTCGCTCGGACTGGCGCCCGGGTAGACCGACGTTACGACGATCTGCGGGAACTCGATCGACGGGTTTGACTCCTTCGGAATCGTGAGGTAGCTCGCCAGCCCGCCGACCGCCAGGATCAGCGTGAAGACGGCAATTGCCGTGCGGTACTTGATCGAGAGGTTCGTGATCGTCATCGCGGAGGGGACGGATGGTGCAAGGCAGAGTGTCTATCGCGGCGTGGGGGGCGCCGCCCCTTGCCACTGAAGGGCATTCCTGTTCAGTCCTGTTCAGTCGGTCGGCGGGGTGGGCAGCGACGAGCTGCCCTCGTACGGCGTGCCCGCCGCCGTGGTGCTATCGTACTGCTGGGCAATGCTGACCGGGGCCCCCGGGGACACGTCGTTCTGTCCCACAACGATGACCTCGTCGGTGGCGGAGAGGCCCGACTCTACGACGACGCGTCCCCCGCTGGAGGGGCCGAGCGCGAGGGTGCGTTTCCGGGCCACGTCCGTCGAGTCGGTTCGCTCCGCCACGTAGGCGTGCGTGCCGGACTCGTCCCGAACGACGGCCGAGCGGGGAATCGTGATGGCGCTGTCAATGACGGCGCGGGTGACACGGAGGTTGACGCCCATCTCGGGCTTCAGTGTGCCGCGCTCGTTCGACACGGTCGCCTCGATGCTGAAGGTGCGGCTCTCAGGGTCAATTGTGCGTCCCACGAACGTGACTTCGGCGGTGCGGACCCCCGCCCCGTAGCGCCGAAAGTCGAGCTGCACGGGCGTGCCCACCTGAATGTCGTTGGCGTAGCGCTCCGGAACGCCGGCGGTGACCTTGACCCGTCGGGTGTTCACCAGGCGCGCGATTCGAGTGCCCGGCGAGGCCTGCTCGCCCACCTCCGTAAACCGCTCCTCGATGCTGCCGGCAAAGGGCGCTCGTATCTGCGCGTTGTTGAGCCGGGTTTGGGCCTGGGAGAGCGCGGCCCGGGCCTGGTTGCGCTCCGAGCGCACCTGCTCAAACTCCAACGCGCTGATCACGGAGTCGCGGTACAGCGGCTGCTGGCGCTGGAAGCGATCCCGGGCCAGGTCGTACTGGGCGCGTGCCTGCTCGACTGCCGCCTCGGCCTCTTCTGCGTCGATCTCGGCCACGATCTCGTCCTCCTCCACGCGCGTGCCCAGGTCCCGAAGCATCGTCACGGGGCCGCTGGTCTGGGCCGAGAGCGTGGCGTCGTCGAGGGCCTCCACGCTGCCGGTCAGGCTAACGACATCGGTGAACGAGCTGGGGGACAGGACGAGGGTTTCCACCCGCGAGGCCTGGGGCGTGCGCCCCTGACCGGCCCCCTCCGAGGCGGCGCCGTTGGTACACGCAGTCGTTCCTGCCAAGAGGCTGAGGAGCAGTGCGGCCGCGACCGGGCGCGACCAGGAGAAGAAAGAAACCGTGGGCCAATGCATCGCGAAGCGGGGAAACGTTGTCGGAAAGGGAGAAGGGCCGAAAGGCATGACGCGTAGACGGAGCCGTTCTGACGCGGACCGCCGGGGCGGGCGGAGACGGCGCGTTATTCGAGACGGGCGGTCTCGAAGGAGGCGGCGTCCGGCACCCCGGCGGGCTGTCCGACGGCGGTCTCGAAGGCGCTCTTGGCGTTCAGGTAATCCCGGACGGCCCGCAGGTAGTTGAGGCGGCTCTGGTCGAGCTGCCGCGAGGCCTCGCGCACCCGAAACGGGCTGGAGACGCCCTGCCCGAGTCGCTGCTGGGCGAAGCGGTAGTTGGTGCGGGCGGTCTCCAGGTTCGTGGACTGGGATTGAATCCGCTGGCGCGCCGCCTCCAGATTCCGCAGGGCGCGTTGCACCTGAATGCGGACGGACTGGCGGAGCTGAGACACCTGCAGCTCGGCGCGCTGCACCGCCACCTCCTGCTGTTGAATGCTCGACCGCCGCTGAAAGCCGTCGAAGAGGGTCCAGCTCAGCTCCAGGCCGACGCTGAGCGAGGGGTTCCAGTACGAGTCCGCAAAGACACCCCGTGTCCGCGTGTCGAACTCAAACGGGTCGGTCGGGTCCGAAATCACGGAGGTCCGGTCGCTCGGGACGCGCCCGGACATCGACAGGTTTGCCACCGCCGCGACGGTGGGAAAGTAGCGGGCCTGTTCCGTGTCCTTGCGCACCTCTTGCAGCTCGGCGTTGAGGCGGGCCCGCTCCAAATCTGACCGGTTTCGGAGGGCCCGATCTACGGCACTCTGGACCGAGACCTCCGCGTACTGGTCGCGCGGGCCGGCCTCTAAGTCGTCGGTGAGTTGGATTGCGGCGTCGGCGTCAATGCCCATGGTCTGCTTCAACCCATCGAGGGCCGAGGCGTAGTCGGAGCGGGCCTGCACCAGTTGCGTCTCGCGGTTGGCCCGCTCCACCTCTGCGCTCAGGCGCTCGGACTTCGGCACGGTGCCGGCCGAGACCTGCTGGGACACCTCCCGGAATGTCTCTTGCGCCCGCTGTAGGCCCTGCCGGGCCACGTCGATCTGCTCGCGGGCCAGCAGGGCGTCGTGGTAGGCCTGCCGCACCTCGTTGACGAGCACCCGCTTTTGCCGATCGAGGGCCGTCTGGTTGAGGTCCTTGAGCGTCTGGGCCCCCTGCACCGCCGCGATGGCCTGGCCGTTGTAGAGCGTCTGCCGGAGGCGGAGGGCCCCGTTGAACTGGTTGGCCACCCCAAATGGATTTCCTCCTCCACTGCCCGGCGTAATGCCGGCCTCTCGGCGCCCGGCCTGCTGGCGCCTCCGAAACTCCTCGATGGTGATGGGGGCGGTATTCGGGTCCCCATCCGTCCGGCGCTGTTCGTTGAACGTAACCCACTCCGACGCGCCGCCGCCGGAGAAGAGCCCTGTAACGTCGCTGCCCGCGAACGGGTTGGCGGTCCTGATATTGCGGGTGTAATTGCCGGTGGCGTCGAGCTGGGGGTACAACCGCCCCCACGCGCTCTGAATGCGGGCGTCGGCGTTGCGCACGTCGAGCTGCACGTCCCGCAGGGAATAGCTCTCCTCCAGGGCGACCTGAATTGCGTCGGTGACGGAGAGCGGGGTGCCCGACCGGCCACGCGCGGATGCCCGGTCCTGTGAGGGGGCTGGGCGGGCTGTGGTGTCCGAGGGGCGGATCGGCTCAATCGGCTGGGCCGGTGCGGCCGACGGTGCCAGAAGAACCGCGCAGGCGCACACCGCAAGCCCGACGGCCAAAAGCGAGGAATAGAAGGTACGCATGAGAGGCGTCGTCACGTCGGAGGGAGGATCGAACACGTCACGCAGAGGCCGAGGAGGCATCCCCAACCGCCAGACCGTCGAACAGAATGGTCGTTAGGGCGTCGGCCGCCCGGTCGGGGTTGTCCAGGGGCCGAACCGCGCCGGCGGGGCCGTTGGTGGGGGCGTGGTTGCCTTCGAGAATGTGGTGCGTCCCCATGCTCCGAAGGCTCGTGAACAGGACGTTCGCCACCAGTGTGGGGGAGAGGCGTCGAATCTCCGCCTGGTCCATTGCCTCACGGAGCACAGGCACAAGAGTGCCCAGCACACGCTCCTGCTGCCTCTCGAAAAACTCGACGCGCTCGGTCTCGTCGCTGAACGCAATGGTGTGAATCTCCTTCACCAGGACGAGAAACAGGTCCTGCTGGTCGCGAACCATCTCGAAGTAGCGCACCACGAACTCGTGGACCGTGTCCCGCAGCGGACGGGCGCCGGGGGACGCGTGGAAGACCGTCCGGATGAGCCCTTCCAGCTCCTGGGAGGCCTCGTCGAAAACGGCGAGAAAGAGCTCTTCCTTTCCCCCTTCGAAGTAGTTGTACAGCGTCCCCTTGCCGAACTCCGCCCGCTCCGCAATCTCGTCGAGCGTCGCGTCGGCGTATCCCTCCTCCGCGAAGACGGCCCGTGCGGCATCGAGCATGGCCTGTCGTCGTCGCCTGCGCTCACGCTCGCGACGGGACAGAGACGGATCGGAGGAACTGGCCATGAAGCGAAAGCGCCCGGATGGCTGAACGGTCAGAATATGACTGCTGAGTCACTGAGTGACCATATAGTCACTTGTCGGGCGGTCCGTTCGCCGCGTTTGGGAAACGCGCCATGAAGATCGGACGGGGATCCTGCGAAGGAGCGACCGTGGTCGGGGCCGGCCGGTCGTTTCTGAAGGCGGGCGTCGTGGGGGGGGCTCCACTGGATGCCCCCGTATTGAACCCCCGGATCCAGATGGGGATGGCCTCCGTGGAGGCGAGGCCTGGGGCCGAGAGCGGTGCCCCGTGCCGCGCACTAGCGCTCCACCGCGGCGCAGCCGAGTCCCTCCAGCGACTCGTTCAGGAGCGACAGGCTTTCGGTGGTGTCCACGCGGGCCTCAAGCCGGGTCAGCAGGTTGAGCAGGCCGACCAGGGCCTTGTTGAGAAAGATGAAGTGCGGAGACCCTGTGGCGGCGCGGAGGTGGGAGGCCTGCTCGAAGCAGTCCTGCAGGCGGTTCCGAAACGCCGGGTCGCCGAAGTTGAAGGACGACTGGCGGTAGGGCTCTACGATGAGCGAGCCGTACTCGTCGAAGAAGTGGCGCAGTTCCTCTTGGGTCTCTGCCGGGAGGCCGTCGTGGAGGATGTCGAGGGTGTACAGGAGGTCGGTGATCTGGTCCTCGTCGTCGGCCATGCGGGCCCGGAAGAGGCGCAGCATGTCGTCGCGGAACTGCTGGGGAAAGGTCTTCACGCAGCCGAAGTCGATGACCCCGAGCCGCCCGTCGTCGCGGAAGAGGAAGTTGCCGGGATGGGTGTCGGCGTGGAGAGTACGGGCATTGCCCGCCACCTGCTCGTGGAGAAAGTCCCACAGCAGCTGCCCAAATCGATCGCGCTCGCCTGGGCCCGGATCCGCATCGAGGAAGGCATCGAGGTGCCGGCCGTCCACGTGTGTCATCGTCAGGACCGTCTCGGCCGTCCGGTCGGGGACCGGGCGGGGGACGACGAGTTTCTCCCCGTCGTACTGGTCCGCGAAGTGGTCGATGTTCTGCGCCTCGTTCAGGTAGTCTGTTTCCTCCTGGAGCCGGGCCTTCACCTCCTCAAAGTGGGCGTCCACCCCGTCGCCCTGAATCAGGCGCTCGAACAGCGTGCGGGCCACCGACAGGTCGGACTCGATGGTCTCCCGCACGTTCGGATACTGCACCTTCACCGCGACCGCCCGCCCGTCGTCCAGGCGTGCCCGGTGGACCTGGCCGAGCGAGGCGGCGGCCATTGCCTCCGGCTCGAAGTCGTCGAAGAGCAGTTCCGGAAAGCGCCCGAGCCCGTCCCGAATCCGCTTGCGCACCAGCGCTTTGTTCATCGGGGGCACGCTGTACTGTGCCTCCGCCATCACCTCCATGAACTCGTCCGGCAGCAGCCCGGTGTCCATGCTCATCGACTGGGCGAGCTTGAGGGCCGTCCCGCGGAGGCGGGTAAACTCCTCGAAGAGATCGCGGGCGTTCTGTGCGTTGAGCTCTCGCTTCCGCGCTTCCGGATCGTCCGCGCCGGTGGCCCGGTCCATGAGGTACTGGGCGTAGTTCTTTCCCACCTTCAGTCCCGTCTTGGCGAAGAGGCCGCTCCGCTCCAGCTTGGAGGCGGGAAAGTCGTCGGAAGCGTCGTCTGAACTCATTGCAGAAGTGCCGTGTGGAGGAGTCCTACGCAAAATCGGTAAACGGCCCCACGGACCGAAGTATTGCGTATTGCGTGGTGCGTATCGGAGCAAGTACGCAATACGAACTACGCAATACGACCCGCCGGATGGAGGCAACTCGTTCCGGAGGGGAGCAATCATCCTCGGGAAAAGAACCGCCCCACCAGCGGCAGGCGCCCCAGTCCCAGCGAATCGTGCTGCACGATGTGCCAGGCAAGATTTAGGCCACTGGATACGCCGCGGAAGGTCACCAGTTCGGCGACGAACGCAACGAGCTTGTCGACGAGCGCCGTGGTGGCCTCCTGGTCCTCGGTTTCGTCCCGGATCCAGTGGCGGATGAGGGCGAACGTGACCTCGGTCAGCACCTCGTGCACCGGCCACAGGCCCGTGACGAGCTGGTTTGTGCCCGGCACGAGGCCATCTTCCGTTAGGAGGCCGCGGAGGGCGCTCCGCACCCCGGTTCGGAACGAGGACTGGTAGCGGGCCCGGTCGTCGAAGGTGGCCTGGACGAATGCGCGGTGCTCCCCGAGCGCGTCGAGCAGAATGTAGTAAAACGACGCCAGTCGCTCCTCGAAGGAGAAGTCCTCGTAGCCGGTCGTGGCCGCGGTGAGCATCCGGTACTGCTCCAGCGCAAGGTCGTAGAAGGCCGGGGGCAGTTCGTCGACCGTCTCGAAGTGGGCCTCGAACACGGCCCGTTCAACCTCGGCGTCAGCACAGACCGCCGGCACGGTCAGGGGCGCCTCCTGCGCTCCGCGGAGCCGGAGGGCCGCTTCCACGAGCTGCTTTTTCTCGGCGAACGCGTCGGGGTCGGGAATGGGGCCACGAAAGAAAAGGAGGAGGGAACAGTGGGCACTCCCTTACGCACGATGCCGTGGGATTTTCCACGGGCCGCGGTGCCAGACGCCGAAGCAGGCCCCATCGGGCCGCGTCGCCTCCCAAACGCATCCATTCGCGCCCTATGCCGCAACGTCGTTCTCGGGCACCCCCGTGGCCGTCTCCGTGTCGGGGTGGCTGCTCCATTCGTACCACCCGCCGTCGTAGACCGAGACGTGGGGCCACCCCATCAGGTACGCGTTCATAAACGCCTCGCTGCCGCGCCAGCCCGTGCCGCAGTAGAAGGCGATCTGCTTGTCGGGCGTGATGCCCATCTCGGCCCACTTCCCGGCGATCTCCGAAAACTCCCGCGTCGTATAATCGAAATTGCGGTAGTTCTCCATGTGGTAGGCGTCGCTTCCACAGTTGCCGAACACCGCCCCCGGGATGCGGCCGGTCTTGTCGATGTAGTGGTAGCCGCTGCGCTCCCCAATGAACTCGGCCCAGCTGCGCACGCTGACGAGGTCCCCGTCGTCGGCCTCCAGGAGATCCTCGGCCTCGTCGAGGGTGAGCATGTACTCCGGATGGGTCGGCACCTCGGCCCCGAAGTCATCCACCGGCGCCGGCTCCACGTCGTCGGTCGAAACGTCGTAGCCGGCGGACTCCCACGTGCTGATCCCGCCGTTGAGGATCTTGACGTCCTCCACGCCGGCGTACAGCATCAACGCCGCACACCGCATCGCGCCCAGGTGACCCGCGCTCTGGGCGGGATCGTCCTGGTCGTACGTCGGGTAGGAGAAGCGCCCATACAGCACCACGGTGGTGTCGTGGCGAATGCCGTGGTCCTCGAGGGCCGACTTCAACTCCTCTGGGGAGCGCCGATTCCACGTCTCTGGCGACTCCAGGGCATTCGTGTTGAGCGGGATGGCGCCGGGGATGTGCCCGTCCTCGTAGTCCTGGCGGTAGCCGAAGTGCGCGTGGCACAGGACATGATCGTCGCCCCGCATGCCAGGAGGCGTCTCGCCGGTGCGGAGGCGCTGTACCCACTCCGGATAGACGAGCTGTCGGTACCGCTCCATGCGCTGGAGGGGCCGGTCCGGGTCGGGCGCCCAGTCCTCCAAAAAGCCGTCGTAGACGCCGACCGCCTCGAAGCCGAGGCGCGAGAGCTTATCCGCCATTTCCGCCGCGGCATCGGCGGTGTAGCCGTACACCGTCACGGGGGCATTCTGCGACAGTCCCTTCTCGTCGAGCACCTCCACCCAGTCCATGTACTGCGTCCATTGCAGGGGCAGGCTCTTGGCGCCCGGTACGTGCCCGCTCCGGGACTCGTCTTGAAGGGGCCAGCCGTTATAGGCCGCGATGGGGCGAACGTCGAGAATCGTGTGGTCGGGGGCTTCCGCCTGCAGGGCGAATGCTTCGGTGGAGACGGTGTGGATCGTTTCTTCCATCAGTCCGGGGAGGGGGCATAACAGAAAAACGCTCGCCAACGAATTTGAGGGAGCAGGCGATAAGACGCAACTCTCGAAGGCCGCCGCTGGACAGTCGAATACAGAAAAACCCGCAACAACTTTGGCGGAGCGTCGGAGCAAGGCGGCGGGACGTGGGCGAGCCCCGGCACAGACCCCGGTGGATCGACGGATGCCACGTGCGCCCGGCCCGGCGCCTCCGGCCCCCCGAGGGAAGAGGACGGCAAACCAGAGAATCGCGAGTGACAGCAGAAGCGGTGCCCGCCCGAGCCGGCTCGATCACCATCGCGTGCGCCTGGCCTCGAACGTTCGGGGGGGAGCGACCGCTCCCCGCGACAAGACGGCGCTGCCCGACGGGATTTGCTGTCCCCATCCGGTGTGGGGCCGAGTCTACAGGAGGAAAGGCCGCGGTGATAGAAAAGGCACTGTCGGGGGGGCAGACGAGCAGCCGCCCGTGCACGTGGAGCTCACGCGAGAAGCCGGTCGTACTCGATTTTGATGCACCGGTTGCGCACGTAGAGCAGCCCCGCCGCTTCGGCCTGGGCCTTTGCCTCCGTGGTCGACACCCCGAGCTGCGTCCAGATCACCGGGTGCTCGTCCGTCTGCTCGACGCGCTCAATTGCCGACCGGACCATGTCCGCCGTGTGCTCTGGGGCGCGGAAGATGTCGACGATGTCGAGGTTCACCGCCGCCGGGAGGCTCGGCAGGTCCGGGTAGCACGGTTCGCCGAGCACCTCGTCGTAGTTCGGGTTGACCGGCACGATGCGGTAGCCGCGGTCCTGCAGGTACCGGGCAATCTTGTGGCTCGTGCGCGTCGGGGTGGCCGAGCAGCCAACCACCGCAATCGTGTCGGCCGTGTCGAGCACAGTGAGCAGGTCCGGGGACGGATTGCCGGGCATAGAACGATTGAATTCGTGCGTGGGCAGTGGAGAGGCGGAGAGGCGGTGCTTACCCTATGCCTTACTGCAGGATCCTCTTCTCCCCTCCGTCCCGTACAATTCGGTGTTCGTTACGGCCTTGTGCCGAGTGCGAACCGGGGAGCGTTCTCGGCGCCACAGTCCACTAGATCGTCCAACCGCCGCCCGTCATGGCCTATCCGTTTCACGACATTGAAACCAAGTGGCAGCAGTACTGGGAAGAGCACCAGACCTTCCGCACGCCCGACGAGGTGCCGGACGACCAGGAGGAGTTTTACGTGCTCGACATGTTTCCGTACCCCAGCGGGTCGGGCCTCCACGTGGGCCACCCGGAGGGCTACACGGCCACCGACATCGTGGCCCGCTACAAACGCAAGCAGGGGTTCAACGTGCTGCACCCGATGGGGTGGGACGCGTTCGGCCTGCCCGCCGAGCAGTACGCGCTGAAGACCAACACCCATCCGCGCGAGACGACGGAGAAGAACATCGCGCAGTTCAAGCGGCAGCTGAAGCGCCTCGGCTTCTCGTACGACTGGCAGCGGGAGATCAACACCACGGACCCGGACTACTACAAGTGGACCCAGTGGATCTTCCTGCAGCTCTACGAACAGGGACTCGCCTACCAGTCCGAGGAGCCGGTGTGGTGGTGCGAGGAGCTGGGCACCGTGCTGGCGAACGAGGAGGTGATCGACGGACAATCTGAGCGGGGCGGCTATCCCTGCGAGCGGGTGCCGATGCGGCAGTGGGTGCTCAAGATTACCGAGTACGCCGATCGGCTGCTGGAGGGGCTGGAGGACCTGGACTGGCCGGAGAGCACGAAGGAGATGCAGCGCAACTGGATCGGCCGGTCGGAGGGGGCAAACGTCTACTTCGACCTCGTGGGCGTGGACGATTCACTGGAGGTCTACACCACGCGGCCCGACACCCTCTTCGGCGCCACCTACATGGTGCTGGCGCCCGAGCACGAGCTGCTCGACGCCATTACGACCGACGAGCACCGTGAGGACGTAAACGAGTATTGCCGACAGGCGCTCCGGAAGAGCGAGCGAGAGCGCCAACAACAGGGCGACAAGACGGGCGTGTTTACCGGCGGCTACGCCGTGAACCCGGTGAACGGGGAGGAAATTCCGATCTGGGTGGCCGACTACGTGCTCGTCTCCTACGGCACCGGGGCCATCATGGCCGTCCCCGCCCACGACGAGCGCGACCACGCGTTTGCCGAGAAATACGACCTGCCGGTCCGGGCGGTCGTGGAGGGGGGCGACATCGACGAGCAGGCGTACACGGGCGACGGGCCGCACGTCCATTCGGCCAACGAGGCGGTCTCCCTCAACGGGCTCCACAATGAGGAGGCGAAAGAGGCCATCACCGAGTGGCTCGACGAGGAGGAGAAGGGGGAACGCACGGTCAACTACCAGCTGCAGGACTGGCTCTTCAGCCGCCAGCGCTACTGGGGGGAGCCGTTCCCCATCGTCTTCACGGAGGACGGCACGGACAAGCCGGTGCCGGAGGAGGAGCTGCCGGTCACGCTGCCCGACATCGACACGTTTGAGCCGAGCGGCACGCCCGAAGGGCCGCTGGCCACCATCGAGGACTGGAGGGAGACCACCGATCCGGAAACGGACGCGCCCGCCACCCGCGAGACGAACACGATGCCGCAGTGGGCAGGGTCCTGCTGGTACTACCTCCGCTTCATCGACCCGGACAACGACGAGCGGCTCGTCGACCCGGAGAAAGAAAAATACTGGATGCCGGTCGACCTGTACGTGGGCGGCTCCGAGCACGCGGTGCTGCACCTGCTTTATGCCCGCTTCTGGCACAAGGTGCTCTACGACGCGGGCGTGGTTTCCACGAAGGAGCCATTCCAGACGCTGGTGCACCAGGGCATGATCCTGGGCGAGACGGAATACACGGCGTACCGGGACGACGCCGGCGATTTCGTCTCCGCCGAGCAGGTGGATGACGATGCCGACCTCACGCCCGTACCGGTGGACGACGGGGACGTCGAGAAGGACGGGGACGTGTTCGTTCTCGCGGATCGGCCGTCGGTGCAGGTCGACGCCCGCAGCCACAAGATGAGCAAGAGCCGCGGCAACGTCATCAACCCCGACGACGTGGTCGACGAGTACGGGGCCGACACGCTCCGCCTCTACGAAATGTTCATGGGGCCGCTGGAGCAGGACAAGCCCTGGAGCACCGACGACATGGAGGGGGTCCATCGGTTTCTCAACCGCATCTGGCGCCTGGTCGTCGACACGGACAGCGGCGGGCTTGCGGTGAGCGACGAGGAGCCGGACCGCGGGCAGCTCCGCACGCTGCACCGCACCATCAAGACGGTGACGGAGGACATTGAGGCGCGAAACTTCAACACCGCCATCGCGGCGATGATGGAGTTCGTGAACGCGGCCAACAAGTGGGACGCACTGCCGCGGCAGGTTGGAACGCCGTTCGTCCTGCTGCTGAGTCCGTTCGCGCCGCACCTCGCCGAGGAGCTGTGGGCCCGGCTCGGCCACGACCAGTCGCTGGCCCACGCGGACTGGCCGGCGTACGACGACGAGCTGATCCGGCGGGAGGTCGTGGAGATGCCCGTGCAGGTCGACGGCACCGTTCGCGCCACCATCGAGATCGACGCCGACGCGGACGAGGCGGACGTGCTCGCCGCCGCAAAGGAGGCCGAGAATGTGGCTCGTCACCTCGACGGCGAGGACCTCCAGCGCGAGATCTACGTGCCGGGGCAGATCGTGAACTTCGTCACCGAATGAGCCTGCATCTCGTACGGAGGTGGTGTGGGCCAGGCTTGATGCTGCATTGGCCGACACCGTGATGCGTGAAGAGTGACGCGTGAGAGGGAAAAGTCCCCGTCACGTTCCCACGAGTCACGGTTCACGTTTCACACCTCACGCAATACGAAACATGCAATACGGACCTTCAGCCCAGGGCAGTTCTCTCTCCGGTTAGCAATCCTTGAAGATCGCACTTCCCATGTCCAAACTTGATGTCCTCGCCCTCGCCGCCCACCCCGACGACGTAGAGCTCTGCGCGGGGGGGACCGTGTGCCTCCTTGCCCAGCAGGGATACGACGTGGGCATTGTCGACTTCACGAAGGGCCAACTGGGGTCGCGAGGCACCCCCCAGCAGCGGATGGAGGAGGCCGAGCGCGCGTCGGACATCATCGGCCTCAGCGCCCGGGAAAACCTCGGGCTGATGGACGGGGACCTCCGCAACACGAAGGCCAACCAGCGACGGGTCATTGAAGCCGTGCGCCGGTACCGGCCCGACATTGTCCTCCTCAATGCCCCAGAGTCCCGCCACCCCGACCACAGCGACGCCGCCGACCTGTCGACCGACGCCCTCTACTACAGCGGGCTCCAGGAGATTGAGACGACCGGCCCCGACGGGGCCTCCCAAGAGCCCTGGCGGCCGCACCACGTGCTCCACTACATGCAGGCCGTCTCCTTCGAGCCGACGATGGTGGTGGACGTGACCGACGTATGGGACCAGCGCATCGAGGCGCTGCAGGCCTTCGCGTCGCAGTTCCACAACCCCGACTACGAGCCGGACGCGGACGAGCCGGAGACCTTCGTGTCCAACCCGGAGTTCTTCGAATGGGTAAAATCGCGGGCCCGCACCTACGGATACACGGTGGGCGCCACCTACGGCGAGCCGTTTAAGTACCGGCACGGCCCCTTCGGCGTCACGGACCTGCCCGGCGTGCTCAGCAAGGAGAAGGAGTTTCGGTGAGCTAGATCCCACGTGAATTGCGGGCGGGGCGGGCCCAGACCCCGCAACAAACGACCGGGCTACGTTTTTAGCTACAATCAAACCCGCCCAGGGCGGTTGGGAGTTGACACCGCTCCCCACGGCGTAATATATTACCCCACTGCAACTGCGACGAAACGACCTGCCTCCACCCCATGGCGGACACGAGTGACTTTCGAAACGGCATGACGTTCATCTGGAAGGACGATCTCTGGGAGATCGTCGACTTCCTCCACGTCAAGCCCGGCAAGGGCGGGGCGTTCGTGCGCACCACCCTCAAACACGTGAAGGACGGCCACGAGGTGGAGGAGACGTTCCGGGCGGGAGCAAAGGTCGACGAGGTGCGGGTCGAGCGCCGCGAGCACCAGTATCTCTACGAGGACGACTACGGCCTTCACTTCATGGACCAGGAGTCCTACGAGCAATTCTCGATGCCGCCGGAGCAGGTAGAGGGGCGCGAGTTTTTGAAGGAGGGGGGCGACGTCGACATTGTCTTCCGCACCGACACCGAGGAGCCGCTCCGCACCGAAGTGCCGCAGAAGGTGGACCTTGAGGTCACGGAGACCACGCCCGGCGTGAAGGGCGACACCGCGCAGGGCGGGGACAAGCCCGCGACGTTGGAGAGCGGGGCGACCATCGACGTGCCGCTCTTCATCAACGAAGGGGACGTCGTCCGCCTCAACACCGAGACCGAAGAGTACGAGACCCGCGTATCGGCCGCCTCCACCGTGTAACCCGGGGCGTGCCCGCCGTTCTTTCGCACACACGTATCCAGACGCATGGAGCTCTCGAAGATTCAAGAACTGCTTCGACTTGTCGCCGAGAGCGGGGTGTCGGAGGTTGAGATTGAGGAGGACGACTTCAAGCTCACCATTCGGCAAGACAGCCCGCAGGTCCTGATGCAGCCGGCGACGCAGCCGGCCCAGATGCAGTACGGGCCCCCCCAGCAGCCGCAGTACCCGCCGCAGGCCCCGCCTCAGCAGGCGCCCCCTCAGCAGGCCCCTCAGCCCCAGCAGCAGCCGTCCCACGCGCCCGCCTCGTCGGCCCCCCCGGCCTCGGGCGGGGCGCAGGCGGCCAACGAGGCGGGCCCCGACGACACGTCCACGGCGCCGGCCCCGGATGCGACTGAGAACGGAACGGCCGAGGCGGAGGAGACGGAAGCCGCCGCGGAGGAGCACGTGGTGAAGGCCCCGATCGTGGGGACCTTCTACCGGGCCCCCTCCCCCGACGACCCCCCCTTCGTGGAGGTGGGCGACGAGGTGCAGGAAGGCGATGTGCTCTGCATCATCGAGGCGATGAAGCTGATGAACGAGATCGAATGCGAAACCGCGGGGACCGTCAAGGAGATCCTGGTCGAAGACGCCGAGCCGGTCGAGTTCGACCAGCCGCTGTTCGTGCTCGATGAAGGATAAGGGCAGTCTCACGCAGCAGTGAGGGCTCCGGGATGGCCTGGGGCCGTCTTCCCGTTGCGCCTGCTCGGGGGGCTTCGCTGTCGTCGGAGAAAATGGAGTGGCCCCCAACTTTGGTGTTCCGATGCGTGATACGTGACGGCGTCGACCTCGAACACGCACCTCACGCACCACCCTCACGCATCACGCTCCCTGAAAACCCGCACGTCACATCGGATTCTGTTGACCCCGCATGAGTGACCTCCAAAAAATTCTGATTGCCAACCGCGGCGAGATTGCGCTGCGCGTGATCCGCACCTGCCACGAGATGGGCATCAACACCGTGGCGGTATACTCGACGATCGACCGCGACGCCCTGCACGTCCGATTTGCCGACGAGGCCGTGTGCATCGGGCCGGCGGCGTCCGGGGAGAGCTACCTGCGGCCCGACCGCCTCATCGCCGCCGCGGAGGTCACGGGGGCCGACGCCATCCACCCCGGCTACGGGTTCCTCGCCGAGAACGCCGAGTTCAGCCAGATCTGCGCCGACAACGACATCGAGTTCATCGGCCCCTCCGCCGAGACGATCTCCCTCATGGGCGAGAAGTCGAAGGCGAAAGAGGAGATGCACAAGGCGGGTGTGCCCATCGTAGAGGGGTCCGACGGCACGGTCGACGACCTCGACACCGCCTCCGAGATCGCCTCCGACATCGGGTTTCCGGTCATGGTCAAGGCCGTTGCGGGCGGGGGGGGCACCGGCATGCGGCTGGTGCGGGAGGCCGATGGGTTTGAGCGGGCCTTCAATGGGGCCCGCTCCGAGGCCGACGCGGCCTTCGGGAACCCTGAGGTGTACATCGAAAAATTTGTCGAGAAGCCGCGCCACGTCGAGATTCAGGTTCTGGGCGACGGGCAGGGCAACGTGATGCACTTTGGGGAGCGGGAGTGCTCCATTCAGCGCCGGCACCAGAAGCTGCTTGAGGAGTGCCCCTCGCCGGTCGTTGACGAGGCGCTCCGCGAAGAGATGGGCGCGGCTGCCATTCGGGGGGCAGAGGCCGTGAATTACGAGGGCGCCGGCACGGTCGAATTTCTGGTGGGGGCCGACCGCAACTTCTACTTCATGGAGATGAACACGCGCATCCAGGTGGAGCACCCGGTCACCGAAGAGGTGACGGACTGCGACCTGGTGGAGTACCAGATTCGGGTGTCGATGGGCGAGACCGTGGACAGCGAGGAGCGCCCCCCCATGGAGGGTCACGCCATCGAGTGCCGCATCAACGCCGAGAATCCCTTTCAGAACTTCAGCCCCGCCCCGGGCGACATCACGGCGTTTCACCAGCCCGGCGGGCACGGCATCCGGATCGATACGGCGGCCTACTCGGGCTACCGCATCCCGCCCACCTACGACTCGATGATCGCCAAGCTCATTGCCTACGGCAAAACCCGCGAGCAGGCGATCCGCAAGATGCGCCGGGCGCTTGCCGAGTTCGTCGTGGAGGGGGTCGACACCACGATCCCGTTCCATCGGCAGCTGATGGACGACGATCGGTTCCAGCAGGGCAACTTCGACACCCGCTTCCTCGACGACTTCGAAATGCACGCCGCCCCGGCGGAGGTCGCGTAGGGCGCAGAACACGCTCAGGGCGCATGGGGAGCGCCCCCGTCCGGCGCGCCCGCAGCACGAGCAAGGGAAACCGGGCCCGCGCCCTTGAGGGCCGGGCACGCCTACATTCTTCTTCTAGCTGGTTCGCAGGTGCCTCATGTCGACCTCCACCCACTCCGTTCGATTTAACGACCGCGTGGCCGCGATGCAGCCGTCCGCCACGCTCGCCATGAAGGCCCGTGCCGAGGAACGACGACGGCAGGGGCACCCGGTCGTGGCCCTCAGTGCGGGGGAGCCGGACTTCGAGACGCCGAAGCCGATCTCGGACGCCGGCGTGGAGGCCATCCGGAGCGGATTCACGAACTACACGGAAAACCCGGGCACGCTCGAGTTGCGGGAGGCCATCTGCAGCAAGCTCGACCGCGACAACGACCTGTCGTACACGCCGGAGCAGGTGGTGTGCTCGAACGGGGCGAAGCAGTCCCTCGCCCTGGCCATCCACGCCCTCTGCGACGAGGGCGACGAGGTCCTCATTCCGGCGCCCTATTGGGTGAGCTACCCGGAGATGGCGCGCTTCAGTGGGGCCGAGCCGGTACCGGTGCCCACGGACGTGGACAACGGGTACCGCCTGACGCCCGCGGCCCTGGAAGGGGCGATCACCGAGCGGACGCGGCTGCTCATCCTGTGCACCCCGTCCAACCCCACCGGGACCGTGTATTCGCCCGACGAGCTGGCGGCGCTCGCCGACGTGCTGCGCGACCACGACGGGGTCTACGTCGTGTCCGACGAAATTTACGAATACGTCCTGTACGACGCCGAACACCGCGCGTTTGCGTCGCTTCCGAACATGAAGGACCGGACCGTTACGGTGAACGGGTTCTCCAAGGGCTTCGCCATGACGGGGTGGCGGCTCGGCTACATGGCCGCGCCGGGGCCGATTGCCGAGGCCGCGGGCAAGATCCAGGGGCAGTTCACCTCGGCGCCTAGCAGCATCACGCAGAAGGCGGGCGTGGCGGCCCTGGAAATGGACAAGGAGCCGGTGGAGGAGATGGTGTCGGCCTTTCGGCGCCGGCGCGACGTGGTCCTGGAGCGCCTCCGTGCCATCGACGGGGTGCAGTGCCCGACCCCCGAAGGGGCCTTCTACGCGTACCCGGACGTGTCGGCCTTCTTCGGAGCCACGGCGCCGGACGGCTCGACGATTGAGGACGGCGGCGACCTCTGTTTCTACTTGCTGGAGGAGCAGGACGTGGCCCTCGTCCCGGGGCCGGCGTTCGGGGAGCCCGACGGGCTTCGCCTGTCCTACGCCTCGTCGATGGAGGATCTCGAAACGGGCCTCGACCGCATTGAGGCCGGGCTCGCGGCGCTTCGCTGACGGGGGCGACGCCGAGTGGCACCGGGGCCCGATCACGATTGTTACTGACGCACGCTTTCGCTCGTGGAACCGAATCAGTCCCCCGGTGACGCCCGGATTGAGGTGAACAGCGATCCCGACTCGGCCTCGGCGGCGGCCGCGCCCCAACCGACCGCGGACCGCTACTGGTTGCACCTCCTCCTCTTCGTGCTCACGCTGGCATCCACGGTGTACGTGGGGGCCTCGTGGTGGGCGAACCGACTGCTCCACTACGAGGCGCACGACCAGACGATCTCCCTCTTCGTGCTGACCCTCAATCAGGCCTGGCTCGTCGACGGGCTGCGCTACGCGATTCCGCTGGTCGGCTTCCTCACGGTGCACGAGTTTGGGCACTACTTCGCGGCGCGCTACCACGACGTGCGCACGTCACTGCCCTACTACATCCCGTTTCCGTTCAACGGCATCGGCAACTTCGGGGCCGTCATCAGCATTCGGCAGCGCATCCCGAGCACACGCTCGCTCTTCGACATTGGCGTGGCCGGGCCGCTGGCGGGGTTCGTGGTCGCGCTCGGGGCCCTGATCTACGGCTTTGCTACGCTTCCGCCCCCCGAGTACCTGCTCGACCTGCCGGGCCACGAGGCGCTGAAGGCGCACATCCGCCAGCACGGAACGTTCCCGGACGCGCGCCCCGCCTCGGGCAACGGGATGCCGGTCCTGGTCGTGGGGTACACGCCGCTCTACTGGGCCCTGTCCCAGGTTTTCGCGAACGTCCCCCCGATGTACGAGATGTACCACTATCCGGTCCTCTTTGCGGGGTGGCTCGGGCTGTTCTTCACGGCGCTCAACCTGCTTCCGGTGGGCCAGCTCGATGGCGGGCACGTGCTGTACGCGCTGCTGGGGGACGCGTGGCACCGCCGCTTCGCGCAGGCCTTCGTCTTCGTGCTGCTGTTCTCGGGGGGCATCGGGTTCATGGATGGAATGCGGCAGTCGCTTCAGGACGTGAGTCCGTGGTTGGGGCGGGCGTCGTGGGTCATCCTCGCGGCGATCTACTACGGCTACCTGTACAAAATCTTCGGGGGAACCGACCAGCGCACCTGGGCCGGACTGGTGGGCCTTTTGTCGGGGGTGGGCGCCGCGATGGCGCTCGGCTGGACGGGCCTCGGATGGACCGGTTGGCTCGTCTGGAGTCTTCTCATTATCTTCCTCGTCCGGGTGAAGCACCCGCCGGTTCTGCGGCCGCAGCGACTGACGCCCGGCCGGCGGATCCTGGGCTACCTGGCCATCGCCATCTTCATTCTTTGCTTCAGCCTACAGCCCCTGAGTACGGTGTAGTCCCCGGCGCCTCGAAGACATAGCCAGTAGGAACGGCACGGGCGCCTGCGAATACCCGACTCGATCCGGGCTTCTCTGCCATGGTGGACTCGACATTGCCCATGCTGGGCCGTCTGCTGGGGGCCGTGCTGATTGGGGGGGGGCCGGCCTTGTGGGGCGGCTGCGACATGGTGCCGGCTCCGGATCGTGACCAGCGCCGGCCGTCGGTGGCAAACCTTCAGATCACGCCCGACAGCGTGCACGAGTCGGATCTGTCCGAGGGAGAGATTGTGGATTCCCTCGCTCAGGTGACGGTCGACCTCTCCGCCCGGGCGACGGACCCGGACGGGACGGTGGCACGAGTGGCGTTTCTGTTCGAGCCGTCGTCGAATCCTCGAGGGACTCTCTCCGGCACCCTTTCGGAGTTGAGTGAAGAGGGGCGCTACGGCGGGCAGTTGGAGCTGTCGATTCCGCTCCGCGACGAGATCTACACCCTGCGGGTCTTTGCGGTGGACGACGACAGCCTATCGGGCAACCAGGTGACGGGGCAGTTTCGGTTCGTGCCGTCGGACACGTCGGAGGCCGGAGGAAACGCTCTTCGCATGCAGATGCATCGCCGCCCAGACGACTTGTGAACCGCCTTCTCGCGTCGCTTATCGTGCTGGGACTGGCGGCCGCGCCGGCGTGGGGACAGGCCCCGCCGCGCCTGCAGGACCTGCGCCCGACGACGGGCCTGGCGAGCAATACGGTCCAGGCGCTGGCGTCGGCGGGCGACTCGCTGTGGGCGGGGCCCCTGCTCACGGTGTACACGGAGGACGAGGCGCGCCTGTTCACGCCGGACGACCCGGCGGTGACGCGTCGGCTGGAGGACGGAAGCAACGTCGTGCTCTCGCTGGCCGCCGAGGGCGGCGTGCAGGGGGGCTCGGCCGTGTGGGCCGGGCTCGCGTTCGATGCGGGCGGCAATGCGATCGGGGCGGGCGGGTTTTTGGTGTCGACCGACGGTGGGGCGTCGTTCTCGACGCGGCCGGTCCCGCTGGACGACCCGGCGGACACGACGGTCGCCTACGGGGCGTCGACCCTTCCGGCAATTCCCGTCACGCAGGAGACGAGCGCCCCGCCACGAGACATCGCCCTTGGACGCGGGGGCACCGTGTGGGTTGCCGGGTCGCGGAGCGGGCTCCGTCGCTCGGCCGACCAGGGAGAGACGTGGTCCCGCGTCGTGCTCCCCCCAGACACGAGCATGCGGATCGAGCCGTCCCGGCCGGACACCTTTCTCGTCGCTCCGCCCCAAAGCGACGGCCGCGGCTTCCAAAATTACCGGGCGTTCAGCGCGCTGGTGGACGAGACGGGCACGGTGTGGGCCGGCACCGCGGCCGGCCTCAACCGCTCCACGCCGGGCGACGTCGGCCCGTCCGGGGATCGGGCCTGGCGCCTCTTTCGGCCGGACGGCACCCCAAACAGCCTGACGGGCCAGCTCGTGCTCGGGTTGGCCGAGCAGCCGCGCCCCGACGGGCGCAATCCGGTCTGGATCGCGACCCTGCGGGCCGACGGGGGAAGCGTGCTCCAGCGCAGCGGGCTGACGGTGACGCCGGACGGGGGGGAGACCTTTCGGCAGCCCCTCATCGGGGAGCAGGTGAACGACGTGGCGGCCCGCCGGGCACGCGTCTACGCCGCCACCGAGAGCGGGCTCTTCGTGTCGGAAACCCAGGGACGCACGTGGCGCACCGTCGAAGAGGTGGCGCTCGCCGAGCCGGAGCAGGCGTTTCCGGGGGAACTGACGGCCCGCGCCGTGGAGGTTACGCCCGCGGCGCTCTGGGTGGGGACGACGGCGGGCCTGCTGCGCCTGGACCGGGCGGACGAGCCGCGTCTGCTTCCCGATGCCCCCGACGCGCCGCGGCCGGAATGGCAGCTGTTCCGAACCGAGGTGCCCGTCAATCCCGACGAGCCGACCGAGCAGGTCCCCGACGTCGAGACCTATGCCTACCCGAACCCATTCGTCCCGTCGCGCGACGACGCGGTGCGGATCGTCTACGACGTTCCGGAGCCGCAGACGGTGGAGGTGTCCATCTACGACTTTGGGATGAACCGTGTGCGCACGCTCGAAGAGCAAGAGCCTGCGGGCCAGCAGGAAATCGTCTGGGACGGGACCGACGCCTCGGGCCTCCGTCTGCCCACCGGCACGTACCTGTACACGGTGGAGGTGGGGGGCACAACGGTGCGGGGCAAGATCCTGCTGTCAAATTGAGGGACCCGCCCGGCGCCGCCGACTTTCGCTCACGTGCTCGTTCTTCCATGCGCAGCTGGAGTCTCACATCACTGATTCGCCGTCTGGGACGGCACGGGGGCCTGAGCATGCTGCTCGGGGTCGGGCTCATGGTCGGGATGTCGGTCCCGGCAAGCGGTCAGGACGTGGGGACGGGCGCGTTTTCGCGACTGGGGTTTGGGGCCCGGGGCATGGCGCTGGGCAACGCGCTGGTGGCCGACCCGTCCGCGGACGTGAGCCCCCACTACAACCCCGCCCTGCTTCCGTCGGCCTCCGGCCAGCGGGTCTCGGCGTCCGCCGCGCTGTTGTCGTTCGACCGGGAGCTGCAGTTCCTCGAATTTACGGCGCCCCTCGGGCCGACCGCCGGGATTGGACTGAGCCTCACCCACGCCGGCGTCAACGACATCGACGGCCGCAACGCGGATGGCGCCCGCACCGAAACGCTGTCGACCGACGAGTTTGCGCTCTCGCTTGCGTTTGGCAACCGCTTCGCGGACTGGCTGGCGGTGGGGACAGCCCTCACGCTCTACCAGTCCGACCTGCTGCCCGAGGTGGACCCCGTCCGGGGCTTTGGCGTCGACCTGGGCGTGCGGGTGCAGCCCACTGGGCGACTGTCCCTGGCCGCCACTGTTAAGGATCTGCTGGCCAAATACGAGTGGGACGCCGCCCCGGCAGGCGGGGGCAGCCACACGGACCGATTTCCGGTGCGGGTACAGGTGGGGGGGAGCTATTCACTTCTCGACGAGCGCCTCCAATTCTTGGCGGAGGTAGAGTCCCGATACACCACGCGGGACCGGCGCGACCTACAGACGCTCGTAACGTCGGGCGGCCCGCGGGCCCAGACGCGCACCGAGTCGTTCCTCCTGCACGACCTGCGGGCGCGGGTGGGGGCCGCCTACCATCCCGTTCAGATTCTTCGGCTCCGGGTGGGGGTCGACCGCCTTGGGGTAGACGACACGAACGGCCTTCGTCCCAGTGCCGGGTTTGGCGTGCGGCAGTCCATCGGGGACCTCGACCTCCGCGTCAGCTACGCGGCCACGCTTGAGCCCTACGTCCGAACCGTCATGAACACCGGAACCGTGGAGCTTTTTCTGTAGGGAGAGCGGGTTGAGAGTGAAGGGTTGGTGGGATCAGGGGGCGTGTAGGAAATCCTGCTCACGAAAAGAGGTGCAGCGGAAAACCCGCAACACGAAACGCCCCAACGCTCAACCGCCAAGCTGAGCAAACAGGTCGAGGAAGGCCTCCGGCCCGATTCCCGACACGCCCGTCCGGATGCGGAGGGCACACCACAGGTCGAGCAGCATCATCTGGGCGGCGTGGATGGGGACGGCGATCCAGAAGGAGCGGCAGCGCCAGACGAGGGCGCCCAGCGCGATGCCGCCCACGACGGAGAGCAGCGCCTCCGGCCACGGCTTCGCGATGTGGAGGGCGGCGAAGGGGAGGGCCTGCACAAAAATGGCCGACAGGCCGAAGGTGGGCGCGGTGCCGAAGAGCACGAACCCGCGCCACAGGTACTCCCACCCGACCCAGTAGAAGAGAAACAGGGCCTCGTAGATGAAGAACACGGCCCAGTCTCGGGTCGCCGGCTGGTAGTGCGGGTACTGCTCCTGGAACGCCGCGCCGTCGGAGAGCACCCACGTTCCCACCGCCACGACCGGCAGGTAGAGGGCAGCGACGACGCTCGCAAAGCGCCATTCGCCCAGGCCCAGGCCGATCTCGTCCAGGGTGGACGCAAAGAATGCCCGGAGGGCTGCCGCCGGCACCACGAAGCCGAGCAGGCCCTGCATCCCGAACCACCAGCCCCAGGTCGCCAGTCCCTGCCAGCTTCGAGGAATGAATCCAGCAAGGTGGGTGCGGAAGAGCCCGCGGTCTCCCAGAATGACCTGGAGGACGACGAGCACCGCCGCGCCCGTGAGGACGAACGTCGTTTGCCCGTCGAGGGACGCGGCGGCCCGGCGGAGGCGACGCCACTCGGTCCGGAGGCGGGCGGCCAGTGCGTGCAGCATGGGGGCAGGAAGTTGAGCAGCGAACGCGGTGCCGAGAAGACCGGGGCGGGGGCGGCAGTGCCCCTGCGCGCCCACGGGGGCCGGTGGGGTCAGGGCCGAGGGGGCGATTGAGAAGCGGTCGGGGGCGCAGGGGGCTCCAGGAAGCGCGCAAGGAACTCGTAGGTCCGCACGAGACGATCCAGGCGCTGGCGTGGAGAGGCCGAGGCAGACATGTCGTGTCCCACCCCAGGGTACCGCACGTACTCGACGGGCCGATCCAGGATCTTGAGGCGTTTGTACAGGCGCTCGCCCTGAGACGGCCCCATACGTCGGTCGGCCCCGCCCTGCATCAGCAAAAGCGGCGTGCGGATCCGGTGCGCGTACGTGAGCGGCGAGTTGCGGTGAAGGGCGGCCCAGGGCGTCTGGGCGGTCGAGTCGGGAAACGGAAGCCGGGAGGAGAGGACAGAGTCGCCGAGCGAACGCGGCGGAACGCCGTCCCAGGGATATCCGCCAAACTCTGCCGGCACGAGGCGCCACGCACGGCCGCCCCCCAGCAGGGCCGGGAGGTCGTACACGCCGTTGAGCGCAACGGCCGCGGCGAATCGGTTCGTTCGGCCGAGAATCCAGGCAGTCAGGGTGCCGCCGTACCCGGTGCCACCGAGGGCCACCTGGGTGGAGTCCGTCCAGGACAGCGCCGCCGCGGAATCGGCGAGCGCGAGAAGATCGCGGGCAGGACCGGGGCCCCAGTTTTTGTCGTTGGCGCGCCGGAAGGCCGTCCCGAAGCCCGCTGAGCCCCGTGGAAACCCCTCGACGAGCCCCAGGCCGCGCCCCGCGAGGTACTGCCGCTCGAACCACGCCTCCGGCGTATAGGGGGCACTCAACGCCGGAGGTCCGCCACGCGCCTGCACGAACAGGGGATGCCGGAGCGAGTCCGCGAAGGCGGCCGGGCGCGTCACCCATCCGGTGACGGCGAGGCTGTCGTGGTAGACCGTCATGCGGTCGGGGGGGGCCACGTGTCGGCGAGACAACCACTCGGCGTTGGGGGTGGCGAGGGGGCGCTCGTTGTTGAAGCTGACGGTATTGGCGTAGAGGGCCGAGGGCGTGGTGGGGTCCGTTGAGGCGTATACGGCGGTCGCGTCGGTCACGTCGAACGAGTGTATGGCCCGTGCGGCCGACGTCAGTTGTTCAGCCTCGGCGGGCCGAACCAGGGTCGAGTCGAGCGTGAACGTATTTCGCGATGTGGCCCGGTCGGTAGGCAGGGTCGGACTTGGGGCCTGGGGAGCCCCCTCGGTCGTGTCCTGGGCGAAGGGGGTGAAGCGGAAGAGGGGGCGTCCGCCCTCCGAGGGGGCCGTCGTGTACAGGTACCAGCCATCGGGGGCCCACGTGACCGACGTCACGTCGCGGTCGAGGGCGCTCGTGAGAATGCGGGGCTGGGAGCGGCCATCCAGTGCAAAAAGCCCGATCTCGGCGGGGGCGTCGCTCGATGGGGCGAGCGATTCGAGCCGGAAGGCCACCGTACTGCCGTCGGTCGTGATGGAGGGAGACGTCAGGGCATGGTTCTCAATGCGGAGCAGGCGACGGAGCCGAGGGGTGTTCAGATCGGCCACGTACAGGGTGCGCCGACGGACGCGATCGGGCGATTCGGTCGTGGCGGGCGTCCCGCTTACGACGACCTGCTCGCCCCCGGGCAGCCAGTCGGCCTGGCCGTAGGAGCGGTAGCCGCCCGTCAAGAGGCGAGGCGTGGGGCGCGGCGGGCGCCCGGAGCGGATGCCCGCGGGAAGGTCCACCACGTAATGATGGCGGTAGGCCGGCGTGGGCCGGAGCTGCCGCTCGCCCTGCAGCTCGAGTCGGGAGGAGACGAGGGCCGTCTCGGAACGGCGGTTCTGGTGCATCCATCGCCGGACCTGTGCGAGGGTGCCGTCCGGGGCGGCGGCGGTGTCGGGCTGCACGGCAACCGTCGTCGTATCGGGACGGAGCCGAAACCGGTCAAAGACTGCCCGTAGGCTATCGGAGGAGAGCGTCGCGAGGCGACGCACGGGCGGGGCGGAGAGGGTGTCCGGGAGGGACGACTGCTGCGGAACCTGGAGGGTGTCGGTCGTGTCCGGGGGCGTCTGAGGCCGGCCGTCCGCGTCCACCGTGAGGGTATCGACGGGACGAAGCGTCCGGTCGTGTCGGAGGACGAGAAGGGTGTCGGGCGGAGGGGTGCGAATGGTATCCGACGCCGTGCGGCCGGGCCGTTCAGTAGGGGGACGGCGGGCTGTCTGGCGCCGAACGGCCGGCTCGGGGACGCGGCTCGCGAAGAGCAGTCGCTCTCCATCCGGGCCCCACTGGGGGGCCTGGGCCCCGTGCGGCGTATCGGTCAGCCGATACGGAACGCCTCCGTTGAGAGGAATCACGAACACCTGCGGCGTGCCGTCTACGGGGCGGACGAAGGCAAGGTGTGTGCCGTCGGGGTGCCAGGCGGGCTCGCGGATGTCGTGTTCGTCTTGGAACAGCAGGCGCGGATCGTCCCGGCCGCTCGTCCGGGCCACGTACAGCCGGGCACGAGGCGCAGGGGCCGGGCCGGGTGAGAGGCGACGCACCGTGTAGGCCACGGACCGCCCGCGGGGGGACAGGGCGACCTCCGTCACCTCCCGCATCCGGTACAGGTCCCGGGCCTGGACGGGCCGCTCCCCGTCCGAGGCGACTTGTGCAGATGCCGTCGTGGGAAGAAGGAGGCCCGTGAGGAGACCCACCAGAAGGACAGGGACGGTCGTGCGGCGGACGCTAGGGGGATGCGGTGACGCCGAGCCGGAACAGATTTGCATCAACGCCAGGATTGATTTGTCCACGAAAGCCATTCGACAGGTGGTGGTAGCGGTAGCCAGCAGTGAGAGTCAGGGTGGGGGTGAGGACCACACGGACGCCCGCCCCCAGATCGAACATAAAGTTCAGCGACCGCCCCAGCGCATTGGGCACGGAGCGGTCGAAAAACGCGAGGCCGGTGCTTCCCGCGACGAACGGTTGGACGCGTTTGTGGGGCCGGTAGGTGAGGCGTAGGCCCACCGGGCGGACCCCAACGCCGACCGCGGTTCGATCCTGGGGACGAGAGGACGACATCCGCGCCGGACTCGATTCGTCGGATGGGAGGGCGGGAAGGGCGCCAGACGGGATCGACAGGAAGAGAACGGGAAGCAGGTCTGCCGTGTACGTGAGGGTCGGGCCGTCGAAACTCGGAGAGGGGGAGGCCGGCGCGAGGAGGCGGTGGTAGCGCAGCCCCACCAGTCCCACTCGGGCGCGCCGGATGTTTCCGATGAGGCGTCCGGTCGCGAACGAACCGGCGGCCCATACGCCGACGGCATTCGTAGAGGGGGCGAGGCTGTCCGCAGGCTGGCCCGCGCAGGGAACAACGACACCGAGGCTGACAAGTACAGTGACGACGATGAGGCGAGCGTGCAAAATCGGGAGCAAGTTCGTCCGTAGCAGCGCGTGAGGGCGGGGGCGCATCCATGTCAGCAACACACGGCGCCGGGGGCCGGGGCCGTGCGAGCAGTTCATTCTCTCACTCAACCCCATCCTACATGGAGCTTTTCCACAACCAGTACGGCGACTCCGGGCCTCCGTTCATCCTTCTCCACGGGCTTCTGGGCGCGCACGGCAACTGGCACACCCTCAGCCGGACGGCGTTCCGAGACGTGGCCCGCGTGCACGCCGTGGATCAACGCAACCACGGACGGTCGCCCCACGCCGACGCAATGGACTACCCAACCCTCGCGACGGACCTGCGGCGGTTCATCGATCGGCACGACCTCGCCCCGGCCGCCGTGCTGGGCCACTCGATGGGCGGGAAGACCGCCATGCAGGCTGCGCTCTCGCGTCCGGATCGGGTTGACCGGCTGATCGTCGTGGACATGGCCCCGAAGGCGTATCCGCCCCACCACACCAAACTGCTGGATGCACTCGCCCGCATCAACCCGACGGCGTACGACGGCCGCGACGAGATTGACGACGTGCTGGCCGAGGACGTGCCGTCCTGGCCCGTCCGCCAGTTTCTGCTCAAAAATCTCGACTACGACGGCGAGACCTACACCTGGCGCATGAACTTGGACGCCATTCGTGCGCACTACGACGACATTACGGCGGCCCTGCCCCGCACGCCGACCTACGAGGGCCCCGCCCTCTTCGTGCGGGGCGGGGCCTCGGACTACGTGGCCGACGCGGACCGCGAGGGCATCCGGGCGCGCTTCCCCAACGCCGAGCTCGTGACCATCGACGGGGCGGGCCACTGGGTCCACGCCGACGCCCCCGACGCACTGGCCGAGGTGGTGACCGACTTCCTCACCGAGGCGGCACCGTGAGCGGGGGTCGACACGGGACGCGCCAGTTCGTAGGTTGCGGGCGCACCACTCTCGTACAATTCCCCACGTGTACTCATGGACCTAGGACTTTCGAATCGGACTGCTTTCGTGGCCGGGGCGAGCAAGGGGCTGGGCCGGGCGACCGCCCACGAGCTCGCCCGGGAAGGGTGCAGTGTCGCCCTCTGTTCGCGAGACGGAGACCGCATCCGGGCGGCGGCGGAGGCCGTCCGCGACGATACGGGCGCCGAGGTGTTGCCCCTCGTCTGTGACGTCACCGATGCGGAGCAGGTCGAAAGCGCCATCGCCCAGACGGCCAATACGTTCGGCGGCCTCCACGTGCTCGTCACCAATGCCGGCGGCCCGCCCTCCGGAGCGGCCACCGAGCTGGACCCGTCCGACTACCGCGACGCGGTGGAGCTCAATCTGATGAGCACCATCTCGCTCTGTGACGCCGCGCTTCCACACCTCCGCACGGCGGCGGCGGAGGACGACCATGCCCGCGTCATCATGGTAACGAGTGTGTCGTCGAAGCAGCCCATCCCCACCCTTGCGCTGTCCAACACGGCCCGCGCGGGTGTGCAGGGCTACGCCAAGAGCCTGGCCGACGACCTGGGGCCCACCGGGATCACGGTCAACACCGTGCTGCCCGGCTACACCCGCACCCAGCGGCTCGAAGACCTGGCCGACGAGATACAGGAGCGAACCGGCCAGTCGCGGACGGAGGTCGAGGCGGGCTGGGCGGATGACAACGCGCTTCCACGCATTGGCGAGCCGGACGAGTTTGCCGCGACGGTGGCCTTCCTTGCCAGTGCGCGTGCCGGCTACGTGACCGGTGTGTCGTTCCCCGTCGATGGGGGCCGCAGCAAGCACCTCCTGTGAGGCGCCGCGCGCTCCCCATCGATCGGGGAGAAAATAAAAAAGCCCCGGACCGCGGGGCGGGGAGGGGGAGGGCGCGGCCCGGGGCAAAAACCCTGGAGCGGGCGGCAGCCTGTGGCTGCTGCCCTGTCGTAATTCGCCCATTCATAAGCACACGCCGATTTTTTTGCTCCGCTAACTTTCGGTGAACCGGATCGATTCACCGAAATTTTCTGCCCCTCACGGAAGGGGACGGGTGCGCCTTCGTCCGGGTGTCTCAGTGGAGGTCGAGGAAGGCGTCCACGGCATCGAAAAAGGGCGCTGGGGCCTCCCAATGGGGGAGCAGGCCGCCAGGAAGGGCCTGGTGGGAAAGGTCGCGGGCGTTCTGGGAGAGGACCGCAGGGAGTCGCTCGAACGACTGCACAGTGGAACCGGGCGTGGTGGGGGTAAGGAAAAGGGTGGGGCGGTAGAGGCGAGCGTAGACGTCGTCTGAGACGTTTGGGACCGAGAGGGTGCCGTCCACGAACCGGAGCGGGGCCCGGTAGGCCCCACGGACCTGCGCAGTCTGTTCGGCGTAGTCGAGCAGCGCGTCGGGGATGGCGTCCGGGCTCAGGAAGATCTGCCGGGCGTAGTAGTCTCGGAGTGACGCGCGGCGGGTGAGGCGGTGGTAGAGCAGTTCGAACGTGCCGGTGTGGTCGGCCAGGGCGAGCCCCAGACGGCCGGGCGTGGACGGGCCCTGCGTGGGGGCGAGGCCGGTCGGGGACACGAGCACGAGTCGGCGCACGAGCGGGGCGGCTTGCAGGGCCCCCTGGGCCGCGTACTCGCCCCCCAACGACAACGCGATGACGTCGGCGGGGGCGCCAGGCACCTCGTCGAGGAAGTGGTAGAGCTGCCGTTCGTACAGCGCCGGGGCGTAGGCGCGGGGCCCCCGGTCCGACCGCCCGAAGCCGAGCCAGTCGAGCGCGTAGACGGGCCGGTCGGTGGTCGCTGTCAGATGCTCGGCGATGGGCTGCATCTCACGGCTCGAGGCCACGGCGTTGAAGCTGTGGAGCAGCACGACCGGCGGCCCGGTGCCGGGGCGGACGTAGCACTGGGCACGGCCGTCCGGCGTTTCGACCGGACGCGGTTCTAGGTCGAGCGCCGGGGGCAGAGACAGCGGCGACGGCAGCGTGCGTCGGTAGGCCCAGCGGGCGGCGGCAAGGCTGGCGTAGGTGCCGGCCAGGGCCGCCCCGGCGGTCAGCACGGCGCGCCCGAACGAGGAGGACGAAGACGAATCGGACATCGGAACGGAAGGGGGGCGGAAACAATAGGTCGGATCCTCGAACGCCGCTCCGGCACCGACGTTCAGCCTGGAACCCGTCCCGCTCCGTTCGCTACGCCTTCGCGGACGCGTCCGGGCGGCCGAGTATGCCCCTGTAGCTCAACTGGAGAGAGCGGTGGCCTCCTAAGCCGCAAGTCGCGGTTCGAGTCCGCGCAGGGGTACTGCGCATTTCAGTCAGCCATCAGTAGACGTATGAGCACCTGTGCGGCCACCAACAAGGACGGAACCCCGTGCAGCAACTCCACGGCGACGGGCAGTGCGTACTGTCACGTGCACCAAAACGCCGGTGCGGACACGGAGGCGGACGAGCACGGGTTCGGGGTGATGCTGGCCAGTGCCCTCGCCGTCATTCTCGTGACCCACGTCCTTCTGCAGTTCGTGTTGGGGGCGTAAGCAGTAACGGGGATCCAGGAGGTCCCCTTTGCACAGGGCCGGCAGAGGGTCACTCCAGGGCCTCGTCGATGTGGGGGCGGAGGTCGTCGATGGTTTCGTACATCCAGTCGAAGTAGCCGGGGTGGTCGCGCTGGATGTCGCGGAGGGTCTTCCCGTCGTGCTTGCCGAAGCACACCACCACCGCGTCGCCGTCCTGCTTGAGGCGGCGCTGGTCGTCGAGATAGTCGCCCCGAATCTGTTGGGCCAGGTCGGCCGGCGTGCCGTCGATGTCGTGGTCGGCCAGTTGGCGCTGCAGAACCCGCCCGGCCGCCTCCACGTCGCTGAGGGCGTCGTGGGCGTCGTCGAGCGCGTCGCCGGTGTACCGCTCGTAGAGGGCCGAGAGGGTGCGCGGACGCAGCACCTGTTCCAGGCGGTACGGGTCGAGGACGACGCGGTCGTCGGGGCCCGGAAGCGTCCGCCCGTGCCGTTCAAATTCGGCCTGGAGGAGGGGGATGTCGTACGCGAGGGCGTTGTAGCCGGCCAGGTCGGCGTCGGCGAGAAGGGGGGCGATGCGGTCGAGGTGGGCCTCCAGCGGGGGGGCCTGCCGGACCTCCTCGGGCGAGAGCCCCGTCAGGTCCGTGACGGCCGTCGGGATCTCTTCTTCCGGATCGACGAGCACATCGACGGTCTCGTCCAGTGCGGCCCCGTCCTCGCTCGGCACGAATCGCTGCATCCCGATCTGGATGACGCGGGCCGCTTGGGGGTCCGTGCCGGTGGCTTCAAGGTCGAAGAAGACGAGGGGGCGTTCGAGGTGGAGCACGAGCGGGGGCGACGATGGATTCGACAGGCAATCGACACGCCCCCATATGCGCGGCTCGTGCGAAAGATCGCGGTCGTCCAGATGGAGGAAGGGTTAGTGCTGCGGGAGCACCGAGTCGAGCCACTGCACGAGGGCGCTCTGGTCGCCTTCAGTGCGTAGCTCCAAGAGGGCCCGTTGGAGCGCAAACTCCAAAAGGAGGCTTCGTGACACGGTCGTGGCGTACCGGGAGCCGAGAACCGACACGGCGTTCTCCAGCTGGCGGGAGAGGTCCGCCCGCACAGACCCTACGGAGACCGGCTGGAGGGACGGGTCCGGTTCGGGAAGCTCTGACGGGGGCGCCATGGAAAGGGCCAGCTTCTGCTCCAGGGACGACGCTTCGGCGTGCGAGTCCGCCTCGCGGGGCCGGTCCGATTGACCCTCGGGCGCGGGCGGCGGGGACTGCGTGGCCTGCTCGGTGGCGTCGGGGGGAGGGGCGTCGTACACCATGTCCTGATCCACCGCCTTCATCCAGCCGGGGATCGTGCCGTCGCCATTGAGGGAGTTGGACGAGGACGACTTGCTCATGGGAGCGTCGGGGTCGGGCAGGAATCATGCGGCAGTCGCAACGCGGGAGCGCTCTACGACTTCGTCGGCGAGGTTAAGGTAGTACGAGGCGGCGTCGGCGGCCCCGTCGTACTCCATGATGTTTGTGCCGTGGGTGGCCACCTCATTGACTTTTGAGCGCCACGGGATGGCGGTCTCGAAGAGGATGTCGGAGTACACGTCCTCGAACTTCTCCTGCATGTCGCTCACCAGGCCGGAGCGCAGGTCGAGGTCGTTTGGCAGCAGGCCCAGGATCCGCAGGCTGTCGTTGTGCACCTTCCGGATTTGCTTGATGGTCTCCTGGAGCTGGCTAACGCCCCGCATGCTAAACCGGTCGGCGTGGATCGGCACGATGATCCCGTCGGCCCCGGCCAGGGCCGTTGCGATGCTGCGGCCGAGGGACGGCGGGCAGTCCACTAGGCAGTAGTCGTGCTTCATGGTGGAGCTGGAGTTGCGCTGCACCTCGGCCGTGCGGAATTCCTGGACGCGGCACCGGAACTGCTGGGGAAAGACCGGGCTTCGGCCGATGACCGAGTCGAAGCTTGCCGCCGCCATGCGCCGGTCGGAGGGGATGAAGTCGACCCCAACGGACTCGGACGTGCGGAGCACGTTGGGGAATGACCACTCGTCGGTTGCGTCTCCGTCCCAGGTGGCGAGGGAATCGAAAATGGTTGCGTCATCGTCGGTCGCCTCCCGCCCCATGAGCCAGTCGGTGGCGTTCATTTGGGGGTCGTAGTCAATGACCAAGGGATCGTGGCCCTTGTGTTTGAGGGCCGTGGCCAGGTTGACGCTCGTGACGGTTTTCCCAACCCCGCCCTTCTGGTTGATGACGGCAATGGTGTACATGGCACTTTGGGGCAACGACGAGGAACAAGAGCTGTAGCGTTTGGCTCTTTAAATCGCTGCAAAGAGCATTCCGGGACGCCGAAGGTACAACGTGGCGGGTGTGTCGCGAGGGGAATGGAGAAAGTACTCACGTCGATGGGTGCATATGTACACCGTCGGCGACGCCCCATCAGGATGTCGTACGGCGCGCATCGACGGCCCCGCCTGACGATCTTGACGAGGCCCGCCGGTTTATTCGGCACTGCGGAGGAAGGACGCGGCGACGGGGAGGTGGTCGCTGGTCGCGGCCATCGAGTCGGCAGGCAGGGGGCGGGCCACGCGGACCGAACCGTCCACGAGCCGGTCAGAGAGGGCGGGATTGGGCAGAAGGTAGTCGAGCTGACGGACGGGATTGTCCGCGGGATGGGTGGGGGTGGGGCGGTCGGACAGTGGGTCCGTAAACCGGACGTTCCCCGGGATGCGTCCGGGCTGGACCGAGTCCGGCGCCGGCCGGTCGGGGTTGTTGAGCAGGAGGCGCAGCTCGGGGCTGTCGGGGCGGGAGTTCAGGTCGCCCGCCACGAGCATCTTAGCCGCCGGTCGGTCTTCGCGCAGGCGAGACAGCTCCGCGTGCAGGAAGCGAATCTGGCCGATGCGCCAGCCCCGATCCGACGCGCTGCGCCCGGCCTTTAGGTGGGCACCGATCAGCGTCCATACTCGGTTTGGCGCGACCCGCACGTCGGCCGTCCACAGGCGGTGGTTGGTGAGCGACTGGGCCGCGGGCTTGCCGTTGTCGGTCTCCTGGCCCACGACAGGGGTCACCACGTCCGCGTAGTTGCGCACCACGCCGAGCGGGTAGCGGCTCAGGAGCACCACGTTCATGTACCAGGTGGGGCTCTCCACGGAGGTGGCGAAGCGGTAGCCTGTGTCCCCGAGGCGGTCTTCGACGAAGGACTGGAGGAAGGCCTCGCTCTCGGCCTCCTGCAACACCAGGAGGTCCGCGTCGAGCCGGCGCAGGGCCCGGGCCACGCGCCGCCTCCGGTTCTTCAGGTCCGGTGCGGGGGTGTTTTCGGTGCCGGCATCGATGTACGGGTTGTCGTGCCCGTCTACGAAGTGCTCTAGGTTCCAGGTCGCGACCCGGACGGTATCGGCGTCCGGAAACGCGTAGTCGGCCGGAAGGGCCATTCCGGTCGTGGGAGAGGGGGATGGGGCGTCCGGCCCGCAGGCGGTGATGAGGCAGACAGCAAGAAAAAGTGGAGGGAAGGGGCGCATGAACGGGATGCAGCGTGCGATTGGCGGAGGTGGGAAGGGTGTGCAACGTAGGCCCTGGTGCGGACCATCGTGAAGGCTGAAGTTTAAAACCCGGTCCGCTTTCTTCCACACACCCAGTTGAGTCCAGTGTCTTCTGCGTATTTGGGGCTTGGGTCCAACGAGGGCGACCGCCTGGAGCACCTGCAGCGGGCGGCCGAGCGGCTGCAACAGCGCGACGCCCTCACCGTGGTGGGCGTGTCCCCCGTGTACGAGACCGAGGCCCACACGACCTCGCCGGACGAGACGCAGCCTCCGTTTTTGAACGCCGTGCTTCGGCTGACCGTCGAGGCCGACCCGCGTCCCCTCCTCCGACTGGCGCACACGGTGGAGCAGGCGGAGGGGCGCACCCGGGCCGCGGAGCAGCGGTGGGGGCCCCGCCCGCTGGACGTCGACCTACTGGCAGTCGGCCCCCTCACCCGAGACACCGAGGCCCTCACGCTTCCCCATCCGCGCCTTGCGGAGCGCCGGTTCGTGCTCCGCCCCTGGGCCGACCTCGCGCCAAACTTCGTCGTCCCGCCGCCGTTCGACCGCTCTGTGCAATCACTGCTCGATCAGTGCACGGATCCGGCTTCCATTCGACGGACGGACCACACGATTGGGGAGGGACGAGCCTCCCCTGAAGTCCTCCGTACGGAGAGGTAAGTCTTCGAAGACCTCGGCGGGGAGGGCCCGAGCCGACGGCCCCGCCGGATGCGCCCCGACGCTCCTCCCGAAACTGCCACGCCCAATGTCCCCGACGACCCCGCCGGACGCTCTCGACTACGTGGCCATTGAAGGCGCGATCGGGGCGGGCACCACCACCCTGACCGAGCTCCTGGCCGACCGCTTCGAGGCCGACCCCGTACTCGAACGGTTTGAGGACAATCCGTTTCTGGAGCGCTTCTATGCGGACCGGGAGCGGTGGGCCTTCCAGACGCAGCTCGCCTTCCTGGCAAGCCGGTTTCGGCAGCAGAAAGAGCTGTCCGAGCGCGACCTCTTCCGCGACTTTGCGGTCAGCGACTACACGTTCGACAAGGACCGCATCTTTGCCCGCCAGACGCTGAGCGGCGACGAACTCCAGCTCTACGAGTCGCTCTTTCGCCTCATGGAGCCGACCGTCCCGTCGCCCGACCTCGTGGTGTACCTGCGTTCCTCCCCCGAGCGGCTTCTGCAAAACATTGAGAAGCGCGACCGGCCGTACGAGCGCGACATGGATCCAGGCTACATTGCGGACCTTCACGAGGCCTACGACCAGTACTTTCGGCAGTACGAGCGCACCCCGCTCCTCGTGGTGAACGTCGCGGAGATGGACTTCGTCGAGCACCCGGCGGACTTTCGGGCACTGGTGCGGCACATCGTCGCCCCGTCCGACGAGCGGTCCCGCTACGTCCACCCGTCGTAGCGGCGGGGCTTGTCCCGACAGCACGGCCCTTCGCAGACGCGCATCATGGAGTACCTCGTTCTCGGCATCATTCTGTATTTTATCCTGCGGACGTCCGGGAACCTCGTCCGTCTGATGGGGGGCGAGGAGGGGACGTCTTCCCGGAAGGGCCCGACGCACGAGTCCCCATCCCGTCAAACCGAGTGGAAAGGCCCCTCGCCCCGGAAGCGAACGGGGACGGCGCGCGACGAACCGACGTTCTGGGGACAAGACGTGGAGGACGCAAACTGGCGGGACGTCAACGGAGAGGCGAGCTCCCAGGGCTCGTCCCGCTGATGCCCGGTCGGCGTTACTCCGACGTGCCAAACTCGAAGGTGAGAGTCGTCTGGCTGGCAACCGGCTGTCCGTTCTGCTGCGCGGGGCGGAAGCGCGACCGGCGGGCGGCAACGAGGGCGGCCGCCTCCAGGCCGTGGTCCAGGCGCGCGACGGTGCGGGCCCGCCCCTCGTCCGGGAGCCGCCACCGTTTGAGGACAGTTGCCCCCGTCACCCGTCCCGTCTCGGACACCTGTACGGCGACGCGAACCCGGGCCTGTACGCTCGCCTCGCGGGCAGCGGTCGGATAGTCGGGCTGTACGGCACGGAACAGGCGGGCGTTGGTGTCGGGCGTGCGGGCCGCACGGGGCGTGTCGGTCGTGCCGTCCCGCAACTGATCGTCGTCCCCGGGGACGTCGACGGCCAGGGCGGACGTGCCGAACTCGATCTTGTCTTCGATCACGACGTTGTTGGGGACGACCGTGGGGGGCGCCGGGGCCGGTGAGGGCGGCGTCTGCTCGCGGGCCTGTGCCGTCGGCTGCACCTCGTTCATGTGGATGCGGTCCGCACTCCGCTCCCCAAACGGACCCTCCGGGGCTCGTGGGGACGGCGCCGGCCACCAGCGCACGAGCGCAACGCCGAGCGCCAGCACGACGGCCAGCGCCCCGAGAAGGCGGCGTCGGTACGCGTGGTCGGACCTGGAGGCGGCAGCTCGGCGCATCGAACGGACGGGCGGTAGGGGACGACATCGTATCTTTAAGAACGGGGCCCAACATCTGTTTCTGAGGGGGGACGGCCCCGGTTTATGATGCAACCGCGAGGGGGCGTTTGAAAACCAGCGAAACGAGGCCCCAGTCAGGAAATCCGGTTGCGAAACTTTTCGGCCTGCTTGTACTTTGATCGGCAGGTTTTGTCAATGTCACCAATTTCGAGCGCCATGTCTCCCGACATTCCCCCCGAACCTGGGCCCTGCTCATTGGCACCGACCCCGTTGGATTAGTTCCTCTGCCCTCCCCATTTGGGGAGGTTTTTTTATGGCCCCCGGCGCCGCCGTTTGTCACTGACTCTCCTCCTGTCCCATGACCCACGCACCCTCCTCCCCGACCCGCGATCCCGCCAAGCTCGTTCTGTCCGACGGCACCGTCGCCCGAGGCGTAGCACTTGGCCAGCGAGGGCTGACCGGCGGGGAGCTGTGCTTCAACACGAGCATGACGGGGTACCAAGAAATCATGACGGATCCGTCGTACTACGGCCAGCTCATGATGATGACTCAGCCCCACATCGGCAACTACGGCGCCTCGGCCGAAGACATGGAGGCCGATACGCCGATGGTCGCGGGCTTCATCGTCCGCGATTACCCGCGCCGCCACGCCAACACCCAGGCCGACGAGACGCTTGAGGCGTTCATGCGGCGCCACGACCTCGTGGGCATTGCGGGGGTGGACACCCGGGCCCTCGTGCGACACGTGCGGGACAAGGGCGTCATGAATGCCGTCATCTCGTCCGAGGCCCTGGAGGAGGAGACGCTCCTGCAGAAGGCGCGCGACTGGCCCAGCATGGCGGGCCGGAAGCTGGCCTCGGAGGTGAGCACCGATGGCCCGTACACCTTCTGCGAGGGCCCCGGGCCGCGGATTGCGGTGTACGACTTCGGGGTCAAGCAGAACATCCTGCGCTCGTTTCGCCGGCGGGGGTGTACAGTGAGGGTGGTGCCGGGCGACACGGACCTGAGCGAGGTCCTTGCCTGGGACCCCGACGGGCTCTTCTTCTCGAACGGCCCCGGCGACCCGCGTCCCATGTCCGACGCGATCGACACGGTGGGCGCGGCCATCGACACGGGCCTCCCGATCTTCGGCATCTGCCTGGGGCACCAGCTGATGTCGCTGGCGGAGGGGATTGGGGTCTACAAGATGCACGTCGGCCACCGCGGGGCCAACCATCCGGTGAAGAACCTCGACACCGGGCAGGTCGAGGTGACGACCCAGAACCACGGCTTCGCGGTCGATCCCGAGTCGATTGCGCCGGAAACCGCCCGCGTAACGCACGTCAACCTGAACGACGACACGATCGAGGGGCTCGAGTTCAAGACGTTCGCCGGCATGTCGCTGCAGTACCACCCGGAGGCCTCCCCCGGCCCGCACGACAGCCACTACCACTTCAACCGGTTCATGGAGCTGGTGGCGGAGGAGCGGGACGTGACGCTGCCGGCGGCCGCCACCGAGCCGGCAGTCGCGACGGCGTAGGCGTCCCGAAGGGAGCCGGCACCGGCGGCACGGCGACCGCAGGCCTCCGAGAATCATCGACGTCGGGGAGGGCCCCGATGTCGCTCACTCATCACGCACCACGCACCACACATCCCCCAAATGCCCAAGCGCACCGACATCGAGACCATTCTCCTCATCGGGTCCGGCCCCATCGTGATCGGGCAGGCCTGCGAGTTTGACTACAGTGGCAGCCAGTCGGCCCGGGCCCTGATGGATGAGGGCTACCGGGTGGTTCTGGTGAACTCCAACCCGGCCACCATCATGACCGACCCGCTGATGGCCGACGAGGTGTACCTCCGACCGCTCACGCCGTCGTCCATTGCGCAGATTGCCCGCGAAGAGGAGCCGGACGCCGTGCTGCCCACGATGGGCGGCCAAACCGGCCTCAACGTGGCGCAGGACCTGAAGAAGGACGGGTTCTGGGACGAAGAGGGCATCGATGTCATCGGCGTCGACATCGACACGGTCCAGATCACCGAGGACCGCCAGGAATTCCGGACGCTGATGGACGACATCGGGCTCGACCAGTCCCGCAGCGACACGGCCAAGAGCCTGCTGGAGGCCAAAGAAATCACCCAGGAGCTGGGGGGGCTGCCGGTGGTCATCCGGCCGTCGTACACGCTTGGGGGCTCGGGCGGCGGCATCGTCTGGAAGGAGGACGAATTCGAGGAAATGGTCACCCGGGGCCTGGAGCTCTCCCCGGCCCACCAGGTGCTCATTGACGAGTGCCTGTTCGGGTGGAAGGAGTACGAGCTGGAGCTGCTCCGCGACCCCAACGACAACGTCATCATCATCGCCTCCATCGAGAACGTGACACCGATGGGCGTGCACACCGGCGACTCGGTGACCGTCGCGCCGCAGCAGACGCTGACGGACAAGCAGTTCCAGCGGATGCGCGACGCGGCGATCAAGGCGATGAACTCGATTGGCACCTTTGCGGGCGGATGCAACATCCAGTTTGCCTTCGAGCCGGGCACCGGGCGCATGATCGTGATCGAGATCAACCCGCGGGTGAGCCGGTCCTCGGCCCTCGCCTCGAAGGCGACCGGCTACCCCATCGCGAAGGTGGCCTCGAAGCTGGCGATCGGCTACACCCTCGACGAGCTGCCGAACGAGGTGACCGGCGATACGAGCGCCTGCTTCGAGCCGTCGCTCGACTACGTGGTCACCAAGATTCCGCGCTTCAACTTCGACAAGTTCGAAGGGGTCGACGAAGAGCTGACCACACAGATGAAAGCGGTCGGCGAGGTCATGTCGATCGGGCGCACGTTCAACGAAAGCCTGCAGAAGGCCTGGCAGAGCCTCGAAATCGGGTACGCGGGCCTCGGGGCCGACCGCCCGGACGCCGACCGCGAGACGGTGCGCGAGCGGCTGACGGCCCCGCGCTGGGACAACCTGCTGCACGTCCGCCACGCCTTCCGGTACGGGGCGAGCGTGGAGGAGGTACACGACATCACTCAGATCGACAAGTGGTTCCTCTACCAGATCAAGGACCTCGTCGCCCTCGAAGAAGAGATCCGCGCGACGCCGCTCCGCGAGATGGACGCCCGCTTCCTCCGAGAGGCCAAGCGTGCGGGCTTTTCCGACGAGCAGATTGCCTTCCTCGTCCCCGAGGACGTGACCGACCGTGAGGTGCGCGCCCGCCGGACGGACGAGGACGTGACCCCGGCCTACCAGCTCGTCGACACCTGTGCGGGCGAGTTCCCGGCGGAGACGCCCTACTACTACTCCAGCTACGAGACCGTCAACGAGAGCACGGTCACGGACCAGCCAAAGGTGCTAATTCTCGGCTCTGGCCCCAACCGCATCGGGCAGGGCATCGAGTTTGACTACTGCTGCGTCCACGGCGTGAAGGCCGCCCAGGAGATGGGCTACGAGGCCCTCATGCTCAACTGCAACCCGGAGACGGTGTCCACCGACTTCGACGTGGCGGACAAGCTCTACTTCGAGCCGGTCTTCTGGGAGCGGGTGCAGGACGTCATCGACCTGGAGCAGCCGGAGGGCGTGATCCTCCAGCTCGGCGGGCAGACGGCCATCAAGCTCGGCGAACGGTTCGAGGAAGACGGCATCCAGGTCCTGGGAACCTCGTACTCGAAAATGGACCTTGTGGAGGACCGGGGCAAGTTCACGTCCATTCTGCAGAAGCTGGACATTCCGTTCCCCCCCTACGGCGTGGCCCATTCGGTGGAGGAGGCCCTCGAGACCGCCGGCCGTCTCGGGTCCCCGACCCTCATCCGGCCCAGCTATGTGCTGGGGGGGGAGGGCATGCGCATCGCCATCAACGAGGACGAGGTGGCCGAGTACGTGGGCAACGTGCTGGAGACATATCCGGACAACGAAATCCTGCTCGACCGCTTTCTCGAAGACGCCGTGGAGTTGGACGTGGACGCCATCTGCGACGGCGACGAGGTGTGGATTGCGGGCATGATGCAGCACATCGAGCCGGCGGGGGTCCACTCCGGCGACTCGACCGCCGTCCTGCCGCCGTTTAGCCTCTCCGATGAGGTGCTCGATACCATTCGGGAGTACGTGCGGGCCCTCGCCTTCGAGCTGGACGTCCTCGGCCTCGTAAACGTGCAGCTCATCGTCAAGGACGGAACGGTGTACGTCATTGAGGCCAATCCGCGGGCCTCGCGCACAATTCCCTTCATCGCCAAGGCGGCGGGCATTCCCATTCCCGCCATCGCCACGAAGGTCATGCTGGGCGAGACGCTCGAGACCTTCCGCGAGCGGGGCGACCTGGAGTCGGACCTGGAGGAGTACGCAATCAAGGAGCCGGTCTTCTCGTGGGACAAGTTCCCGGAGGTGCCGAAGGAACTCGGGCCGGAGATGAAGTCGACCGGGGAGTCGATCGCGTTCGTCGAGTCGCTGGACGCCGACCAGTTTGAGCAGCCCTACGAAATGAAGGACCTGTATTTGTCTCGGTAAGCACAGGCGTTCTCGCTAGCGCTGTCGGTGGAAGGAGCGAGGCTTTCTGGAATTCACGGAGCGAAGCGGAGTACATGAAAGACCGCCATTTGTCCCGGTAGGCGGGCCCTACAGGAAGGTCGCCTAAACGGCCAGCTTCGCAGAATCCTGTTGCGGCTGGGCGGGGACGCCGGCATAGGAAATTGCACGGTCGTCGACCGGCAGCGCTCAGAGGGCGTGTTTTCTGGGGGCGCTCGCCCGCCGTGGTGCACGTGCCGATCCTCACGGCGAGCCTCTGAGGCAATTGTCGTTTCCGGATAACGTTCATGGAGACGGGTGAACTTCTCCGTACCCGGAAGGTAAATCGGGGTGTTGTGGACCATGCTGCCTTCCAATCTGAGAGCCTTTTTCCCCGAACGCTCACCTGTTCGTGATTGCACGCGAAGGATACACCATTATCGCCGTCGTGGCGGGCCTGGCGCTCATGCTGACCATGGGGGCGCTCTGGGTGGACGGGTGGCTGTGGCGGGGGCCGATGCTCGCCGTTGCGATCGGGGGCCTCGCGTTTACCCTCTACTTCTTCCGGGATCCGGAGCGCACGCCGCCGGCGGACGCCCTGGAAGCGGGCATCGTGGCCCCGGCCGACGGCCGGGTCGTGGAGATTGCGGAGGAGCAGGATCCGCTGTACCTGGAGGGCCCAGCCCGGCGCATTTCCATCTTTCTCTCGCCGCTCGACGTGCACGTGAACCGGGTGCCGGCGCGGGGGGTCATCGAGCATGCCGAGTACCGCCCGGGCGATTACCTCGTGGCCTGGCACCCGAAGGCCAGCGAGAAGAACGAACGGTCGGAGTTTGGCCTGCGCCACCCCACCGGCACGAAGCTCCTGTTTAAGCAAATCGCAGGGGCGGTGGCGCGCCGCATCGAATACGACCTCCGTGAGGGGGACACCGTGGAAACCGGGGCGCGCTTCGGAATCGTCAAGTTTGGGTCCCGAATGGACCTGCTCGTGCCGCCGTCGGTTGAGCTTCACGCGGAGGAGGGGCAGGTCGTGCGGGCGGGCACGACGGTTCTGGGGCGCATCCCGACGCCCGAGTCCGGCCGGTCCTCGTCCGCCGAGGCAACCGCCGCACCGGCCGCCTCGTCCGCACGCCGCTCGTCTGCTTCTTAATTGCTGACTGACTGGGATGATCGACCTCTTCGGGGCCGACCGTGCGGGCAGTACGGCCCGGGCGGACGACCGCTCCGCCCGGCCGGCGAGCGTCCGACGCCGCCTCCGGGCCTACCGGAGCGCGCGCCGCGAGCAGCGGGGCGACCGGCCGCCGCCCCGCGTGGCGGTGCCCTCCTTCTTCACGCTGATGAACCTGCTGTGCGGGTTTATGGCCCTCACGCAGGTGGCGGACGCTGCGTTCGTCCTGGCCTGCTGGCTCATTGTGCTGGCCGGCTTCTTCGACCTGCTCGACGGGGTGATGGCGCGCCTCACGGGGGCCGACAGCCCCTTCGGCGTCCAACTCGACTCCCTCAGCGACATTGTGTCGTTTGGGGTGGCGCCGTCTTTCCTGCTGTACGGCTACGTGCTGGACACCTTCAATCCACTCGGGATGATCGTTGCCGCCCTCCCGGCGCTCTGCGGGGCGGTGCGGCTGGCCCGCTACAACATGACCGCCGACGAGAGCGACAAAGAGGGCTTCGAGGGGCTTCCCATTCCGGGGCAGGCCATTGCCGTCGTGGCGCTCATCCTGGCCGCCGAGAATTCAGCCTGGGACGGTCGCTTCGCCCTCGACAGCCTCCGCGTCGTGCTGCCCGTCGTCATTGTGCTCTCCGGGCTGATGGTGTCGAACATCCGGTTTGACGCAATTCCCATGCCCTCCCTGGAGGCGGTGCGCACGCACCCCTCAAAGATCGCCGCGTACGGACTCGCGGGACTGCTGATCGTGGGGCTCCAGGAGCGAGGGCTTCTGATCGTCCTGACCGCGTACCTGTTGCACGGCGTGGGACGGGCCCTCTACAAGCTCGTGCGGGCGCTCGTCGCCCCGGTGCCGGACGAGCGGTTGGGCTCCTGAGAACACCGCCGGCCCCCTCGACACTCTCTGCCGTTATCCGCATCCAACGTTCCCCCATGTACAAAGCTACGATCTCGATCACCCTCCGGCCGTCCATCCTCGACCCCGAAGGCAAAACCATCCAGCACGCCCTGACCAACCTCGGGTACGACGCGGTGGATCAGGTGCGCATGGGCAAGCAGGCCGAGGTATGGATCGACGCGGCGAGCGAGGCGGAGGCCCGCGAGGTGGCCACGGAGGCCTGCGAAAAGCTGCTCGCAAACCCTGTCACCGAAAACTTCGAGATCCAGATCGAATCTGCGTCCCGCGAGGCGGTCGGGGAGGGAACGGCCTGACGGCGCAGCCGTCCTCACCCCATTGGGCATTCGATGCGTTTGCCTGCGACGGTCCGTTCACGAATTCGACTCGTTTGCTTGTCATGACTGAGGGTTTTCCGCGACGCGCGCTTGGGGCACCGGCTGAGCCGGACGTTCAGCCGGCCCCGCCGGAGGTGGAAGAAGCCGGCCGGGAGGAAGAGGACGAGGGGACCGACGAGCCCTGGTTTGTCATCCTCTTCAATGACGAAGTCCACACCTTCGAGGAGGTCATTGGGCAGTTGGTGAAGGCCACGGGGTGCAGCCGCAGTGAGGCCGAGGACATGGCCTGGACGGTCCACAATGAGGGCAAGGCAACCGTCTACGAAGGCACGTTTGAGGAGTGCTTCGAGGTGCAGAGCGTGCTGAAGGAGATTCAACTCGTGACGGAAATTCAGGGGTAGGCCGTCCCGGTGGGGCCTACGAGGCGGGGCGGCGCCACACGTGAAGGAGGGTTTGAGGGGTGGGACGGGCGTAGCGGGTCGTTCCGTTCAGGGCCTTCACCCGCACGGAATCCGGGCCCGGCACCACCACCGAGCGATCGTCGAGCCAGCCCCACACCGCCCCGTCGACCCGGCCGAGGCGTCGGGTCTGCCCCTGTACCCGCACGGCGGCCTGCGAGGACGCGTCACCCCGGAGGGTAAAGGCGATGCGGTTGCCCGACGGCGACCACCGGGGATGCACCTGGTCGGCCCCAGTTTGGTCGGGAGGGACGAGGAAAGTGGGGCGCGAGCCGTCGTAGACCACCACCTGACGGTGGCCGGACGCCTCGACCCGTACATCGAGGGCCACCTCGTTCGTCTTTGGGGCCCACCGGTGGTGGCGAGCGTGGCGCTCGTTGCCAAACAGCGTTTCGGGATTGGTGCCGTCGGGGCCACTCAGGGCGAACGACGAGTCGGGCACGTACTCGCCGCGGTCCCGGTCGTACTCGAGCTCCCGGTGGATGTAGGCCATCTGTTGGCCGGTGGGTGCGTAGCGGAGGTGGTGCATGCGGCGTATGTCGAGCGAGGCCCGGGTGGCACAGTCGCCCGCGTCCACCACGTACAGGTTGTCGTCGGTTCGGGCGGCGAGCGCACCGTCCGGAAGCCAGTGGAGGACCTCGCGGACGCTGCTGCATCCCACGTCCCGAGTCGTGCCGTCGGGCGTCACCACCCGGAGCCCGCCGGGCCCACGCCCGCCGTCGTCGGTGGGGCGGTAGTACCCGACGGCGAGGCGCTCCTGGTTGGGATGCCAGGCCAGAGAGTAGGTGACCGCCGTCCCGGCCGCAGCGTGCACGCGGTGCGTCTGTTGTGTCGTCAGGTCCAGCAGCGTGAGGTGGGACGAGTCCGCCGTGGCGTAGCTGAAGGCAAGGTGCCGGCCGGACGGCGACACCGCCCGGGCCGGCTTGGCCGTGGCGCCCGCGACGAGGGTCCGGCTTTCATCGGTCCGTGCATCGTGCAACACCAGGCCGTCGGTCGGGGTTGTGTGCAGCAAAAAGAGGGACGGCCCCGAGGACACCGCTGGTCCGTTCGTCTCGGTCGTGGAGCCGGGCGGCTGTGAGGACGAACAGGCGACCCCGAGCCCCAAGACCCCGATCAATGCGCACAGAACGAAGCCACGGGGCGCCGACGAGGGAAAATGCATAAATCGAAATGGACCGATGGAGCGCGGAACGGGCGGAAGGCCGGCACAAACCTAGCAGGACGAGCCGTGAAGGTCAGACGAAGCCTCCAGGCGGCCTCATTCCGCTCAGGTCAACGCCGAAATCGGGACGGAGGGCGTTCCAAAAGCGTTCCACATGGCCGCAGAACAAGTGCGAAGAGGTCGCATAAAAGACCGGTGTAAATAAAATTCCGGGTCCTTTTCCCCTGTGGAGAGGGAGTCGGAGGTCCGCTGATCGCGAACATGAGAAGATCTTAACTGAGTTATGGAGACAGGAACCGTCAAGTGGTTTAGCCCTGCCGAAGGATATGGATTCGTTGAGCCCGACAACGGGGAGGACGATGTTTTCCTCCACCACAGTGAGGTGCCCGACGAAGACCTGGAAGAAGGCGACCGTCTCGAGTTCGAAATCGAAGAGACGGAGAAGGGGCTGAACGCCGTCAACATTGAGGCCCTTACCGAGCCCGAGTGGTAAGCTCGGCCCGGTCCACCCGAATGCCCCTGAGCGTCCTGCTCAGGGGCATTTTTTTGTTTGGGGGCTTTGTGAGGTGCGGCTCGACCAGGGGCCCTGGAGCATCCAGGAGTCTTCTCTGAACCCCTGGGACCTGCGCCCCCTCCGTCAGGAAAGGGGACCCGTATCCCCCGATCTCGTGGCGTCAAGGTCCCGAGGGGCGCTGGGGCGTGGCTCCTGACTGTTCTCGGTTTCGGTCCCGGGACGAGTGCGCCTCGCCCACACAACGCAGAAGCGCCTCGATGCATGCCGATCCGGCCTCCCCAGACGTACGTGGCCGCGACGCATCCCACAGACTGTGTCCCGAATGTCCCCGCACGCCGATTGGCGTAGGGTGGGGCAGCCGCCGTGTGCGCGTGCCCGGCAGTCTCCGCCGATCAATCAGTCTAGCGCCTCCGCCCCGCCCTGCGCAGCGAGCCGTCCGGCTGCGCACGAGCCCGAGCCCTGGACGTCCGTCCGCGGCTGCGATTCTACTTCCGAACCCGCGTCGTGGGCGACCGGGGGGAGGAGGGGGACCGCACGTCCCGGAACCGGCGACTCAGAAAATCAAAGTTCCGCCCGATCGACGCGCCGAGGGCGGCCTCTAGGTCGCGCACGTGGTGCGTGTGGACGGGCGGGTTGGAGCGCTGAGTCTCCGTGTCGCGCCGGAAGGGGGATCGGAAGAGCGAAGAAGAGCTTTTCATAAAGAGTGCCTATCGGTGTCGTATTGACGTATCCTGTGTCCGTTCGCACAATAATTTATCCGATAGGCTTATTCATGTTCCTCATCGGACTTTGAAATCCCCAGCGCCATACTCGTGACTGAATTGAAACACACAAAACTCAAATGACTTTAGGATTCGCGTTTTGAGTGCAAAATCGCTCACCCTGATATGACCATCAACGAGCTGCAGTCTCTGAAGCCGTACCTGAAGATCTCGGCGCTGGCCGACGAGATTGAGGGCATCAACAAGCACACGTTGCTCTCGAAGGTGCGGCGGGGCACCGAGCTCACGATCGTGGAAAGCGACAAGCTCGAGGCAAAGCTGGGTGAGGTGATGACCCACGCCGGGTTTTCGCTTGCGCGCGAGTGACTCCCGGGGAGCGGGTGCGCACCCGCTCCGTACGGTGGGGGGCAGGCAAAAGGCGGATGCCCTTGATCGGTGAGCGTGCCCGCCGAGCGAAGGCCCTTCGGCCAAGCCCGGAGGCACAGTCGACGCTCGGGAAAAGGGGAAAGCTCTCCGGGGCTACCGGAGCGCGTCCTCCAGAACCGTGGCGGCGTCGGTGTCGGCGTCCCGATACTTCACGATGACGGGGGTCGAGAGGGAGAGGCCGTGCTCCTCTCCGAACGCCGAGTCGACGGACCGGGAGCCCGGCACGACCACGGCATTCTCGGGCACGACCAGCGGCTCGTCGTCGGAGGCGGTGTGTACCGTCTCCTCCGCGAGGTCGTACAGTCGGGTGGAGGAGGTGAGGGTGACGCCTGCGGCCAGCACGGCCCCGGCCCGCACGATGCAGCCCTCGTAGAGGCCCGCGTTGCCCCCAACGAAGACATCGTCCTCCACGATCACCGGGGTGGCGTGTACGGGCTCCAGTACCCCCCCAACCTGGGCGGAGGCGGACAGGTGCACCCGCTTGCCGATCTGGGCACAGCTTCCCACCAGGGCGTGGGAGTCGATCATGGTCTCTGCGTCGACGTACGCCCCCACGTTGACGTACATCGGGGGCATGCAGACCACCCCGGGCGCCACGTACGCCCCGGTCCGGATCGCCGAGCCGCCGGGCACGAGCCGCACGTTGTCGGCCTTGCGGAGCGGCTTGACCGGGAACGTGTTCTTGTCGTAGAACGGGAACCGGTCGCCCGAGTAGTCGACGGTGCGGCCGATCCGGAAGCCCAGAAGGATGCCTTCCTTCACCCATTCGTTGGCGTGCCAGGTGCCGTCGTCGGCGGGGGCGGCGGCACGCACCTCGCCGGCGTTAAGGGCCTGTACGAGATCGGCCACGGCGTCGCCGGCGGCCCCCCGGTCCACGCCCGAGGGCTCTTTGGACTGTGCCACCAGCGATTCGATGCGGTCTTGTAGGTCGGTCATGCGTCGGAAACCAGTGTGTGGACAGACGATGAGGGCAAATCGTCCTCGTTGCGCGCATTCACCATGAAGCTCCGAAGCGATAGACACATTGTAAACCCGTACCCCGTAGCATTTTTTGTGCAGAACGCCTTTTGGCCCCTGGTGACAGGGGCGTTATGCGCTCGCGTCTCACCAAGTTCACCGTCGTCCATGAAACGATCGCTCGTATTTGCGGCCCTTCTTCTCTGTGCCAGCCTCACCTCGTGCCAGTGTGCCGACCAGCCCGACGTGGGGCCGGTGGAGGGCGAGGATGAGCAGGCCCATCGGATTCAGACCGAGACCGCGGCAGACCGGGGCCGGATCGCGTAGAAAAGCCCCCCGGCCACGCTTCTAATCCACATGTGTGCCGTGTCTCCTGCAAGGTGCTTCCCCAGTCATGGCCATCCCGGACGAAAAAATTGAAGAGGTCCGCACCGCGGTCGACCTCGTGGAGGTGGCGGAGGACTACGTTCAACTGAAGCAGAGCGGGTCGCGGTACATGGGGCTTTGCCCGTTCCACAACGAGGACACCCCCTCCTTCAGTGTCGACCCGGACCAGAACCTCTACTACTGCTTCGGCTGCCAGAATGGAGGGGATGCCTTCAAGTTTGTTCAGGAGATCGAGGGGGTCGGGTTTTTGGAAAGCGTGCGGATGCTGGCCGACCGGTACGGCGTTCCGCTGCCGGAGGAGGAGACCGACCCCGACGCGGCCAACGAGCGCGAGGCCGTTCTGCACGCCCTGCGCTTCGCGGCCCGCTTCTTCTATCGCCAGCTCACACAGTCCGACCGGGGGCGGCCCGCGCTCGACTACCTCCGTCGGCGCGGCTTCACCCCGCAGACCATCAAGCAGTTTGGGCTCGGCTACGCCCCCGACGAGTGGGACGCCCTGTTGACGGTCGCGGAGGAGGAGCAGATCGACCGGGAGACGCTCGAAAAGGCGGGGCTCATTATCGAGCGCAACGACGGGAGCGGGTACTACGACCGGTATCGGGGGCGGATCATCTTTCCCATTTTCTCTCACATCGGCAAGGTGCTGGCCTTCGCCGGGCGCATCCTCGATCCCGACGACGAGCGCGACCAGCCGAAGTACATCAACTCGCCGGAGACGGAGGTTTACCACAAGAAGGAGGTGCTGTACGGCCTGCACCAGGCCAAGCAGGCCATCCGCAAGACCGACGAGGTGCTGCTCGTGGAGGGGTACACGGACGTGATTAGTCTGTCGCAGGCCGGGGTGGGAAACGTCGTCGCCTCCAGCGGCACGGCCCTCACCGAGCAGCAGGTCGGCACGCTCGACCGGTACGCCAAGCGGGCGGTGATGCTCTACGACGCCGACGAGGCAGGGGAGCGGGCGGCCCTGCGGGGAATGGAGCGTGTTCTGGAGGCGGGACTGGGGGCCTACGCCGTAGAACTTCCCGCGGGCAACGACCCGGACGAGTACGTGCAGGAGCACGGGGGCGACGCCTTTTCCGACTACGTTCAGGAGCACCGGCAGGACCTTCCGTCGTTCGCCTACCAGCGGGCCCGCCGCAACGGGGTCCTAGAGACCCCAGAGGATCGGGTGGAGGTTCAGCGCGAGATTATCGAGTCGGTCGCCCGGATTCCGGACCCGAATCTCCGGCGCGAGTACGTGGCCCACACGAGTGACGTGACGGGCGTGCCGGACTCGGACCTGTTCCGCATGCTGGAGGCGGAACGGGAGCAGATGGAGCGCCGGGCCCAGCGGCGACGAAAGCGAGAGCAAAAGCGTCAGCAGAGACAGGCGGAGGAGGGCGCGTCGCCATCGGGGGAGCAGGCCGCCCCGCCCGACCGGAACGGCGCGTCGCCCCCGCCTCCCAGCTCCACGACCGGAAAGACGGCGTCCGGCCCCGTGCTGCTCCCGGAAGAGCAGGTGCTGTTTCGCCTCATGTTGGAGAACGGGCGTCGCATGGTGAGTCTCGTGCTGGGGCACATGGCACTGGACGAGTTTTCGGAGGGGGCGCCCCGTGCCCTCGCAAAAGCCTTTACCGAGATGTACGAGGACGGCACGGTGCGGCCCCAGCAGATTCTCAATGGCAAGCACGGAGAGAGGCTTCAGCAACTCGGCGCGTCGGTCATGATGGACGAGCACGAGGCCTCCGAGCACTGGGCCCAGAAGGAGGACATCTCGGTGCCCCACCTCAACGACCGCCCCTACGAGGCGGCCCGGAGCGCGATGAAGTTTTTGAAGATGGACCGTGTCGACGAGGCCATCGAGACGGTCCGCGAGCGGATGTATCAGGCGAGCCAGCAGGGAGCGGACGAGGAGGTCCAGCGCCTACAGCAAAAGATGATGTCGCTGCAGGAACTCCGGAAGGGCATCAAGCGCGGTGAGTTTCTTGAGGACTGAGAGGCCGCCGTGCGACGCTTTCGCGCCGCGAGACTATGGCCGCCGCCGGAGCGTATCGGGAACCGTGGGGACCGTGAACGAAAGGTCCGGGGGACGGCCCTCAAGCTTCATGCGGCCCGTGGCGCGGGTCGTCGCGTCGGCCAGGTCCTGCCAGGGACTGGACATCCAAAGCCGTCGGTGCGTGCCGATAATGCGAAGCTGGCGGCGGCGGTACCGGGTCGGGCGCTGTTCGGCCAGGGTCTCGAAGCGGTCGTGGAGTTGAAGCAGGCGCTCGCGGTTGCCCTCTGTGAAGCCGAAGTGGGCGATGTCGTCGACCAGGGCCTCGTACTGCCGGTCCCACCGGGTCACCTGGCCCGGGCGGGGCCCCGCGTAGGTGGAGGCGTCATAGCGGAAGGTGGCCGACGAGTTGAGGGACCGAATCCCCGCGGCGCGGAGCACATCGGGGGCTCCCAGCGGGAGGAAGAAGCGCACGGCCTTGCCGTCGACGGCGGAAACGAACCGCACGTTGCCGGCCTCCGGAATGGACCTGCGAGGGGAGGCCGGCAGGTCGATGTGGGGGTTCAGCGCGCGGAAGCGGTCGTATGTCGTCCGGGCGGTGTCGGCGGCCGGCCCCCAATCGAACGACCGGGCCGTGGTGTCGAGGGGGGCGAGAAGATCGCGCAGCGCCACTGAGGTGCCCGGGTCCACCTGCAACCGGACGGCCTGGAGTGGGGGGGATTGGTCCACCGGGCGGTCGTCGCGGGCCGTGAGGGCGCCGTACGCGGCGGGGACGTAGCCGCGGGAGTCGCCGCCGAAGGTGGATCCGTCGCGCACCGTGTCGAAGCCCTCCGTCACCGCCCAGGCGTAGGCGTCCGCCACGGTCGAGGAGGCGGTAAAGTGATCCGAGGTGTAAAACGCGCGGTACAGCTTAAAGATGTTGCCGGGCCCGGCGTGGTAGGCCGACAGGCCGGGTAGCTCGTGCCCCACGGCGTTGGCGTAGCCGCGTAGCAACAGGAAGGCGGGCTCCAACACGAGGAGGGGATTGCGCTCCTCCCGGACCCGCACCCAGGCGCCGGCCTCGGTCGGAAGCGTGTACTCGGTCACGCCGCCCCGGCGCAGGATCCAGGGCAGCATCTGGTAGCGGCTCACGGCCCCCGCCGTCGACACGAGGTGATCCTGGTTGAACGTCTCAACGGTCCCAATCTCCGTCGCGAGCAGGCTCAGTCCCAGGTGCTCGGCGAGTCGGCGCTCGTAGGCCCGGTAGGCCCGATCGCGCTCGTGGGCGGTTTCGACCTGATTGGCCCGTCCCCAGCGGACGATGATGTCGTCGAGGGGAACGCCGCGCCGCTCGTACTTGTCCACGAGCCGGTCCATCTCCTCGCGGCGCCGCTCATCGACCGTGTTCCAGTCTACGGGGGCGCCGTTTTCGTACGCGGCCCGGAGGTCCGTGAGCGCAAACAGCTCCAGCACCTCGTCCGTCCGGCGGTCGATGACCCGGATCGTGAAGTTGTCGTCGCGGGCCTGCCGGTGGACGTACTGGTCCAGCAGGTCGTGAAACTGCCGGAGGACATCCGGGGTGCGGGTCGCCGCGAGGGAGGCAGACGGGGTGAAGTAGGGGGCGAGCTTCGTCGACGGATGCGAGGACCGGTCCGCCAGGGCCGGGGCCGTGCTCGCCTCCGACGAGGACGGGCCCTGAAGCAGGGCAGGAGGGAGGAATGAAAGGTCGGGGAGGACCTGGGACTGTCCGGGAGAAAACGGGGCGAGCGCACTCAGGACGACGAGCAGCGTCACGCCGCTGAGCATGACGGCCGAGAGACGACGAATAAGCTGCGCGGCCCCGGGGGAGGACGCGTCGACGCCGTCGTCGGATTGGTCGGACCAGAAGGGAGGGCGCATAACAGTGCAGTCGTGAACATCGACGAGAAGCGAGGGCGCGGGACGTCAGGCTGAGGAAGAGACAGAGGCCGTCCGGGCGTGCCCCAGAAACGCCCGAAAGAGCGGTCGGGTGACGTCGCCCATGCGTTCGGGATGAAACTGAACGCCGAACAGGCGTCCGCTCTCGTGTTCGATCGCCTCGATCACCCCGTCCGGGGCCGTGGCCGCCACCGAAAATGCGTCCCCGACCGTCGCGATGGCCTGGAGGTGGCGCGTGTTGACGGTCAGGGCCTCGGCGTCCAGCCACCGGCGGAGACGAGAGGAAGGCCGCAGGGTGACCGGATGGGTCGTGCCCCCGCGTTTCTGGCTGTGCGTCTGCGCCCCCTCGTGCTCGGCCTCCACATCCCCGTAGATCGTGCCGCCCGCCAGGGCGTTGAGGCGCTGCATGCCGTAGCAAATGCCCAGAATGGGCCGCCCGGCCTGCCAGCAGGCCTCAATCCAGCGGCGGTCCGACGCGGCCCGCCGCGGGCTGAGGGGGGCGAGCGCGTCGGGGAGCGGGCCGGTGAGGCCTTCGGAGACGGCCGGTCCCCCCGGCACCACCAGCCCGTCAATGCGGCCCAGCGTCTCCTCGACCGTCCGGTCGGACTCGGTGATGGGGAGCACCACGGGAACCCCACCGGCGTTCTCGATGGCCGCCGTGTACCGGCGGTCCAGGCGCTGCGTCCCGTCCGTGTGGGCGGTCGTAATGCCAATGTGAGCGGGCATAGGCCACGGAGAAGAGCGGTGCAGGAAGACGGGGGGGGAGGGTAAGCCCAAATTATGTGCCATCCCACCGGGAGACGGCAGGCGGGTCCAGTTGAGGGGGCTCAAGGCCGCACGTCGCGCAGCGTGATGGGGGTTGGGTCGGAGGAGGCCGTCAGGTCGAGGGCCAGGGTGAGGGTGTCGCGGGAGCGGATGATGTTCGTCGCGTGGGAGCCGAGGGATCCACGATCGAGTTGATCGTGCAGGGCGCTCTTGATGGTACGGCGCTGGCCCTGCGTGGTGGAGGAGCCGTGGATCACTTTCAACTGGCTCCGCCCGCGGCTCTCGGCGAGACGAAGCGTGGTGTAGGTCACGTCGAGGGCCTCGTCGACCGACAGGCCGTGCAGGTCGAGGGTCACCGTGGAACCGTCGTCGTCAAGCGTAGGCGTCGCCATGGGCCTCGGGGTGGGGCGTAGAAACAGTGCGTGTGTGGTACCTTCCCGGCCGAGAAGAGATTCGGGAGGGAGCCCGGCCCGAAACTGTCCCCGTGGAGGGGCAGTGCTGTGCACGGGGCACTGGAAGGGGCCCCGCAACAGCCATCGGGAAGCGTGTGAAAGTTTCGCCGCGTCCGCCCGGATGAGGCGTCGGTCGTTAGGGCACGATGGTAAGGCGGCGCCCACGGTGCGTTTCTACGCGGGCGAACGGCAGAACGGTTGGTATGAATCGGAGTCGGGAGTGCCGCGCCGGCGCGGGGCGGCGGAGGCGGCAGGGCGGCCGTGCCCGCGGAGAAAGGGCACCCCATCACGCCGCCCAGGCCGGCAGACGCGAGGTTGAGTCGATGGGGGCGCCCGCCTCGGCACCGGTCAACGGCCCTGCACCCGGGCGTCGCACGGAGGGCACGGAAACGGGCCTACGCAGTGCCGTCGGACGGATCGGACTCTCCAGCTAGACGGGCCCGCTCCCGTTCGATCTGGTCCACGAGACGGGGGGCGTGCTCCACGAGCCGCTCGATGAGGGTGGTCAACTGGTCCCGATCCATGCCCGCCAGAAGATCGGCGACCGCGGCAGGATCCGACTTGGGCACCTCGTCGCTGTCGAGCACCTTCAGTACAGTGGCGACGACGTGCTTGCACCAGGAGCCCTCGTAGTACGGACACGTGCACTCAACAGCCGCGACGTGGTCGGCCTCGAACTGAACGGTCACCACGTACGGGTGCACGTTGCTTCCCTGCACCTTCGCCTTCAAGGTGTGATCGTCGGTTCGCTCCACGGACTGCACAGCCCCGTCGTGGAAGTATTGCCGGCCGCGCTCGAAGGACCCGCCCGCGGTGTGCTCCCGGAGTTGGTCCCTGGTGACGGGAAGAGTGGTCATAATGGCTGAAGGGGAACCAGAATTATGCGTTCAGGGGAGAAGAGGATGTCTTGGGGGCGGAGGCCACGTGGGCGAGGAAATTCTCAAAAACGCGGGTGGCGGTCCCGGCCGCCTCCACGTTGTCGTCCGTACAGGTGTCGAGGGCGCGCTGGATCGTGCGGCCGGACAGGTCCTTCGAGTGAATCATGGCCTCGGCGGTCTTTAGGTCGTACTCGGGGTGGAACTGCACGCCGTACACCTGCTCGTAGCGGAGCGCCTGTACGCCCGTCTCGTTGGAGGCCAGCAGGCGGGCGTCGGGCGGCATCTTCACCACGTGATCGGAATGGGTAGCGAAGACGGTAAAGGGATCCGGAAGCCCGTCCCAGATCGGATCGTCCGCCTCCTGCTGAACCTCAATGTAGCCCAGCTCATAGTTGCCCCCGCGAACGGTCCCCCCTAGGATCTGGGCGAGAAGCTGGTGGCCCCAGCACACGCCAAGAAGGGGCAGGCCGTCGGAGATGGCCCCCTCCACCCAGCGGCTCAGCTCCTGTATCCAGGCCCGGTGGCTGTCATAGACGGAGGACTGTGAGCCGCTGATGATGGCGCCGTCGAACGACGGAGGCGCCTCGCCGTCCGTCTGAACGGGAGCGGGCTCACCGATGGGTGGGGGCATCTCTCCCTCGTTCGCGTTGTAGACGGTGAGGGACGCATCGACTTCCCGCTCGAAGTTGCGCTGGGCGTGAGGGGTGCCGAGCGATGCGTCGATGAGGGCAAGATGCATCTCGCAAGGTGCGTTCGGTTCAACAGATTCTCACGTAGATCACCGCCGAGAACGAAGTGCGTTCCGGCCCTTGGACGAGGACAAGCGATGCGCCAAACCCGGAAGGCCCTTGACTGAAAGCCGGCTCGTCCGTAGCGTCTATACCACGGAGGTCCTAAAAGTCGTCCCCCGAGCGGGCGCAGACGAACAAGGCATTCTCCGACCCCGCGGAAAACAGGGGGCGGAGTGAGTGACGGCCCGCCCATTCGGCGCTCCGCCCCGGGGAGCTGTGAAAAATTTCTATAGGGCCCCTCGTGTCAGTGTTCGCAATCCCGACGCCGCTGCGTTCACGATTCCCATTGTCTCCGCCCAAATGACTGGTCCCAGCCCCGGGCCCATTCGTCGCGTCACCGTCCTCGGGATCGCGCTCGTGACCACCCTGATCCTTGGGGCACGGGCAACACCGAGAACAGTACGGGCGCAGCCGACATCGCCCCCGGACCGGTCGAGGACAGTCCCCGACTCCTCCTGGAACCGGGCGGGCGTACGCGATACCAGTCGGGCGGCCCGGTGGCGCCGCGTGCGTCGCCAGAAGGCCCAGTCGATGGAGGAGCACAAGCCGTCCTTCGTGGAGCGGGCCGTGTCGTTTGTGAGTAGCTTCGGTGGCGCCGTCGTGCCCCACCGCCTGATTCTCGATGTGCCCCGGGTGGAGATTGCCGACTTCCACCCGGTCTTTGGGGGGCTTGAGGGCAACGCCGGAACGACGGCAGGGGTGCTCTACGCCCCGACGTTCTGGGCGGGGGAGCAGCGCCTCGCTGAGGCGGAGCTTCTTGGGAGCCTCCGTGGATATTATGGAACAGGGGCGCGCTTCGGGGGCGTCTTCGGGCCCTACGTGGGGTATGCGTATGCCCGGTATCAGCACCGCCCCCGCGAGAGCTTCTACGGGGTCGGCCCCAACAGTCAAGTGGACACGGAAGCCGGCTTCCGGTTGGACCAGGGGGTTGTGGGGGGGCTCCTGGGGTGGTCGCCCCGGCCCAGTGCACTCCTCGGGGGACACGTCTCGTACCAGGCGAACCGGTACGAGACCGGGCAGGGCGGCCGGCCGACGGTCGCGGATCAGTTCGGGGCGACGCTCCCCGGCATAGGGGACGATGTGGACTACCTCATGCTCGGGGCTTTCTTCGAGCTTGACGCCCGCGACACGCCGTACACCCGCGCCTTCGGACACCGATTTGCCCCGACGGAGCCCCGACTGCGCGGGGTGTCGCTCGATGCATCGCGCGGGTTCTACCTGGCCTCTGAGGTGACACACAATTTGAGCATGCGGGGACAAGACGTCGACTTTACCCGCTTCACGCTCGATGTTCGAGAGTTCGTGCCGATTGGAAAAGAGCTGCTCCACGGCTTCTCCTTTCGCCAGTTTGCGTCGGTCACCCACTCGGGGGGCGGGCGTGTGCCGTTCTATCGATTGCAATCCATCGGGGGAGCCCGATCCCTCCGGGGGTGCCCGACGGGGCGGTTCCGCGACCGAAACGTGTTGCTGGCGAACGGAGAGGTACGGTGCCAGATCTGGCACTGGATCGACATGGCGGTCTTCGCCGACGTGGGGCACGTGTTTCGCGACGTTCGCGACGTCGATGCTGCGGATCCGCGCGTCGGGTACGGCCTTGGGTTTCGGGTCAAGAACGATGGGAAAACGCTGGGGCGCGTCGACGTGGCCCGAGGACGAGAGGGATGGGAGCTGCACCTTGACCTAGGCTCTCTCTTCTGATCACCATGTGCGCCGCGTTTTTCGGTTCAACTCGTGGGCTGCGGGTCCGGTATGCTGGAGGGCTGCTGTGCCTGTTGGCGCTTCTCGGCGGGAGCCCCTCGTCCGCAGCCGCGCAGCGATTTCTCTCCGATGACCCGCTGTGGCACGACCCCGATCGCATGGACATGCCCTTCCCGGAGCCGACCCCGTCGGACCGTGGGATCGGGCCCCTGGAGTTTTTTGAACGGAGCTTTGGGGTGCCAGGGGAGTACGCCGTCCCGGCGAAGAATGTCAACACGGTGGGGGGCGTGCCCAACTCGTCCTGGTACACCAATCGGCACTACCGGGCCCCCATGTCGCCGGCCGCCCTCCGACGGGGGCCCAATCAAGAGCCGGGGCCGTCGGCGCGATCACCGTGGCGCGTGGTCGAGCTGGGGGGAACCGGAGAGCTTCCTCGTGCGACCATCCGGGACACCACGGGACGAACCTTTCGGGTTCTCCTCAACGCGCCCGCGCACCCGGAGATGGCGACGGGCGCCGCCATGATTAGCAGTCGCCTGCTGCACGCGCTCGGCTACAACGTGCCGCAGCACTGGCTGCGTCGCGTTCGGGCGGGGCGGCTGGTGCCGGAGCCGGACAGCGGCGTCACGCGGTCCCGTGTGGACAGCCTTCTGGCGTCGGCCGCCCAGCGTCCGGACGGCACGTACCGGGCGCTCGTCACGCGGATCCCGGGTGTTGAGCACCGCATCGGACCGTTTCAATTTAAGGGTACCCGTGCGGACGACGGGAACGACGTGTTTCCCCACGAAGACCGGCGCGAGTTGCGCGGCCTCCGGGTGGTCGCGGCGTGGATTCACCACAGCAAGATTCGGCCCCGGCATACCCTTGATGTGGGGGTGCGGGTGGAGGGACGCCGGTTTGTGCGACACTACCTGACGGACCTACACCTCACGCTTGGCAGTGCAGGCGCGACGCCGAAGTCGGAGTGGTCGGGGCACGAGCACGTGCTCGAATTGGGCCGCATCGTCGAGCGCATCGGAACGCTCGGGCTCAGCGGGGCGGACTGGGCGGAGGTTGAGCCGCCCGACGACCCGGCCCTCGGTCGCTTCGGCATCGGCGGGTTCGATCCGCAGGCGTGGCGTCCCGAGTGGCCCAACCTCGCGTTTCAGCGCACCACCCCCGCCGATGCGTTCTGGGCCGCGAAGAAGATCCGGAATTTCTCCCGTGAGGACCTGCGTGTCATCGTCTCCACGGCCAACTACTCGTCGGCGGAGGTGGCCGACTACATGGTCCGCACCCTTCTCGCCCGACGGGACGCCATCGGGCAGGCGTTTTTGGACTGGGGAGGGGGCCTGGATCGATTTGCGGTCCGGTCCGGACGGCTCACCTTCGAGGACCTGCGCGCCGCCTACGGACAAGCGCCCGACACCCTCCGGCGCACGGTCACGTGGCGGGCCTATGACAACCGCGCGGACGCGGTGAGTCCCGTTTTGACTCGCATGCCCTCAAGCCGGGAGGCGGTGCCGCTTCCCGACTATTCCCCGTCCTACCTTCGCGCCTCCCTGGTGACGCCCCGAGCGGGAACCACCCGTGTCTATGTGCGCCAGACCGAGCAGGGGCAGGCGTCGCCGGGGGGACGGTTGCGTCGGCGAGTGGTCGGGGTTGAGCGCACGGCCGCCCCCACGGCACAGAGGCCCTGACCGGGCCTGCGAACCACAGGGTTGAGCGAGAAAGCCTCCGAGAGGGACGTGAACATTGCATTTCTCCTTACGTCGGGCCATACTGAAATGGTAGTTTTCCTCTCCAAGCAAAAATGCCCAATGTTATGTCACTCTCGAAGGTCTGGATTGTGATCGTCCTGCTTGTCGTCGCAGGCTGTGAACGTGCGGAAGAATCGCCGACGGACACCAAGGCCTACAACGGAACGATTGCCATGGTTGACGCCGAAGCGCGAGAGGTTCACGTGGAAGTCCCGGACGAAGGAACCATGGAGCTCGCCTTCACAGACACGACGCAGGTCCTGAAAAATTTTCTGGAGGTTCCTTTTGACTCTCTGAACACCGACCGAAAGGTCCGGGTCGAGGTCGTAGAGACCGGAAATCAGCCCACCCCGACGACCGTCACATTGCTTGAGTAGCCCTCCGTGCCGCGGCGGCGAATGGCAGGGCTGCCCGCAGTCGAGAGGCTCGAACGCCGGGCCGTGCTCCGTCCAATCCGGCGGTCCACGCCACCGCCGGGGATCCGTGCGCCCCCCGTTACGCGGTCCGGGTACCGGGGGATGTCCAGGACACAGGACCGGTACGGCGGAGGGGGGCTGTCCCACCGACCGGCCGACGCCCCGGACGAACGCCGTAGGAAGAAGAGACGGCGCTCAGTTCCCCTTCAGGGCGATGTTATCGGGCCCGAAGATGCGCTGGGCCCCCCGCATGAACTCGGCGGTCGGCTCCACGACGTAGGCCCGGCTGCGGAGGCGCTCCTGGCCCCGAAGCTCAGGGGCGTCCACGTCGAAGTAGAGCGTGCAGTTGCCCTCCGTCCGTTCGCAGAGCTGTCGGAAGGTCTGGAGCTCGTCGGGCATCACCTGGTCGAGGTCCACCGTCAGGATCACCTCGCTCACCATCTGCTCGCGCACCTTCCACATCGGAGTGAGGTCTTTGGCGAGCACCTTCACGGTGCCGCCGCGGACCTCCACGTTGCCTTTCGCGAGGACGACGTTGTCGACTTCCAGGTAGGGCTGCACCCGGTCGAGGATGCTGGAGAAGATGACCATCTCGCCCTGGCCGGTGAAGTCCTCGATCGTGGCGAACGCGATCGGCTTGCCGGACTTCGTGGTGTTTCGGTCCACCTCGGTAATGATCCCGCAGAAGGTGCGGACGGGCCCCCGGTTGCGGCCGTCGCCCCCGGCGGCCTGTTCGATGACCTGTTCGAGCTGGTCCGGCTCGCCGAAATGGGCGGTGGCGAAGGCGTCGGCCTCGGCGCGGTACTCGTCGAGCGGGTGGCCGGAGACGTAGAAGCCCAGCACCTCGTGCTCTTCCTTCAGGCGCTGCGACTTGGCCCAGGTCTCCACGTCCGGCAGGCCCGGCTGCATCGCCTCGGTGCCCGCGTCGCCGTTGCCGAAGAGCGAGTTTTGGCCGGCCATGCGGTCGTGCTGCACCTTCTGGCCGTAGCGCACGGCCTTGTCCATGATCTCCATCAGCTGCGCGCGGTGGCCCTCCAGGTCGTCGAGCGCCCCGGCTTGGGCGAGCGCCTCCAGCGTGCGCTTGTTGACCGTGCCGAGGTCCACGTTTTTCGTGAGGTCGAAGATGGAGTCGAACGGGCCGTGCTCCTCCCGGGCGTCGATCAGAGCGTTGATTGCCTTTTCGCCCGCGTTCTTGATCGCCGCGAGGCCGAAGCGGACGCGGTACGCCCCGTCCGGGCCCTGTTCCACCGTGAAGCGCGACTGGCTCCGGTTAATGGAGGGCGGGAGCACCTCCAGGCCCATGCTCCGGGCCTCCTCCAGCACCTTCGACAGCTTGTCGGTGTTGTCCATCTCGTTGGTCATCGCCGCCGCCATAAATTCCGGCGGGTAGTGGGCCTTCAGGTAGGCCGTGCGGTAGGCGACCAGCGAGTAGGCGGCTGAGTGAGATTTGTTGAAGCCGTACCCGGCGAACTCGTTGATGATGTCGAAGAGCTCGTCCGCCTCGTCTTCCGGGATGCCATTCTCCGCCTCGCACCCCTTGATGAACTTCTCCCGCTGCTTGCGCATGAGCTTTTCCTTCTTCTTGCCCATCGCGCGGCGCAGGATGTCCGCCTCGCCGAGGGAGAAGCCGGCCAGCTCGCGGGCCATCTGCATCACCTGCTCCTGAAACACAGCGATGCCGTACGTCGGCTCCAGGATGTCCTCCAGCAGCGGATGGGGGTACTCCACCTCCTCCCGCCCGTGCTTGCGGGCCACGTAGGTGGGAATGTTCTCCATCGGGCCCGGCCGGTAGAGCGCGTTCATGGCGATCAGGTCGCCGATCTCCGTCGGCTTCAGCTTGCGGAGGTGCTCCCGCATGCCGGTCGACTCGAACTGAAAGATCGAGACCGTATCCCCGCGCTGGAAGAGCTCGAACGTGGCCTCGTCGTCGAGCGGGATGTCGTCGATGTTGAGGTCCACGTCGCGGGTGTCCTCGACGAGCTCGACGGCGTCCTCGATGAGCGTGAGCGTCTTGAGGCCGAGGAAGTCCATCTTCAGCAGCCCGAACTCCTCCACCCAGTCGCCGTCGTACTGGGTGGTGACGACCTCCTCGCCCTTGCTCTTGGCGACGGAGACGGGCACGTAGTCGCTGATCTCACCGGGGGCGATGATGACGCCGGCGGCGTGGACCCCGGTATGCCGCACCGACCCCTCCAGCACCTCTGCGTACTGCATCATCTTGCTGACCTCCGGGTTGTTGGCGTCCTTCAGCGCGCGGAAGTCGGGGTTCTCGTCGAAGGCCTGTTCGAGGTCCACGCCCGGCCCGTCGGGGATCATCTTGGCGATTTCGTCGGCGCGGTCCAGCGGGATGTCCAGTACGCGCGACACGTCGCGCACCGCGGTCTTCGCGCCCATGGTGCCGAATGTGACGATCTGGCAGACATTCTCCTGCCCGTATTTCTCCACCACGTAGTCGATCACCTTTTCGCGGCCCCGGTCGTCGAAGTCGATGTCGATGTCGGGCATCGACACGCGCTCCGGGTTGAGGAAGCGCTCGAAGAGAAGGTCGTATTCGAGCGGGTCCACGTTGGTGATGCCGAGGCAGTAGCTCACGCAGCTGCCGGCGGCGGAGCCGCGCCCCGGGCCCACGCGCACGTCGAGTTCGCGGGCCGCGTCCGTGAAGTCCTGGACGATGAGGAAGTAGCCGGAGTAGCCCTCGTCGGCGATAATGCCGAGCTCGTGGTTGAGCCGGTTCACGACCGTCTGAGGCAGCGGGTCGCCGTAGCGCTCCTTCGCCCGCTCGAAGGCGAGGTGGCGCAGGTACCCGTCCATGTCCTCGAACCCGTCCGGGATGGGGTAGTGAGGCATCAGGAGGTCCCCCATCGGGAGGTCGAACGCGCACTTGTCGGCCACCTTGTTGGTATTGACGAGCGCCTCGCGCTGAAACTCCTCCGGGATCCCCGTGAGGGCCTCCATCATGCCCCCCGAGTCCTTCAGGTAAAACTGGTCGTTGCTGAAGCGCATCCGGTTGGGATCGTTGTAGTCGTCCCCCGTCTGGAGGCAGAGCAGGATGTCCTGTGCCTCGTGGTCCTGCTGGTTGACGTAGTGGACGTCGTTGGTGGCCAGCACCTCCACGTCGTACGCCCGGGCCCACTCCAGCAGCACCTCGTTGACGGTGTGCTGGTCGTCGATGTCGTGGTCCTGGATCTCGATGTAGTAGTCGTCCCCGAAGATGTCCAGGTACTCCTCAAACTTTTCCTGGGCCGCCGCTTCGCCCTGGTTCAAAATCATCTGCGGCACCTGGCCCTGCAGGCAGCAGGTGGTGGCCACGAGCCCCTCGTGGTGCTTGCGGAGGAGGTCAAGGTCGATGCGCGGCTTGTAGTAGAAGCCCTCCAGGAAGGAGGTGGAGGAGAGCTGCATCAGGTTCTCGTAGCCGGTCTGGTTTTTCGCCAGGAGAACCTGGTGATAGCGAGTCGGGTCGGACTGGTCTTGAATGCCGCTCGGCGTCAGGTAAAACTCGCACCCAATGATTGGCTGGACGTCGGACTTCTGGGCCGTGGTGTAGAACTCCGGGACGCCGTAGAGATTGCCGTGGTCGGTAATGGCGACGGCCGGAATGTCGCGGCGCTCGGCGCTCTCGATGAGTGGCTCAATGCCGGCGGCGCCGTCGAGGAGGGAGTACTGCGTGTGGCAGTGGAGGTGGGAAAAATTGGGCATACGAGCGCGGGGCGTCAGGGAGGACGGTTCCGGGGCGGAGAGGCTTCAGGTCCAGTGCCCAACTAAAATGACGCCCGCTCGGGAATCAATGGATTCCCGGCGTCTTCCCATCAGGGCGCGTCGCCGGCCCCCTCCGTTTCGCGAGCCGGTGTGAGGGCACACTGTCCGTGGGGCCCGCCGACGCAGCGGTCCCCTGTGCGGCCGGGGCGCGGTCGTCTGCGGGAGAGGCCAGATCGGCATGCCGGGCGGGACCGTTCAGGAGCCCACTGGGCTACGCAATCGGCTCGAAGTGGTCGTCGAACCAGTGTTGGGCCGACACGACGGCCTCGCGCATCAGGTCTTCGGCCTGGGCCGTCTCCCGGCCGGCGAGGAAGTCGTGCAGCAGGTCGGCATCGAGCTTTCGGGCGGCGTGTTCGCAGGCCTCCCAGCTGAGAATGCTACGCACCGCGCGGCCCAGGGCCTGCTTGGTGTCGTCGTAGGGACGGGCCTGCACGTCGTGGCCCTTCCAACGGTCGAAGCCGGCGTCCTGCATGAGGCGGGCCATGGCGATGTTCAGTCCGTTGATGCGGGCGGCCTGGTCGATATCGAACCGCCCGGGGCCGCCCATCGAGATGCCGTCGTTGTAGCCCTGGCTGTTGAGGTGGGTGTGGTGCATCATCCCGTTGTCGAGCTCCTCGATCGTGTCGTGCACCGGGTCGAGGCCCACCATCTCGGAGTGGCCGATCTCCTTGTTGATGCCCTTCCGGCCTAGGGACACGTCGAACTCCTCCGCGATGCGGTACCACATGACGATGGCGCTCGCCACGGTGGGGAGGAGCAGGGCCGGGTGCCCTTCGTTGGGCTTCGGCTCCAGCGTCATGAAGAGGGCCCCGCCCTGCTCCGCCTCAAACTGGCACAGTGTCGCCAGGCTTGCCTTCAGGTTCTGGTACATCCGCCGCAGCTCGGGGGTGGCGAGGTCGTACCCGAAGGAGCCGTTCCACACGACGAGGGAGGGGGCCTTGGCCGGGTCGTCGTTCCAGCCGGGGCGGAGGGGGCCGTAGGCAAGCTCGACGCTGCGCCTGGAAAACGCCTCGGCCGCCTTGCGCTCGTCGGGGTCAAGCGACGCGATCCCGCCGTAGGCGTAGTGCAGATGGGCCCCCGGTGTCACCATTGCCAGGCTCAGGCCCGTCGCGTCCAGGGCGTCGGCGATGTCCGCCGCATTCTCCTCGTTATACTCGTTGTCGTAGTGCAGCTCCACGCCCAGCTCGACGTGCTCGGGCAGGCGCGGCGCAATCTCGTTCCGTACCAGACGGACGAAGTCGACGGTGTCGAACTGGTCGGGCCCCCAGGCTGGGCGGACGCCGCTCGGGACGAATCGGCCCGTGCCCTCGTGGAAGGTCCAGCGGCAGAGGCTGTGGAGTGAAGGGTCGGACATGGTCAGGTCGGGCGGTTGAGTTGGTGAGCGAGCGTGTCGGTCCAGCGGGCGTACGCCTCCGCGTAGGCCGGGGCTTGTTTGGGGTTTGGGGGCACCGTCGTCACGGGCTCCAGGCCCCCGAAGGCATCGCTCGGGGCGGCATAGAGGCCGGCCCCCACCCCGGCCCCGCGGGCGGCCCCTTCGGCCCCGTCGGTACGAAGCAGCTCGACGGTCGTGTCCGTGAGGGTGGCGAAGGCGGTGGCGAAGAGCGGGCTGAGAAACATGTTGCCGTGGCCGGCCCGAATCGTCTCGGCGGAGAGGCCCATCTCCCGCATGATGTCGAGGCCGTAGCGCAGGGCGAAGACAATGCCCTCCTGTGCGGCGCGGAGCAGGTGGGGGCGGCCATGCACGTTGAAGTTGAGCCCGTGCACCGACGCCCCGAGGTCGCGGTTGCCCAAGGTGCGCTCCGCCCCGTTGCCGAAGGGGAGCACAGTGAGCCCCTCGGCCCCGATGGGGGCCTGGGCGGCCTCCGCGTTCATCTCCTGGTAGGAGGGGCCGTCGGCGCCGGCGAGGGTCCCGCGCAGCCACCGGTTGAGGATGCCGGTCCCGTTCACGCACATGAGGGTGCCGTAGCGGGGACGCGCCTCCGGCTCGTGATTCACGTGGAGGAAAGTGTTGACGCGGGACGGCGGGTCGTAGGCCGGCGTGTCGCCGACGCCGTAGATGACGCCGGACGTGCCGGCCGTCGCGGCCAGCTCGCCGGGCTCCAGGACATTGAGCGAGAAGGCGTTGTTGGGCTGATCGCCCGCCCGGTAGGCCACGGGAATGCCCTCGGGAAGGCCCAGGGTCTCGGCGGCAGTGGGGATGAGGGCACCCTGTTCAGAAAACGTGGGCACCGGCTCGGGCCACAGGTCCGGATCGAGGCCGAAGTGGTCGAGCAGGTCGACCGCCAGGCCCTGGCGCTGCACGTCCCAGAGCGTGCCCTCGGAGAGGCCCGACGGGGTCGTGCGGACGGTGCCGGTCAGCTTTAGGGCGAGGTAATCGCCGGGCAGCATGGCCTTGTGGACTCGGTCGTACACGTCCGGCTCGTGGCGCTTCACCCAGGCCAGTTTGGCGGCGGTGAAGTTGCCGGGGCTGTTGAGGAGGTGGCGCAGGCACCAGTCCGTGCCGAGCGCCCCGAAGGCCTTCCTCCCAATCTCCACCGCCCGACTGTCGGCCCAGACGATGGCCGGACGGAGCGCCTCGTGATTCTCATCGACGAGCACGAGCCCGTGCATTTGGTAGGTGATCCCGATCGCCTGCACGGCCTGGAGGTCGGCGTTGGGCCTCGATCGGAGCGCGTCCGTGGCGGCCTGCACGTGGCGCCACCAGCGGGCGGGCGGCTGCTCGGCCCAGCCGGGGCGCGGGGCGTCCATGCTCATCTCGTGGTCCGACGGGACGCGGGTGGAGGCCACCGTGTTGCCGGTGTCCGGATCCAGCAGGGCCGCCTTGATCGCCGAGCTGCCAATGTCGTAGCCGAGAAGCATGGAAGGAAGACGGCGGGTGAACGAGGATGTGTGGTTCGGGGCCGTCCTGCCTTCGGTCTCACCACCGATGAGAGACCGGCGCACGGGGCACGGTCGTGCACGTCGCGGATCATACCGCCACGAGCCCGATCAGCCAGCCGCAGCCGAGGGCGGCGTAGATGCCCAGAATGTAGCCGGCCACGCCCATCAGCAGGCCCACGGGCGCCATTGCCGGCAGATAGACGCCCGCCACGATGGGGGCGCTGGCGGCCCCGCCCACGTTGGCCATGCTGCCGGTGGCGACGAAGAAGAGGGGAGCCTTCACCATCCGGGCGGCGGCTAGCAGGAAGGCGATGTGGATCAGAATCCACAGCACCCCGGCCAGCAGGTACAGCGGGACATCCAGCACGGCAGCGAGGTCGGCCTTCGCGCCGATGGACGTGAGGAGCAGGTACAGCGCGAAGTAGCCGAGCCGGGACGCCCCCGCGTTCTCCATCTCCTGGAGGGGCGTGAACGAGAGCAGAAGCCCGCCCGTCACCACGAGGAGAATCGCCCAGGTGTCCGTCGTGATGGCGGTGGGGTCGCCGAGCTCAGGAAGCGTGCCCGCAATGGCCTTGGCCCCGACGGTCGCGGCGAGGGCGAGGCCGATCATCAACGCGAGGTCGCGCAGGGTGACGGGCCGCAACTGGTCCTCCATATTTTTCATCTTTTCGTTCAGGCGGTCCATCGCCGTCGTGTCCGCCTGCATCCAGTCGTCGAAGTGGGCCTGGTAGGCACTCAGAAAGATGAGCACGCCCATCCAGCCGTAGCCGGCCACCACGTCCACCACCAGGAGCGGCCCGAGCGTGCTGTCGGGGGTGCCGAAGCTCTGCTTCATCGCCACCATGTTGGCCGTGCCCCCGATCCAGCTGCCCGAGAGCGCGGCAAACCCTTTCCAGGCCACCGGGTCCTCGAAGAACGGGCCGAACAGCGCGAACACGACCGGTCCGCCCACGATGATGCCGAGCGTGCCCGCGCACATCATGAACAGCGCCATCGGCCCCAGGCGGAGGATGGCCTTCAGGTCGACCGTGATCATGAGCAGGAAGAGCGAGAAGGGCAGCAGGTAGGCCGACATCCAGTCGTACACCGGGCTCTCGGCCGGGGTCAGGCCGGCGGTGGTGCACAGCATGGGCACGAAGTAGGCCCAGATGACCGGCGGGAGGTACTTGAACGCGGGCTCGAAGGCCTCGAATGAGTCCAGCCAGAAGACGACGCCGAGGATGGCACTGAAGAGCGCGATGATCGCCATCGGCTCGGAGACGAGGGGAGAGGTAAACACAGGGCAGGAGGTTCGTGGAGGGACCGTGACGAAACCGCACACAATCTGGCACAGCGTGAGGAGAGGGTCAACTGCAGAAGGGAGGCAGATCGTTTGGGACGAGCACGATGCGGAAGGGAGGGGGGCTCGTATTCCGCCGCGTGGCGGCCAGCCCGGAATGAGGCCGAACGGAATGTGCCGCCCCGAAACGAGACAGCCCCGTGTCCGATCTCGTCGGGCCCCTTCACGATGCGTGCGGCATCGGGATGGACGAGGAAAAATTAGCGACACCCCACAGGGAACCCCCTCTAAAAGATGAGCCGATCATTTGCGTTTGGGGTGGGGGGCGGAATTGCTTAATGCGTGGACGAAGCCGCAAAGGTTTGTGCGCAAGAAACAGTTCAGCTTGTCGAAATGCAGGGCGGCGGAGGAGGCCCCGGGAGCGTGGCCGTCGCTGCAGCGCACGCCCCAGTGAGCGCACGGGCTGAGTTCGGGCCGATCGGACGAAGGCACAGATTCCACGGTCGCAGATCTCGGCGGGCACGCCGATCCTGTACTCCTCCTTCCATCATCTTCTTCCATCATTGAGTGACGGATGTCACCGGCACGCGCCCACCTATGATTGCCTACCACCGACTCTTCGGGGCATTTCTGATCTGCATGACGGGAATCATTGGGGGGACCGGCCCCCTCCACGCCCAACCCGTTGAGCTCCTGTACGAGGAGAGCGGTGTGTTCGGCGACGCGCGGCGGGTGACCATCGGCCACGCCGACGAAGAGGGCACGGTCCCGCCAGATACGAGCGTCGTCCGGGCGTCAGATCGGGTCTATTTTGCAGTCCGGCCGGCTGGGGACTGGACGTTCGACCCCGACGACAAACAAACCTTGCAGAATATCACTCCGGTGCAGGACACCTCGGCACTCGTCCCCGAGACCCTGACGCTGGTCGGAGGAGAGGAGGAGGGGGCGCGTGCTGCGGTCATGTCGATGCCCAAGTCACGGATTGATTGGTTCGCCCCGGTCACGTTCCGCCACACGATCGACACGACGAGGGGGCTTTCGCTGAGCGAGCAGTACGCCCCAGCGTACCCGTTCCTCCGGCGGGCTTATCAGGAGGGGCAGCGGCACCTGCACGTCGGCAGGCCCCTCCGCGCCATTCGGGCCCTCCGCCCGTTCCACGGCCCCGCACCCCCGCCGTTTTCGTTCGTAGACGAGGCGAAGGCGCTTCTCGACACCGCCAGCACTCAGATTCTCGACGAGGCCCGGTCGCGGTTTCGGACGCTACGGCGGGACCTTGTGTCCGAGCCCGACGCCGCGGGGCTCGCCCGCCTCGACTCGTTTCGCGTGCGCCTCGATTCGATCCGGCCGGCTCTGGTCTCCTACGCCGAAGCGAGGGCGGAAACGGACCTGCCGGTCCAGAACCGAATCGAAACCCTCGTCCACTCCGCCGACCAACTCCATTCCGACGTCCGCAGCACCTATCGCCGCGAAACCCTACGCATTTTCCTGCGCGGGACGTACGAGAACCCGAAGCTCCGTCTCTACCTCGCCGCCCTGACGCAGCTACTGGTGGCCCCGGATTCCGCCTTTTCTGTCTCAACCCTTCAGGTCAGTCCGCTCCGCCCGGCAGTGCTTCGCACGCCGCGCTACGCAGAGATTCAGCAGCGGCTTCAGTCGGAAGGATGGGAAAACGAGTTTCGGGAAATTATCGACTTGGTGAACGAAAACATTCACGAGCGACAACAGGTCTTTGGGGACGAGATCATGCAAAGCCTCCGTCTGCGACGACCGGCGGCGCCCCAGCCCTACTTCGAGGTCATTGCGGCGATGAACGCACGCCTCGCCGAGGACCAGACGCGGTTCGCCGACGCGTGGGGCCGAGCGCTCGAAAAGGTGACCGACGTTTCCCTCCTACATGATTTGCAGCGATGGCGATTGGCCAGCCGGGTTGCCCCGGGCACTGTCCCGGAGCGGGCCTTGAGGCTTGCAGAGGAGGCCCGTTCCCACCAGCGGGCCGGCCGACTCGGCGCCGCAAACGCCCGCCTCCAGCTGGCTGCACGGCTGGCGGAGCCGTACGCCCCCCTGTATTACGAGCTGGGAGAGCTCAAGCAGGCGCAGGGGGACACGTTGAGGGCCCGGAAAGATTTCAGGCGGGCACGTGCCCTGGCCGACGCGTACGCCCCACCGGAGGTAAAAATGCTCCGTCAGTTGTTGGCGCAGCAGAAGTACGAGCGGGCCTTGATGCGGGCCGACTCGCTCTTGCAGGAGCAGTCGTACTGGCTGTTGTACCTGCCGAAGGCGCGGGCCCTGCTGGGAATGAATCGGCACGCCGAGGCGCGGCGGGTGCTTCGGGGGCGCTGCGAGCCCCTCAATGACGAGAGCCACGCCCTGTACGCGCTTCTTGCGGAGGCCTATGTCGGCATGGATGTCTGGGAGGGGGTCCGGTGGGCCGTGCAGCAGGCCGCCGCGCTACGGCCGCGCCGCTCAGCGTTTGTGGAGCGGGTGTCGGCGGTGCGTGCCACGGCCACCGAGCGGGGCCTCTCCCTCACCAAGGCGGCAGGGGACTCGATAAGTGCCGAGGAGCTCCGCCGGCGTGCCGACACGACGCGAGGGATTCGGACCCGAGACGGAAACCGACCACGGGACGACTGAGGCTCAGGCACGAGTGGGGGACGAGGAGGGAGTGGAGGCCCGCTGCCACAGCCACAGGCCCACCGCCACGGCGGGCACGCTAAGCAACTGGCCCATGCTAAGCCCCATCGGCAGTGCCGCCTCGAAGTGGATCTGCCGCATCTTAAAGAATTCCAGCACGATGCGGACGCCAAAGATCAGCGTGAAGAACAGCCCCACCAGCTGTCCCCGTGGGGTCTCCGCCCCCTGCTGCTGATAGAGGCGCCACAGGAGCCCGAAGATGAGGAAGTAGCAGATCGACTCGTAGAGCTGCACGGGATGGAGGGGGACCGCCTCGATGCCCCGCCGCACCCGGGCTGCGCGCTCGAAGACGACGCCCCAGGGAAGGTCCGTCGGGACGCCCAGGATTTCGGAGTTGAAGAAGTTGCCGAGGCGAATGAGGCTGCCGGTGAGGGCCACGGGCGCCGCCAGGCGGTCGAGCAACCACAGAAACGGCTGGTCCTCGCGGCGCCGGCAGTAAAGCCAAATGGCCAGCACGACGCCGATGAGCCCCCCGTGGCTGGCGAGCCCGCCCCGCTGGATCATGGGAATCTCGAGCGGATTGCTGAAGTAGTAGCCCGGTGCGTAAAACAGAATGTGTCCGAGGCGGGCCCCGAGGATCGTCCCCCCCAATAGATAAAACAGCAGGTAGTCGAGGTCCTCCTCCGGCTTGCCCTCCCGCTCAAAGACGCGCCGCATCAGGTAGAAGCCGATCAGGAAGCCCAGCGCAAACAGAAGGCCGTACCAGCGCGGGGCGAGAATGCCCCAACGAAAAATCGTCGGGTCGACGTCCCAGTGGATCTGCAGGAGCATGCGAGCGGTGGGGGAAGTGAAAAAATTGACACTGTACCAAGCGATTCCGCCCCGTCGCGTTCAGGGCTTCGCCTAACCTTTACACGCGCCAGCACTAGATTCAGAAACCTCGGCGATTTAGATTCGATCTAAATAGCCAGTTGCATCCCCAGGACCCTTGATCCGCCCCTCATGGCTTCTTCCGTCCCGTCCGACACGTCCGTCCTTTTCGAGACCGACCACGGCTCCGTGGAGCGCACGACGCAGGATCGCGTCCGTCTGCGGTTTGGCAGCACGAGTTGGATTCTGGCGTCGTCGGACGTGCCGGGCCTGCGCGACACCACGCGATCGTTGGCGAGTGAGGTCTACCACTGCGAGCGCGACTGTCGGTGGCAGCTCCGGGTGGACGGGCACCCCACGGTCGTGCTGGACTCCGACGAGGTGCTCCGGCTCGACGCCCTGCTCGACGGGGCGGTGACGATGCTCGAGCTCGACACCATTCTGGACGGGGCGTCCATTTCCCGACCGGTCGTAGCGTAGGAAGAACGTGCGGGGGACCGACAAGACCGATTCAGTTCTTTTCGCCGTCGTCCGGCGTTCTCACATCTGTCGGGGAGCGGAGATGCCGAGCACCGTGAGCCCGTTCTTGAGGACCGTCTTTGCGGCCAGTGCAAGCCGCATGCGGGCCGACGCCAGTTCTTGCTCTTCCCCAATAATGCGACAGTTGTCGTAGAACTGCGAGAAGGCGGTCGCCACGTCCCGCAGGTAGTTGGGGACGAAGTGCGGCGCCCGCGCGTCCGCGGCGTTCCGTAGTTCTCGCGGGAAGCGGAGCAGCTCCTTGATGAGGGCGATCTCGTCCTCGTGCGTCAGCAGGGACAGGTCGGCGTCCTCGTCGTGCGAGAAGCCCACCTCCTCGGCCTTGTCGAGCACCGAGCAGATGCGGGCGTGAGCGTACTGCAGGTAGAAGACAGGATTCTTCTCGCTCTCCTCCTCTGCCAGCTCCAGATCAAAGTTGAGGTGCGTATCGGGGGAGCGCATCAAGAAGAAAAAGCGCGTCACGTCCGCCCCCACCTGCTCGATGAGGTCGTCGAGCGTGACGTAGTTGGCGCGGCGGGTGCTCATCTTGACGGGCTCGTCGCCCCGCACGAGCGTGACGAACTGGTAGAGAATCACGTCGACCCGGTCCGTGTCGTAGCCGAGCACGTCCAGGGCGCTCAGCACGTCCGGGTAGGCGGCGTGGTGGTCGGCCCCAAAGACATCGACCATGAGGTCGAAGCCGCGCTCGAACTTGGCGGCGTGGTAGGCGATGTCGGGGGTGCGGTACGTGGGCTCGCCGGTCTGCTTCACGAGCACCGTGTCGTCCTCCGTGCCGAACGCGGTGGTTTTGAACCAGAGCGCGCCGTCCTCCTCGTAGGTGTAGCCGGCGTCGGCGAGGCCGTCGAGCACCGCGTCGACCCGCCCCTCGTCGTGCAGGGCCTGTTCGTTGGCGTAGCCGTCCATGTCGATGTTGAGGGCGCGGAGGGTGGACTCGATGTCCCCGAAAATGGCCGTCTCCGCGGCCGTCCGGAACGGCGCGAGGTCGTCGGTGGCGCGGAGGGCGTCCCCGTGCTCGTCGTAGAGGGCCTGGGCAATCTCCACGATGTACTGCCCGAGGTAGCCGTCTTCGGGGAAGGACTCGGGCACCTCCACGGTCGTGTCGTCGTCGAGCGTGAGGGTCGTGGTGGGGACGTTGCCCGCCAGCTCCTCGTAGCGGGCCCGGACCGACTGGGCGAGCACGCGCATCTGGCGCCCGGCGTCGTTGTAGTAGTATTCGCGCGTGACGTCGTAGCCGGTCCAGGCCAACAGGTTGGCGATCGTGTCGCCCAGGACCGCGTTGCGGCCGTGCCCCACGTTGAGGGGGCCGGTGGGGTTGGCGCTCACGTACTCGACCAGTGCGCGCTGCCCGCCCCCGGCGTCCGTCTGCCCGAACGTGTCGCCCTGCGCCAGGAGGTCGGCGAGCCCGTCGAAGAGGTAGTCCTGCGCGAAGCGGAAATTGACGAAGCCGGGCCCCGCCACCTCCACGCTCTTGATGCGAGCCGGGTCGACGCGCCCCCGCAGCCGCTCCGCCAGGGTGTCGGCGATGGCCCGCGGGTTGTCGCCGAGCACGCTGGCGAGGCGGAGGGCCGTGTTCGTGGCCAGGTCGCCGTGCTCCGGGCGGTCCGGTGCCTCAAGCTCGATCTCGAAGTCGTCCGGCACGTCGCCCAGGGCGTCGAGCACACGGCGGATCTGTGTTCGGAGGTAGTCTTTCATGGGGGCATGATGGATGAACAGTTTCGGTGATACAATCCCAACCTATAGAACCGGCGGATGCTCCGAAATGGCCGCCTCGCCGTTTCGATGGGTTTTTGTGGACGCAACGGATCGAGGCTGTCCGTTTGGAGGTGCGGAAAATTGCTTCGAGGCGTTTCTCGGGAAAGGTGCCCCTGTGCTCAGCACCGCTCTTCACGTGGAGATAATAATTTGGGCGACGTGGTGGTTTTCATCGCAGAAGCAGGTCTTGCCCATTGCCCCTTGACTGCATCCGCATCCCGAATCGTTCAGCTCGCCGTTTTTTCGTTGGATTGGTGCTTATCGTGCTCGGCTGTGCGAAGGGGCTTCAGAGAAAATCCCCAACTGGGCCTCCCTCAGGGACCACGCAGGGGGCACATCACGCAACTCGTCTTGAGGAGCCGGGCCGGATCCTCGTCGATTCGCTCCCGTCGAGCCCCGATTCCTCTCGCTGCTGCCAAAGGGGCCAGGATGAAGACATTCGAGGCGACTGATGTCGACCCGGGGAGGTTGCCGTACACGGAGCCGCCGCCGGGGACGAACACGCCCGTCTTCATCCCGCCGGACAATGTGGATCCTGAGATGATCTGGCATCCAAGGCCGTGACGGAACGCAACGATTTGGGGCGCCGGGCGGTTGATACGGGGCACTGGACATCCGAGTCTCACACGCCGCCCCGGCATGCCCGTTCGTTCGCTCGACGCCCTTGACCGCTCCGAGAAGATGCCCGGGTACCTGGGCGCGTTTCTGCACGGCGAGAACATGACCGTCACGAGCTGGGAGGTGGAGGCCGGCGCATCGGTTCCCGAGCACAGCCACCCCCACGAGCAAATCTCGATCGTGGTGGCGGGGGAGTTCGAGCTTACGATCGACGGCACGACCGACACCCTAACGCCGGGCCGCGTCGCCGTCATTCCGCCCGACACCCCCCACTCGGGCCGCGCCGTCACGGAGTGCGAGATCCTCGACGTGTTCAGCCCGGTCCGGGAGGACTACCAGTAGGCCGCCGGAAAACGCAGCCCGGCCCAGTGGGTTGGGCCTGCCCTCGCGTTGTTCGTGTCAGAATGCCCCCCGTTGATCGCCCATGCCCGACCTCTTCGACGAACAGGCCGAGCAGGCCCGCCAGGAGCGCGCGCCCCTGGCCGACCGCATGCGCCCCCGTACGCTCGACGAATTCGTGGGGCAGGAGCATTTCATTGGGGAGGGGAAGCTGCTGCGCCGGGCCATCGAGGCGGATCGGGTGTCCTCCGTCCTCTTCTGCGGCCCGCCCGGCACGGGCAAGACGACCCTCGCCCGCATCATCGCCCGGACGACCGAGGCGCACTTTGCCTCCCTCAACGCGGTCTTGAGTGGGGTCACCGACCTCCGGGAGGCGGTCCAGAAGGCGAAGAACCGCCTCCGGCACCACCAGACGCGGACCATCCTCTTCATCGATGAGGTGCACCGCTTCAATACGGCCCAGCAGGACGCGCTGCTGCCGCACGTGGAGGACGGCACCGTCACCTTCATCGGCGCCACGACCGAGAACCCCTACTTCGAGGTCAACGACGCGTTGGTGAGCCGCTCGCGCGTCTTTGAACTGGAGCCGCTTGAGGAGGAACACCTTCGTCAGGTGGCGGCCATGGCGCTGACCGACGCGGAGCGCGGCTACGGCGACCGCGATGTGGAGGTGACGGAGGCGGCCCTGGATCACCTGATCGGCACGGCCAACGGCGACGCGCGCTCGGTGCTCAACGCCCTGGAGCTGGCCATCGAGACCACCGCGCCGGACGCCGAAGGGACCGTCACGATCGACCTGGACGTGGCGGAGGATTCGATTCAGCAGCGGGCCGTACTCTACGACAAGGAGGGCGATGCGCACTTCGACACCATCAGTGCGTTTATCAAAAGCCTGCGTGGGTCCGACCCCGACGCGGCGCTCTACTGGCTCGCCCGCATGCTCTACGCGGGGGAGGAGCCGCGCTTCATCCTGCGTCGGATGCTCATCTTCGCCGCCGAGGACGTGGGGCTGGCCGACCCTCAGGCGCTCCAGGTGGCCCAGAGCGTCGCCAAAGGCTTCGAGTACGTGGGCATGCCGGAGGGGCAGTTCCTGATCGCCGAGTGCTGTCTCTACCTGGCCACGGCCCCGAAGAGCAACAGCACCTTTGCCTACTTCGACGCGCTCGACCACGTCCGCGAGGAGCAGACCGACGACATCCCGCAGCACCTAAAGGACCCGAGCCGCGACCAGGAGGGGCTGGGCCACGGCGAGGGCTACAAGTACCCCCACGCCTACCGCGAGCACTACACGCCGCAGCAGTACCTGCCCAACGAAATGCAGGGCACCTACTTCTACGATCCGAGCGGAGAGGGGTACGAGGAGCAGGTCGCCAACCGGCTGGCGCAGTGGCGGGAGCGCGACTTCGACGAGGACGTGGTGAAGCGGGCGCACCAGTACGCCGACGACGAAGCGTAACGTCTTCGTGGAGCCGACGGGGAGGCCGCGAGTGGACCGGCGGTGCCGGAACCCGTCGTATGAGTTTGAATTACGCATCTCGAAGTTACCCAGCAGTCGTTCGTAAAGACGGCACTGGTCGTCTTTTGAATCATCCGCGTTCATGCAATGCGTCACACCGACGTGCGCAGTTCTCACCTCTTGTCCACTGCCTGGACCCTCACTGCGCCGGTGTGTCTCTGTTCGTGTCTGTGTGGCATGAGTGCGTCCTGTCGCGGATAACGTCGGCTCCCGGAGCCTTTTCCGGCCCTGATGCGGGCGTTTCGCACCGGGCATCTTCTTCCTGGTGGGACAAGACTGTATCCCGCGTGGATTGACCGGTGGGGCTGAAGCAGGAGAGAGCACAGCGCTCCTGCCTCCCATCTGGACAGAAAGGGTGTCTGTGGCGTCCCCTGCGGGCGTCTCCTCGTGAACGAAGGGCCCTGTGTGTCTCCGTCCTCCCCGCGCTCATCCCGACTGCCGAACCCCCCTTTGTTTTCGTTCAACAACCCAACACCATCCTTCAACCATGAGTACCTACGCGAATCCCGATGTTCTCGTCTCCACCGACTGGGCCGCCGATCGCCTCGATGACCCCGAGGTGCGGTTTGTCGAGGTGGACGTCGACACCTCCGCCTACGAGGAGGGCCACGTGCCCGGCGCCGTGGGCTGGGACTGGGAAACACAGCTGGCCGACACGCAGACCCGTGACCTGGCGTCGAAAGAAGACTTCCAGTCGCTGCTGCGCAGCTCGGGCATCGACGACGACACGACGATCGTCCTCTATGGCGACAACGACAATTGGTTTGCCGCCTGGGCCTTCTGGCAGCTTGCGTACTACGGCCACGAGGACACGAAAGTCCTGGACGGCGGCCGCAAGAAGTGGCTCGCCGAGGACTACCCCCTGAGCACCGAGACGCCGGACTACGAGGCGGGCACCTGGTCGGCCTCGGCCCCCGACAATTCCATCCGCGCCTTCTCCGGGTACGTCCAGCAGACGCTCGACCGCGACGACGTGGAGCTGGTCGACGTGCGCTCCCCGGAAGAGTTTAGCGGTGAGAAGCTGGGGCCGGACGGCCTGAACGAGGGCGCGCAGCGCGGCGGCCACATTCCCGGCGCCCACAACATCAACTGGAGCGAGGCCGTGAACGAGGACGGCACCTTCAAGAGCGCCGAGGAGCTGAAAGAGATCTACGAGGAGCGCGGCATCACGCCCGACAAAGAGACCATTGCCTACTGCCGCATCGGCGAGCGGTCGAGCCACAGCTGGTTCGTCCTCTCGCAGCTGCTCGGCCACCCGCGCGTCCGCAACTACGACGGCTCGTGGACCGAGTGGGGCAACCTCGTGGGCGTACCCATCGAGACCGGGGCCGACCCTGTGGCCGCCTAGGGCGCGGGGTCCCCCGTTCCGAGAACCGTCAAGGGCCGCTTCGATCCGCCACGGATCGGGGCGGCCTTCTGTTATGGGGGGGGATTGGGGACAGAAATGGGCCCGTTCGCTTGCGGATGCGGCCGCCAACCGGTACCCTTGCCGTGTCCCACGCACTCCGCGAACGACCAACGCCACCCGGCACATGGACCGCTGGCTTCGGTGGGCCCGCCGCATCGACCGCCTGAACGACCGGATCGGCCGCCTGCTCTACTGGCTGACCCTCGCGATGGTGGGGGTCGGTGCGTTCAACGCCCTGGCCCGCTACCTCGACAAGTATACGGGCCTTGGGCTGAGCTCCAACATGTGGATCGAGATGCAGTGGTACCTCTTTAGCCTCGTCTTTCTGCTGGGGGCGGCCTACACGCTGGAGTACGACGACCACGTGCGGGTGGACGTGCTGTACAGTCGGCTCTCACGCCGGGGCCGGGCGTGGGTCGACATCCTGGGCACGCTGTGCTTTCTCCTGCCGTTCTGCGGGCTGGTGCTGTGGATGTCGATTCCGTTCGTGAGCAATTCGTGGGCCATCCTGGAGGGGTCGCCCGACCCCGGCGGCCTGCCCCGCTACCCCATCAAGACCGTCATCCCGCTGGCGCTCCTGCTGGTGATGGCGCAGGGCGTGGCCCTCATTGTTCGGAAGGTGGCGGTGCTCCGCGGCCACGAGGTGACGGACCCGGTGGATCGCGAGTCCCGGCCCCGCGCAGGGTGAGGACGCGTTCCGCCGCTGCCAGAGCCCGTGCTTGAAGCCGGACCCTGGCTGCGACTGCGACCTCTGAGAAAGTGACCCGCGACGCGTGATGCGTGAAGAGGGAGGAGGGGGCATTGCGAGTGGGGCCTGAGCCACGAGTCACGCCTCATGCGGCACACTGACGCAGATGTTCGAGATAACGACGCAAGTTCTCATGGGTGCCGATCTTCTCGCGCCGCTGATGTTTGCGGGGGCCCTTCTGCTGATCTTTTCCGGGTACCCCGTCGCGTTTTCCCTCGGCGGGACGGCGCTCGCATTTATGTTTATTGGCGAGCAGGCGGGGCTGCTCAACTGGGGCCTTCTGCGGGCGATGCCGTCCCGCATCTTCGGGGTGATGTCGAACTTCATCCTCCTCGCGGTGCCCTTCTTCATCTTCATGGGCACCATGCTGGAGAAGTCGCGCCTGGCAGAGGACCTGCTTACGACGATCGGGCAGCTGTTCGGGGTGGTGCGCGGGGGGCTCGCGATCGCCGTCGTGTTCGTGGGGGCGCTGCTGGCCGCGGCGACGGGCGTCGTGGGGGCATCGGTCGTAGCGATGGGGCTCATTTCGATGCCCGTGATGCTGCGCTACGGCTACTCCGAAGAGCTGTCCTCCGGCGTCATTACGGCGGCGGGCACCCTCGGGCAAATCATCCCGCCGAGCATTGTGCTGATCGTGCTGGCCGACCAGCTCGGCATCAGTGTGGGGGACCTCTTCATCGGGGCGCTCGTGCCGGGTGTGGCCCTGGCGAGCCTCTACGCCCTGTACGCGGGCGGGGTGGCGCTCCTCTGGCCCGACGTGGCGCCGGCCCTGCCCGCCGACACCCGTGACATTTCGCCGGGGCGGCTCGCCCAACGCGTGCTTCTCGTGATGCTGCCGCCGCTCGTGCTCATTCTGCTCGTGCTGGGCAGCATCTTCGCCGGGGTGGCCACCCCCACCGAGGCCGGGGCGCTCGGGGCCGTGGGGGCCATGGCCCTCGCCGCGGCCAACGGGCGCCTGTCGATGGATGCCCTCCACGAGACGATGGACGAGACGATGCGGCTCACCTCCATGGTCATGTTCTTGCTCGTGGGCTCCACGGCCTTCTCGCTCGTGTTTCGGGGGTTGGGGGGCGACTTCTGGGTGGAGGGGCTCCTGACGAACCTTCCGGGCGGGGTGATCGGCTTTCTCATCGTGGCCAACCTCGTGATCTTTCTGCTCGGGTTCTTCATCGACTTCTTCGAGATCGCGTTCATCATCATTCCGCTGCTGCAGGCGCCGGCCGCCCGGCTGCTGCCGCCGGAGTTCGGGGCGACGGCCGACGCGGCCCTCGTCTGGTTCGGGGTGATGGTGGGGATGAACCTGCAGACCTCGTTTCTGACGCCGCCTTTCGGGTTCGCGCTCTTCTACCTCCGTGGGGTGGCGCCCGGCGAGGTGGCCACCACCCAGATCTACCGGGGCGCGGTCCCGTTCATCGTGATTCAGGTGCTTGGGCTGCTGGCATTGACGCTCTACCCCGAAATGGTCACCTGGGCGCTGTGATCGGTCCCTGGTCGAGGCGCTAGGTATAGACGGCAAGGCGCCAGAGAACGGAGAGCGACACGCCGTACCGCGCCGCGACGAGCAGGGACGCGCCCACAAGAACGAGCGGACTCAGGGCGACGAAGGGCAGGAGCGTCCAGGCGGGGGCGTCGGTTACCCGCCAGTAGTCGAAGAGCACGCGGAGGGTCACCGAGAGCAGGACCAGGGTGCCGCCCCCGAGTAGAACGAGGGCGAAGAGCGACGGCGACAGTGGGGCGCCGGGACCGGTGGCGAGTGCGATTGGCGGGGCCAGTAGGACGGGCCAGCAGGGCCATGTCACGAGCATGAGTCCCTGCGCCATCGAGAATCGCGTCCCGAGACGAGCCATCGTTACCCCCGCCCCCGTCCAGAGCAGGAGCAGGACGAGCGTCCCCCCGCCGACGGCGACCCCAGCCAGCGTCGGGTGCTCGAGGCCCGGCCCCAGCGCCGTTCCAACGACCTGGGGCAGGGCGGCGAGCACACGTTCGGTCTCGGGCTGGGCCGCCGCCAACTGGGCCATGCGGGCGGCTGTTACGCCCAGGCTGCCCCCTACGAGGCCCAGAAGCAGGCTGTTGGCCCCGAACGACACCTCCCGCCCGTCCCGAAGCGCGTCCCGATAGAAGCCTGGGGTCGTAAAGTACCGAACCGCCGTCTCCCGCACGAACAGGCTCCTGGCGTACAGCAGCCCAAGGACGGCCACGAGGCCCCAGCCCACGAGGACGAGGCCGTACGTGCCCGGCGGGGCCGATCCGTCGGGGAACGCGAAGGTGCGCTGGGTGCCCGAATAGAGTCCCCGAACCACCGTTGCCGCGGGGCGGGGCGTCCCGGCGGCGTCGTGCAGGCCGTAGCGCCGAGAGGGGAGGAGCGACGCGTCCTCGTCCTGCCAGCGGGCAACGAACACGACGGGCGGGGCGGCACGGGTGGAGTCGAGAAGCCGAGACAGGGCGGTTTCCAGGTAGCGGGCCTGGCGTTCCGCGGAGTGGGGCACCCGGAGCCCTGATGCGGCGTCCGGGTCGACCCACGTGCCGAGGGCCCCGATCCCCACCGAGTCCGTCTGGGTCTGCCATCGCTCCCAGCGATCCAAAGGGTTCGGGTGGCTACGGAGGTCGACCAGGGGCTGATCGACGGCGTCGGCGCACCGATCGGCGGCAGGGGCGAATGGCGTCACGTAGTAGGTGTGGAGGGAGGCGGACGCGTCGTGGATCCGCTCCGTCCAGCGACGCAGCCGGTCACAGCGTCGGGCCCCGGTCGTACTGGCGCCCCGCGCGAGGCCGACGTGCGTAATGGAGGCGTGGCGATTGGCGAGCGAACGCAGTCGATCCAGCGACGCGTCGGCCTGGGGCCGTGCCTCGTCGGGCCGGGGCGCCGACCCGTCCGCCATCGGCAGGTCGACGTACAGGCGGAGGCCGAGCGAGTCGGCCTGGGTCGCTATCGCAGCTGCTGCCGCATCGGCGGGGAGGTGCGTCAGCCGGACGGCCGTGGCGCCGGTGGCTGCGATGCGGTTGAGGGCGGCGAGGGCCGAGTCGGGGGCTGTAGAAGGAGTCCACACAACGCCGAGATCGGGGGCACCTGAGGAAGCCTTAGAGGGGACATCCTGCGCGCTGGCGAGCTGCCGAGGGAGAATGTTAGGCAGGAAGAGATTCACCAGTAGGGCGAGAAAAAAGCACCGTACGGTATAGGGGCACTGTAGATTGTTCATGCGCAAGCCTGACGAGAAATAGAGTGGCGAGAGAGACTCCTACTGCCAGCATGATAGTGCTGACAGCACGATGGACTTTCGAAAAGAGATTCGTGCCGCAAGACGGTTGTCTCTGGTAAGAGAATGGGGATCGTTGGGTCAGTGGGGTCTTCCCCACCGCTCCCACTCGTCAATAGACCTGTGCGACGACACGTCTCAAGAAAAAACGAGATAAAAAAGTTATTCCGCTGGAGACGTCAACAAGGCGGCCGAGAACGGCACGTAGAGCAAAACAAAATGCCCATGCCTTTTGAGCCGGCGAATCGATTCTAGGGCATTGAGTGGCGTTGGGGGGTTGGACCAGAAGCATTGGAAGAGCCTGGTCTAAATCTGTGTGCTCACTCTATGGTAGATTATCTGTTGAAGGATTGCCCCCAACACTCCACTTCTACCCGGGTTGAGCTACCTTGAAGAAGCCCCCATGTGAACTATTCAACTACGACATCTTGTCTAGCTTTGTAATTTACTTTGATTGATCAATTAGCTGAATTAATGAGTTGCTGAAGAAAAGTCAATCGATTGGTTCGAAGGATCCTATCAACCTCGTAGTTACACACAAAATGTTTCCACACGAACGATGAAGCAGCGACATCACGAGGCCGCGACTTTGCGGGTTCTTTTCGGGGGGCTTCTCGCCGGTCTAATTCTCATTGCGGCGCCTCCATCGGCGGTCGCTCAGCGTCCGGACGCGAACGAGGACGACGATGATGGACCAACGGCGCTATCTGTCGGCAATTTGTCATCGGACTTTACCTTCGGTGGGTCGGGGGGATACAACTATGACGGGGGGGCCCGGGCCCTCATGGTCTCCGGGCCAAACGGTTCGTTGATGGTCGACTATGCCTCTGGGTTGGGAACGGGGCAGTTTGACCGGGACACGCGGCGGACCATCGGCGCGGAGGCGCTCTTCGGCGGAAATGCAACGCTCTTCGATGAATTTCTCCGCCTGCCGATCAGCGTGTACATCCCGATTCGGATCAACCTCGACTACCGCTACCTCCAGCCCCGGAATCCGGATCAGTCGAACCTGCATCGCGGCGGCGCGGGGCTCGGGGCCGGTGGCGGCGCTCAACTCCAGCTTCCCGTCGGCCCGGACTTCATTAAAGACAATTTGTACGTCCGGGGATCGGCCCTTCTCGTTCCGGCGGTGGCCACGACCCTGAATAGCGGTGACGACGAGACCGCCCGAACCATTGGGGATGACGCGCCCATCAGCGCGTCGCGAACACGGATGCGCCGGACCCTCGACCTTAATCTGGAGGCCCACTTCACCGAACTGATCGGGGAGGACACAGGGATCATGGCCGGATACACGTTTCGAGCGTACGGCCGGTCCCGGGAAGAGCCGTCGAGTGTCGGGGACGTGATCGACGCCGCGACCCTGAGCGGAAGCTACGTCCAGACGAACGTTCAGCACATGATCCGAGTGGGGCTCACGTGGTAGAAAACAGCTCTCTTCGGTTCTGGGTCGAAGGATGATGGAATGGCCTGCGCAGGCTGGGCGGTCACTGACGGTCCTGTAGGACTCCCCGAAATTGTGACGGGGTCGACGCCGTGGCAAATGAGCGGCCATGGTGGGCGGGCCAGGCCGAACCGGAGTGCGAGTCCGTCCCACCACGGTATGCCGGGGGTGCAACAATCTCCGGGGAGCCTGAATACCGTGTACGGCGAACGTCGTACTCTCCGTTTCTCCACCCCTCCCCAGTCCCAAAATGACTGTTGCAGTCATCGGTGCCCACGGCGGCATCGGCCGCCGCCTCCTTCCGCGCCTTAACGAGGCGGGCCACGATCCCATCGGTGTCGTTCGCTCTGAGGACCAATTTGCGGCGATCCGGGGCCGTGGGGCCGAGCCGCGGCTTGGGGATCTGGAGGCGGCGTTTGCGTCGGCCCTCGACGGGGTGGATGCGGTCGTCTTTGCGGCGGGGGCCGGGGGAAGCACAGGGTGGGACAAGACGATCCTGGTCGACCTCTGGGGGGCCGAGCGGGCGGTCCGCGCGTGTGAAGAAAAGGAGATCGGCCGGTTCGTCATGATCAGCTCGCGCGGCGCCGGCGATCCGGAGTCGCGACAGGGGCCGATCAAGCCCTACATCGTGGCCAAGCACGTCGCCGACCGCACGCTCCAGCGCTCGTCGCTCGACGAGACGATCCTGCGGCCCACGCGTCTTACGGATGCGGAGGGCACCGGTCGCGTCGCGGCCTACGTCGACACGGATCCCGATGCGGGCGATCCCATTCCCCGGGCCGACGTGGCACAGGTCGTGGTCGAGTGTCTGGATCGGGACATCACGATTGGGCACGCCATCACGCTGTACGGCGGCGACACACCGATTGCGGAGGCGTTAGCCCCGCCTTCCTGACACGGCGGGGGGCGAGGGGCCCGTTTGAGAAGAGGGAGATTGTCGTTTATCCTCCCCATTTGCCTTCTAGAAACCGTGTCTGCACCGATTAATCTGTCTATGACGAGATGACAACGGACGCTGTATACGATGCGCTGAGGAAGGCCGCGAAAAATTCCATTCCCGGCGGCGCCCTCATGCTACTGAACGAAGGTGTCGTTCAGTTCAATCGGTTGATTGCCGAAAGCCCGTTCGGGGAGGAGGGGCCGGCCCTGCTCGTGCACTGCTGTCACCACCGGAGCGGCACCGTCTGGTTTACCCGGGTGCTGTCGACGGTGGCCCGGCAGTACGGCCTTCACTTTCAGGGGGCCGGGCAGGATGCCCTGAAGCCGTCCACGGAGGTGTTTTTGCAGGACCACAGCCGCATCGACCGGTCGGCCCTTCCGCCGTACCGCGGCTCCCACATGATCCGGGACCCCCGAGACATGGTCGTATCCGGGTACCACTACCACCTCTGGACGGAGGAGGAGTGGGCCCACCACCCCCGTGAGCAGTACGACGGACAGAGCTTTCGGGAGGCCCTGAACAGCGTGGGGAAGAAGCGAGGGATGATTCTGGAAATGGAGCGCTTCTGCGGAGAAGACCTTCAGGATATGCTCCGCTGGGAATATGACGACCCGGCCTTCTTGGAGCTGAAGTACGAAGACGTGATCGCCGACGAGGCCTCTCATTTTGAGGCTCTGTTCGAGCACTACGGTTTTCACGAGGAGGCGGTGGAGGTCGGGCTGGACGTCGCCCGGTACTACAGCTTTCAAAACCTGTCCGGGCGCAATTTTGGCGAGGTCGAAGAAGAGTCGCACCTTCGATCGGGGCGGACGAGTCAGTGGGAGGAGCACTTCGACGACGAACTAAAGGCTCGTTTCAAGGAGTTGGCCGGCGATGCGGTCGTGCAACTCGGCTACGAGGAGAACAACGACTGGTGACGAGACGCCCTGTCTTCTTCCGAACGGGGCTCAGCGGACTGGGGCTACCTGTCGGAGGGGGCTTCGAGAGCCTCGGCGTACACCTCGAACCCGAGGTCGCGTAGATAGGCATAGGTTGGGGCAAACTCTTTCTGCAGCCGCGCCTCCATCTCGGGGGAGAGGGCTTCGCTTTTGGCCCCCGCCTTCCCCAGAAGACGAAGGAGTGCCAGCTTGGCCTGTCGGGCCGCGGTGCTTCCGAGCAGCCAGCGATAGGCCTGCGGAAAGTGGCGGCGCAGGGGCCGAACGGTAGAGCGATACACGGCCCGAAAGGCTGGACTGCCCGTCGGATTCTCGGGCTGATCGTTTTCCTCTGGGCGAGGGGCACGCGGCAGGGCAAGGAAGTCCAGAAGCTCTTCCCAGAACGCCCCCGGATCTGCGTGTCCCGCCTCCAGGCTCACGACCTTGAACCGATCCGCCCCGAACCGATCGGTGTACGCCGGAAGGGTCTCTTCGTAGTGACTGGTGTCGATGAGGTACCTCCGATCAGGGAGCGCCTCCGACAGGGAGGTGGCCTCGTCGATAAGGCCGAGCTGCTTGTTGTACTGAAACTGGGACAGCAGGCGCTGGATCGGATCGCGGACGATCGCCAGCAGCTTGGCGTCCGGGTTGTAGGCCCGGATTTCGTCGGCCGTCGCCGCGCTTTTGTAGTACATCACCGTGGCGTCGCCGAAGTACCGATAGTCCTGGTCGAAGGGAAAGTGGCGGTGATACGCCTTGAGGGTTTTTGGGCCCTCTTCCTCGGGGCCCGCCTCGCCGAAATAGTACAGCTCCTTGGCGTCCGCCATGAACACGTCGGGGTGGTGGTCGAGCAGGTAGTAGAGCCAGCTCGTACCGGCCTTGTTCACGCCGATAACAAAGAGGTTGACCCGGTTCATGGAATCGAAAGGCGAGATGGGCAATGACGACGCGCCGGAGCGGTGAGGTTAGCGGGGCGACTCGCCCCGGATGAGGTATAGCTGCGCGGAGGAGTGGTGTCCGTAGGCGGCGTTCCAGAGGACAGAGAGCGCGGCCACGACGGGCGCTCGGAGAAGCCACCCGTCCCGGGACTGCTCGCTAAGCAGCGACACGTAAAACGCGTCGAGCCGCATGGGGCGAACGTCGGTTGCGGTCATGCCGTGGCGGTTGAACAGGCGGCGGATGTCGGGCGGGCGGAAGTGGTACAGGTGGCGGGGCACGTCGTACGCGGCCCAGTCTGCGCCGTAGTACTGGGCGTCGAGGGACGCGCAGTTGGGGACGGCCACGACCAGGGTGCCGGTGGGCGCGAGGGTGCGCCGCAGCTCCGCGATTGTGTCGGACAGTTTCGGGACGTGCTCCAGCACGTGCCAGAGCGTGATTACGTCGAAGTGGTCGGACGGCAGGTCGTGGATGTGTTCGGGGGGCTCCACGGTCAGTCCGTGCGTCGCGGCCGCCACCTCCTGCGCTTTCTCGTCGGGCTCAAGCCCGCAGGCCGTCCACCCGTGCGAGCGGCAGTGCGCCAGGAACTCCCCCGTTCCGCACCCGAAGTCGAGCAGGCGGCCGGGCGGGCTGTCGACGAGGCTGGCGACAAGCCGGCGTTTCGAGCGCAGGGTGTAGAGGCGCACCCACCGGTAGAGGGTGTCGATGACGTTCTGACTAGTATCCTGGTGGGGGGTGTAGCCTTCACTGTCGTAGTACCGTCCAATCTCATCACTGCTGGGCCGCGGGTTGGTGAAGCGGAACCCACAGGCGGTGCACTCCACAAGGTCAAACGACCTCCCCGAAACGGTGTGGTCCCGGCACGTCGTGAAGGGCCGATGGTGCGTGCCATGGCAGAGGGGGCAGTGGTCGAGATCGTCCACTGAGAGCGCGGAGACGGGTGTGGGGAAGGGCCGGAGGCTGAGACATTAGCAGATTGCGGCTGATCTGGTTCCGGTACGGGGGCGTAGCGCCGCGACATGTCGACAGTCTTGTTCCTCTAGTGGCCGCCTTCCGCCGGAACAGCGAAATAGACCGACCGTTTTGAGACGGCTTGTCAAATTAAGCGGGTTCTCCGGCCCGCGGTCTCGCCTCGACTGCGTCAGTGCCCAGCTCACATGGCTTCCTCCGCCCAGACGCCCACCCCGCGCACCGCACAGGCCGATACGTTCTGGACGCGGCTCTCCCCGACGACACGACATGCGGGCTGCCTCGGAATCGTGCTGGTGGTGGCCCTTGCCTTCTACGCCCCCGCCGTCTTCGAGGGAAAAAACATCCAGGGCACCGACAGTATCACCTTTCGGGCCAACGCACAGGTGACGGTAGAGCATCACCAAGAGACGGGGGAGTGGGCCCGCTGGGCCCCGAACGTATTTGGCGGGATGCCCTACATCAACGAGCAGATCTCCGTCCTACAGCTCGACGATGTGGTAAACCTGGTCCGTGGTGCTGCGTGGCCGGTATCCCTCCTGTTTGTGCTTATGGCGGGCGTCTACCTGCTCGTCTTCTACCTGACGCGGAATCATCTCTCGGGGCTTTTGTCGGGGCTTGCCTTCGGGTTTACGACGTACATTCCCATCATCATCGGGGTGGGGCACGGGACCAAGTTCGTGGCGCTGGCCTACGCGCCGTACGTCGTCCTGGCCTTCGTGTATACCCTTCGGAATCCGTCCCTTTTAGGAGGCCTCCTGTTCGCCGGGGCGCTGGCCCTTCAGCTGCGGGCCAATCACCCGCAGATTGTGTTCTACACGGGCATGCTGCTCCTCCTGTGGTGGATTGTGGAGGCCATTGGGGCCTGGCGGGAGGAGCGCGTGCCGGAGCTGGCCACGTCCACCGGCTGGCTCGCGCTGGGGACCGTGTTGAGCCTCGCCATGGCCGCGGAGCCGTACCTGGCCCGGTACCAGTACAAGCAGTACTCGGTGCGGGGGGCCGCGGCGGCCGTAAGCGGCGGCGGAGGCGGCGGTGGGGGCATGGGCTGGACGGCGGCCATGCGGTGGAGTCACGGGCCGGGGGAGCTGTTCACGTTCGTCGTCGCGGATGCATTTGGCGGCGGCGGGCAAACGTACTGGGGGCCCAAGACCTTTACGGAGGGGCCGCACTACATGGGCGGGGTTGTCATGGCCCTGGCCGGCCTGGCGGTGTGGCGCGTGCGCACCTGGTTGGTTTGGGGGCTCGGGCTCAGCGTGCTCGGGACGGCGCTCTTTGCCCTGGGCAAGTACGCCGCCTGGGTCAACGGGCCGATGTTTCAGTACTTCCCGTTTTTCGATGCTTTTCGGGGGCCGGAAATGTGGCTGAGCGTCACGGCCCTCGCCCTCGCCATCCTGGCCGGCATTGGCCTGGACTACGCGCTGCGACGCGGAGAGCGACAGGGGCGACGAGCGCAGTCCACCGATCCTCGGCAGCGCCCCCTTCTCATTGCATTCGGGGCCGTGTTCGGAATTGTGGCGCTGGTCTGGCTTGCCCCCAATACGTTCTTCGACTTCGAGAAGCCCAACGAGCAGCAACGCATCCGGCAGGCCCTGCTTCGTCAGAACCCGAACGTCTCGCCCCAGAACCCGCGTGTGCAAAAGGCGGTGCAGCAGCAGATGCAGAAGCTCAAAACGCAGCGGCGCTCCGCCCTCACGACCGACACGCAGCGGACGATGCTCTTCCTCGTTCTGGCCGCAGGGGTGCTCGTGCTGTACCGCCGCGAGACCCTCCCGGCATGGGGGGCGGGCCTGGCGGTCGTGGCGATCGTGGGCATCGACCTCTGGGGCGTCGATTCGCGGTACATGGGAGCCGACCGCTACTCGTCCCAAGAGGTGGAGCAGTCCATCCCGACGTACCCGTTTGACCAGTTCATCAAGAAAAAGCAGCAGGCGGCCGGGGGGCTGGGTCGCTTTCGCGTTCTCTCGCTGGTCGAGGGAGACCCGACGAGCAGGGCACGCCCCTCCTACCACTACGAAAACGTAGGGGGGTACCATGGGGCCAAGCTGCAGCGCTATCAAGACTATCTTGATCACATCCTGCAGGTGACTGGCTCGGGCCCGCCGAACGAGAACGCCCTCGACCTGATGAACACGCGCTACATCGCGGCCCGTCAGCAGTTGCCGGGGACCGAGGTGGCCTACCGCAGTCAGGAGTCGGGCGTACTGGTGCTGGAGAACCAAGACGCCCTGCCGCGCGGCTTTCTCGTGGGGCAGACGGAGGTTGTTGACGCCCCGAAACAGACCTGGTCGCGGCTGCGCTCCTCGACGTTCAACCCGCGGCAGACCGCCCTTCTTCCAGCACCCCTCGACCAGCCGGTCGTGCCCCTCGACAGCAATAGCACGGCCGAGGTGACCCTGGAGCACTACGAGCCGGAAGAGATCCGGTGGACCGTAGAGACGGATGCGCCCCGCTTGTTCGTGGCGAGTGAGGTGTATTACCCGGCCGGCTGGAACGCGTACCTGGACGGAGAGCAGGTGCCCATCCACCGCACCAACTACCTGCTGCGCGGCGTGCATGTGCCGGCGGGAGAGCACACGGTGGAGATGCGCTTCGAGCCGGCGGCCGACCGCTACGGCACCTGGATCGCGTGGGCGAGCACGATCCTTGTCTACGGGGGCGTCGTAGCACTCGTTGGCATGCGGGTGCGCCGGCAGAGAGGCGCGGGCGCCGGCGACGATGACGCGTAGGGGCAGAAAGGATTGCTAGCTCGGCGGTGCGGGCTTGTCGTAGCCGTATTCCTGTAGCGTCGGCGCGATCGCCTCTTCGAGACGCTCAATCTGCTCCGCCTGGAGCCGCATCCGCCACGTGGTCCGGGGCGGGCGCACCTTGTCTAGGTGTCTGTGGTTCTCCCTCGTGAAGAACTCCTCAGGGGAGAGCGAGGCGGTGGAGAACACGCGACGGAGCACCCGGCCTGGGGCGTTAAGAAGAGACTCGTAGTGAACCTCCAGGCAGTGGTCCTCGGGAAAGCGGCCGAGGTCGGCTCGAATTTGGCTAATGCATTGCTTCCAGGTCCATGCAGCCTGTTCAACAGGAGTAGCCGACTGGACGGACTGCCAGCCCGGAGGGCGCACGCCCCACCATTGGTGGAGCCCGCCGCTCGCCCGGCGGCGTTTGAGAATGGACGCCGCAACGGCCCGGCCGTCCCGAATCAGGTGAATGATGTGGGCTTGTGGGAACAGGGCCTGGAGAAACGGGAGCCGAAAGGCGTTTTTGGGGGTTTTCCAAACGAGCCGAGGGCGGTCGTGATACCTTCGATGCCAGCGCACGACGTCGTGGAGGTACTCGCGAGTGGCGGAGGTTACGTTCTCCGCCGTCGCCCGGTGGTCCTCGGCAGGCGGGAGCGCCCGGTCCCAGATGGCGTGCCCTTCGTGGGTCTCAAAGGTTGAAGGTAGTCCAAGGGAGCCGTCGTACGGGCCGCGCAGGAGCGGGGGCAAAGTAGCATTGGGGAGGCGATGCAGGACCCATTCGATAGACCATGCAGCAGAGGGCGGGACGTGTCGAAACCACGGCTTGCCGCACACCCCGTTGCTGAAGGGCGTGATCCAGGCCACCTGGGGGTGAAGCCGGACCAGCTGTTGCAGTATTCCTGTCCCTGATCGCGGACAGCCGACAATGAAGATGGGACGATCCATGAAATCACGCGGTGGGACTGCAGGACAAAGCTCAGGGGGGCGACAGTGGGAACTGGCTTGCGCTATCGAAACAGGGCCCACGGCGGACCGGTTCGGGACGTCGTTTACGTGGGGACTCCTGCATCTTCCGTTCAATCGTCTCATCCACGGCCGATTCTCTGCCGAATGACCGATCCCGATGTTTTCCGTGAGGCCCTGAACGACTTTTCCTTGATGTCCGAGGGGGAGGCGATGACTGGGAAGCCCTCGGTACAACCCTCAACGCTGGCGTTCGGAACCGTGGTCCGGGCGGCCCCGATTGCGGAGGGGGGCGAACTGGTGCTCCTCGACTGGGATTCAAAGACGGTGGAGGCGACCGTGCCCATTCGCCCGCGCAATCCCACCATCGAAGAGGACCCAAACCCACGCGGGAACGGGCGGGGGTGTCGGGGCGTCCGGCAGGTCAATGGGCGTCTGGTCGCGTCTACGTACCACACGCTCGAACTGTACGACGATCACCTGAACCAGATGGGCGCGATCAGTGGGGGACTGATGGCGGGGCTCCACGAGATTGCGCTGACGGACCGCGGGACGGTGTGGGTGACATCCACGGCGATCGATGCGACAGTGGAGTACAATTTGGAAACCGGGGATCGGATTCGTGCATACTGGCCCCGAGAGATGGATGGGCTCCAGGCGGCCCTCGGCCTGCGTCCCCTGGACATCGACAAAAGTGCCGATAATCGGCTCCGGTTTCTTGACCCAGCCGCCACGGATGCCGAGAGTCACCTGCACCTCAACGCCGTCGAGGTCCACAATGGGGCCCTCTACGCGCTGTTCAACGCGTACGGCGTGGTGGCCAACCTGACGACCGAGGAGGTGGTACTGGAGCATGAGCATCTCCGAGGCGGGCACAATCTGGTCATTGGGAACGACGGGATCGCCATCGTCAACGACTCATTCGGCAAGGCCGTGCGGTTCTACGATCTGGATGCCGGGCAGCTTCAGCGAACGATCGATCTCACAGAATTCGAGTGGGTTCGGGACCTCATCCGCTGGGAAGTGCCCATGTACTGGGGCAAGGAGGCCCTGCGGAAGTTTGGGGGCATCGAGGGATCGGTCGCAAAGCCGCTCTTCGTGCGGGGGCTCGCCCGTCGGGAAGACACGCTGTTCATCGGCGTCTCGCCTGCGGCCATCCTGCAAGTCGACGTCGCAACGGAGGCGCTGGTGGACGCATACCAGTACTCATCGAACGTCCACGCCTGCATTCACGGCCTCGCGGTTCTAGATGACACTGCGTTTCAGGCGGGGGCGTGACCCGATCCGTTGTCTTCGTCGAGATACTTGGCGTACGGGGTGCCGTCGAGTCGCCGCGCGAGTTCCTCGTAGTTGGTCACACGGTTCCGGATGGAGGAGGGGGCGACCTTGCGGTAGCTGCTTTCGACCGGTCCCGACGTGATCCCGAGAACATCACAGATCCGATCGACCGTCGTCTGGTGGTCGTCCGCGTGGCGGATGTGTTCTTCGTAGGTCAGTGAGAGGTGGGGGACGTCGGTAAGCAGCGTCTCCTCGTACCGTCGAAGGGCCTGGCTACTTCGCATCCATTCCATCACCCGGTCGGGGTCTACATGCAGGGCCGTCGGCTTGCCGGTCGGGTCGGACCGCTTCCGGTGAAATGTCTCGCGTCGCGCCCGGATGTTGGAGAGTGCATGGCGCACCAGGTTCTCCCGACGAAGGTACAGGACCTGGAAGCCGTGGTCGTGGTGAAGGGTGCGGAGAAAGTTTTCACGCCGTCCGGGGGGGCGCTGCACGTCTTTAATCTGATAGCTGAGAACCTTGCAGCCGTACGCCTCTGCCGAGCAGCCGGCGGCGCGGCCCAGGATGTGCCGGTAGGGGAAGGGCACGTAGTTGTGGAGCACCTCCCCCGCGCATCGCAGCCCCGGCACATCGTTGAGCATGCTCACGAGTGCCGTGGTCCCTGAGCGTCCTCGCCCGAACAAGACGAATCGGGTCTCGGGGAGCGGTCGGCCGGAAAGATAGCTCACCCCAGCCTGCAGGTGGCGAACTTGCTGGCGGGCGAACAGATACCGTTGTTTCAGACCAGTTTGCGCTGCATCAAGGATCGACATGGAAAAGAAGCGCTCGGAAGAAGCCGCGTTGTGCCTTGGCGGGCCTGAGGCCCACGGCGGACAGGGCCTACGCACCCAGCCGTGTCCGCAGTTCCGCCCACAAGTCGTCCGCAATGGCCTGGTCGCGGGGGGAAAGACCCAGGGCGAGCAGGACGCCGCCGTAGACGAGCAGGGCCACGGGGATGCCAACCAGCCAACGGCTCAGAGAGGCGAGCTGAGCGAAGAGCACCCACGCCACGGCTCCCGATGCTCCCGCTGCGGCGAGGGGCTTCCACAGGTTCCACCGGAACGGCTGGATGTGGGTAAAGTGATAAAGCCCCCACAGCTGAAAGACATTGCCCAGAACGTGAGCCGCGCCCGTCGCAAGGGCCGCGCCCACGACCCCGTACCACTGAATGAGGATCCAGTTGAGCCCTACGTTCAACACGGCCATGCTGGCGTTCACCCAAAAAGCAAAGTCCTGATGGTCCGACATCTGCAGCATGTGGCCCACCGACCCGGACCCGGCGACGACAATGTAGGCACCCGCCAGCACCCGAAGCAGAAGAGCACCCTCCCGAAACTCCGTCCCGAAGAGGGCCATGATGTCCGGGGCGAACACGATCAAGACCACCGCCAGTGGAAGGGTGCCCAGGGCGATCCACCGAACGGTATCGGCGTACAGTTGAGCCAGCTCGTCGGTCCGGCCGCTGTGGTACAGTTCGGAGATGACGGGGGAGAACGCGGCTGTGAGCGCGAACAGGACAAACCGGAGCTGGACCGACATCTTAGACGCGGCGGTGTAGAGCCCCACGGCCTCTTCCCCGGCGAGGGGACCCAGCATGATCCGATCGGCCCGGGCGAGGCCTATGCTGGCGAGGCTTACCCCCACGATGGGGAGGGAAAAGCGCAGGAGGGTCCGAAGGTCGACCGTCGGGGCCAAGGATGAAAAGAGCGGAGGAAACAGCCGGTAGGCCGCGTACACCGACGCCCCGGCGGCCAGCACAGTGGAGGCCAGAAAGGCGTATAGGGCCATCGTGAACCCCTGTCCCAGTAGCAGAATGATGCCCGTAAGTAGCAGAAAGAGGGCCGGCTGAAGAATCGAGTCGAGAAGCACGTCCACCCGCATTTGGCCAAGGGCGCGGGCCATGCGGGAGCCGAGATAGGTGAAGACGTAAAAGGGCAGCGCGGTCCCAAAGAGCTGAAAGACGAGCGGATCGTTCGTACTCCTGAGGGCGACCTCGGACAGCCAGGGGGCGGCCAGGTAGAGCGCCCCGCCCATGAGAACACCGGCTCCGGTCCCGAGTCCGCCAACGGCCAGGAACGTCCCTTTCAGCGCCGCCTCGTTTCCGTCTTCTCTGTGCTCGGCCCCGAACCGGACCACGCCGTTCTGAAGGCCGAGCGTACTCAGTTCGCGGACAATCCGAAGAACAGAAAGCCCGTAGCTGTAGAGGCCGTAAAGGGTTTTGCCGAACCCCCGGCCGAGAACGACCTGCAGGGCAAACCCGACAGCCTTCGCAATGAGGGAGCCGGAAAAGACCGAGCCTCCTCCCTTCAGAATGCGGTCGGCATAGTCAGGCGCCTCGTCCCCCTCATCCGTACGGGCGTGGGAAGACGGGGCGTCGTGCTCCGACGAATGGCTCATGTGGAAACGTAGAAAACAAAGGCGTCAACGCATTGGGGACGGCCGCCGAATTTGTCGCTGTTGGGCAGGAGACCCCCTCAAGAAATCAGTGAATGCTGACTGTATCGAGGGACGGGGCAGGTTTTGGTCGAGGATTGACGCAGGACACCGAGGTGCCCCCGGTCGTACCGTTCGCGGGGCCTGAAGTCCCAATCCGTCTTCAATGAAGGCCACGCGGGGATCATCTGATCCCTCCCAAAGTTGCTTACCACGCTTTTGCTTTCTGGGGCATAAAAGAGTGGACAATGAGCGTGGCGTCGTGTCTTCCGGGGGCCCCATTGCATCCTCAGCACGTCGCAAACTGATCTCAGACCCCAGGCCGAAGACCCTCTGTCTCGAAAGGCCCCTGCCCCCTGGCCCCGGGACGTAACGCAGAAGAAACCCATGCGCGCTGAACCACGCACTTGCCCTTCGCAATTCGGGGACGTACCCATGGCGGCGATGCCGAACACATTCGTCATTGGGGCGGCCAAGTCGGGGACGACCTCGCTGTACGACTACCTACGGCAACACCCGGATGTGTTCATGAGTCCGGTGAAGGAGCCGTGCTACTTTGCGTACAGGGAGAACCCCCCCGAGATGGCCGGGCCAGGAGACCGAGAGGCGAACCGAGAGTCCGGGGTTGTCTACACGATGAACGAGTACGAGGCCCTGTTTTCAGGCGCGAGGGGGGAGGCCATTGTGGGGGAAGCCTCGCCCGTGTACCTCTACGACCAGGATGCGCCGCGCCTCCTGCACGAGCAGTGTCCGGGCGCCTCGCTCATCGCGATCCTCCGCAACCCCATCGTGCGGGCCCACTCCCACTACCTCCAGTTGGTCCAGAGCGGCCGCGAACCGCTGGACCGCTTCGAGGCCGCCCTCGACGCGGAGGATGAGCGGGTGGCTGCAGGATGGGAATGGTCGTGGCACTACCGGCGCATGGGGCTCTACGGCCGGCAACTGGCGCGGTATCTGGACTACTTCGACCGTGACCAACTGCACATTTACCGCTTTGACGAGCTCACGACGAATCCTGCGGGCTTCGCCAAGACCGTGTACCGGATGCTCGGCGTAGACCCGTCCTTTACGCCCGACACCGGGGTTCGGCGCCGCGCCACGGGGGTGCCTCAGTTCGACTGGCTGCACCGGTTTATCGGGACCCCGGACCACTTCCTGCGGCGGTGGTCGCGCCTCGTGCTTCCGGAGGCCGTGCGCGACCGGATCCTCATGGCGGTGCGGAACGCGAACCTGCAAAAGCCGCCCCTGCCGGACGCCGCCCGGGCTCGCCTGGTGGACGCGTACCGCGACGACGTGCGCCGGCTAGAGGCGCTGCTTGACCGTTCCTTTTCTGACTGGCTAACTACGGACGACGACCGAATCGCTGATGACGGATGATCGACCGGAAGGAGGCAACGGCACCGGGCCCGGCCGACCGCTGAGGGTGCTCGGCTGGCCGGGATTCTCGAGCGAGAACGGCAACCCGTATACCCGCCTGCTCTATGAGGCGATGGAGACGGAGGCACGAGTGGACGTGGATGGGTTCTCGATGTTTGAACCCCTCCAGCGCCGCTACGACATCTGGCACGTGCACTGGCCGGAAGACTTTCTGAGCTACCGGTCGCCAGGGGCGGCCTACTTCTACGTCGCGGCGGAGTTGCTTCTCTTTGCGTGGGCCCGGCTCTGGGGCACCCGGCTCGTGTGGACGGTCCACGACCTCGGTCCGCACGAGTCGTACCACCCGCAGCTGGAGCGTCTCTTCTGGCCGCTCTTTCTCCCGATGGTGGACGGCATCATCAGCCTCAGTGAGACAGCCCGGGAGGCGGCCTACGACCGCTTCCCTGTGCTCCGGTCCGTCCCGAGCGCGATCGTGCCGCACGGCCACTACCGCACGGCCTATCCGGAACCCGTCGCCAAAGCGGAGGCTCGGCGCCAGTCTGACCTCGACCCGGCGGCCCCGGTGATGCTGTTCGTGGGGCGCATTCGGCCGTACAAAAACGTCGTGTCCCTGATTCAAACCTTCCGGCAGTGGAAACGGTCGGCGGCGCGTCTCGTGGTCGCCGGGAATCCCGTTTCCGACGATCTGGGCGGGCGCGTCCAGGCGGCGGCCGAGGCGGACGCCCGTGTCCGCACGGCCCTCCGGTTCATCGAAGAAGACGAGATGCCGGCCCTTATCGCAGGCGCCGATCTCGTCGTCCTCCCCTACGAGTCCATCATGCACTCGGGCTCGGCACTGCTTGCCTTGTCGTACGACCGACCGATCCTTGTTCCAGACCGCGGTGCCATGACGGAACTGCGAGCGCGGGTGGGGCGGGACTGGGTCCGGACCTACACGGGCGAGCTCACCCCATCGGCGCTGGCTGAGAGCATGGCGTGGGCCCGGACGACCGAGCGGGCGGCACGAGCGCCCGTGGACGACCTCGACTGGCCCCGGCTGTCCCGCCAGACCGTCGCGCTCTATCGTCGCGTCCTGGAGGCCCATGACTGAGTCGCGCGCTCCCCGGCATCCGGTGTTCGTGGTCGGCATGCCGCGCTCGGGCACCACGCTGCTCAGCAGCCTGCTCGACGCGCATCCCGACCTCGTGATCGCTCCGGAGACGCACTACTTCGCGCGGTGCTGGTCCGGAGGGGAAATCGACGGCTGGGCCGACGTGGAGCGGATGCTTGCCCGACTCAACCAGCAGCCGGGCGTGCACGACATGGCACTCGCCGATGACGAGTGGGCTGCCATTCGCAGCCGGCTCCGCGCCCTGGAGGCCCCCACTCACGGGGACATTCTCCGTGCCCTGATTGAGACGTACACTGCGCGCTCAGAGGCCCCGGCATGGGGGGAGAAGACCCCGGACCATCTCCGGCACGTCCCCGAAATGGCGCGCCAGTTTCCCAATGCCGTCTTCCTGGCCATCATTCGCGACCCCCGGGACGTGGTGCTTTCACTGCGGAATCTGCCGTGGAGCCGACGCACGGCGCCGGAGCAGGCGTGGACGTGGCGCACCTACGCGGCCCTCGTGGACCGTTATCGGACCCACCGCAAGGGCCGATTTTTTGCGCTTCGGTACGAAGACCTGATCGTACATCCCGAGGCTTGCCTCCGAGACGTGTGCGCCTTCTTAGAAACCCCGTTCCACGAGGCGATGCTCCAACCCCGTCAGCAAGAAGACCAGCACTTTGATCCCGACCGGGAGCCTTGGAAGCAAAAAAGTGCTCGCGAGATTGATGCCTCCAACCGAGAAAAATGGCGTGCGCAAATGCCGGAGGCGGAGCGGGTGGTCGTGGAGGTCATTGCGGGGCGGTGGCTCTCCGCTTACGACTACTCCCGGCCCCGCGTCAGATGGCGGCCCGCCCTGATTGGACGGATCTTGCAGCGCCTTGGCAGGGCGGCGCTCCAGCGAGGCCGGCGCGCCCTCCGCAAGATCCGCTCAGGCCGGGTGTTCAGCAACGACGCAGCGCCGCGGTGGACGAAAGAGTAGACCGGGTCCACCACACACATGAGGAGCCCCGCCGGCCAGTCCCCCACTGCCTTCTAAAGAGCGTCTTGGTTGCCTTCCATTTTCGAAAATCCCTACTACGTCTGGTCAATACAGGGACGCTGTGGGGCTTCATTCACTTTCTAAAACCGGTCCCCCGCCGCACTCCTCGTCGCGGACGCAAACGAGAACGTCCCCATGTGGGCTGAACCCTTCGTGGGGGCCCTCCGTTAGGTGTAGGCTATTTACGCCATCTCGCCCACGGGAGCCCTGGAGGCGCCGCATGCTCGACGACGTACTTGCGCTGATCCGAGAGCACGATCGGTTTTTCATTACCACTCATCTTGGTCCGGACGGGGACGCCGTTGGGTCCCAGCTGGCCCTCGGGCGCTTTCTGGAGAAAATGGGAAAGTCCGTCGCGATGGTCAATGCCGACGAGGTGGACTACAACCTCGACTGGATGCCCGGCGCCGGGGACATCGCCGTCTTCGATGGATCGTTGGGGCAGCACGAGGCGCTGGCGGAGGCGGAGGTGGCCTTCGTGCTCGATACCAACGACGAAGAGCGCATCGGCAAGGTCGGGTCCCTCGTGCGGGACGCCACCGCGATGACGGTCCTCGTCGATCATCACCTGGAGCCGGAGCACTGGTTCGACGTGTTCTTCGTTCGGGAGGAGGCCGCCGCCACCGGCGAACTGGTCTACGAAATCATCGACGGCCTCGCGCCGGACCTGATCGACGAGGGAATTGCCACGGCCCTCTACACGGCCATCATGACGGACACCGGCTCCTTCCGCTACAGCAGCGTGACGCCGGCGCTGCACCGGAGCGTGGCGGACATTCTGGAGCGGGGGGGCATCGGCCCCGCGCCGATCCACGAAACCATCTACGACCGAAAATCGATGCCGGGCCTTCGCCTGCTCGGGCGCATGCTGAACCGCATCCGCCTCCGCTACAACGGCCAGCTTGGCTACTCGGTAGTCACGCAGCGAATGGTCGAGGACACGGGGGCGAGCTGGGACGACAAGCAGGGCTTCGTCAACTACGTCCTGTCGATCGAGGACGTGAAAACCGCACTGCTCTTCTCGGAAACGGACGATGGGGCCAAGATTAGCTTCCGATCGGAAGCCGACGTGCGCGTCGACCAGTGGGCCCGTCACTTCGGCGGGGGCGGGCACCGCAATGCGGCCGGGGCGTACGTCAAACGCCCGACCTTCGAGAAAACCATTGAGACCGTCATCGACGCGGCGTCGGACTACATTGCCTTCGACGCCCGCTATGCCCCAGACGACGACCTCTCCCCGGAGGACCAGTCCTATCTGGAAACCCTCCTGGACGACCCCTCCGACGCGACGTGACGCGTCGGGGCCGTTGGCGCTGTGAATCGCACCGAAACCCTGTGCCCCGACGGGTGACGTTGGCCGTGCGTGGCGATTAACGTATTGGCGGACGGCCGCCGCATGGCCCGGCGCCCGTCGACGAAGACCGAGACCGCGGGCCCCCCGCTCCGGCTCGGCCTCCGCTCGCTGCTGTCTTCAACGTGTCCTTTCGAACCGACCCGACGCCCCGATGCACATTCAGCGCCCCACCTTTCAACGCCCCGAACCGCCGGCGCCGAACGGCGCCCCCACGCGCCTCGCCATCACCCTGGGCGACCCGAACGGAATCGGGCCCGAGGTGGTGCTGAAGAGCCTGCACGACCCCAGCCTGATGCCGTCCATGACCCCGGTCCTGATTGGGTCGGCGCACGTGCTGCGGGTGCACGCCGACGTGCTCGGCTTCTCGGACCTCGACATTCACATCGTGGACGAGGTGCCGGAGGCGGTGCCCCACGGAGACGTGGCGGTGCTCGACGTGGCCGAGGACCCGGAGCCCCCCGTCATGTTCGGCTCCAGCACGGCAGAGGGGGGGCGCCTGGCGATGCGGGCGGTAGAACGGGCCGTGGAGGCCTGCCAGGCCGGCACCGTCGACGCGATGGTGACCGCGCCCATTTCCAAGGACGCAGTGCGACAGGGCGGGTACGACGTGCCGGGCCACACCGAGTTTTTGGCGGCCAGGACGAACAGCCCGCAGCCGACGATGATGATGGTGGCCGGGGGGCTGCGGGTGGGGCTCGTAACGAGTCACACTGCCCTGTCGGAGGTGCCGTCGGCCGTCACCGAGGGGGCCATCCTCGAAAAGCTGCGTGTCATCGACGCGTCCCTGCGCGACGACTTTGCGATCGAGCAGCCCAAGATTGCGGTCTTCGGGCTGAATCCGCACGCGGGAGAGGCCGGCGCCTTCGGCCAAGAAGAGGAAGAGGTCATCGCCCCCGCCCTGCGGGCCGCGCGGCAGGAAGGGTTTCGGGTCGAGGGGCCCATGGCGGCGGATGGGTTCTTTGGGACGCAGCTCGACGCCGACCACGACGCGGCGCTGGCGATGTACCACGACCAGGGCCTCGTGCCCTTCAAGGCCCTTGCGTTCGATCACGGCGTCAACTACACGGCGGGGCTGCCCATCGTGCGAACCTCCCCGGATCACGGAACGGCCTACGGCATCGCGGGCAAGGGAATGGCCCTGCCGGGCAGCATGCGAAACGCCATGGAGCTGGCCGTGGCCATTGCCCGTCATCGTCACCAGCAGGCCACGCCCACGACGTAGCCCCAGGCCTGTGGGGGCTCCCTTGCGGTGGTGCACCGAGGGCCCTGTCCGTCGGGGGCGTCTCCGCCTGACAGGAAAGGAAGGGGGTTGACCCTTCCCGCCTGGACCCCGATCCTGTAGGCTCCTCTGCCCGGCCTGATTTTCCTGTCCGTGATTGACTTCCGCGACGTATCCATCTCGTTCTCCCTCCCGAACGGTGATCAACGTTCGGTTCTAGACGAGGTCTCCTTCCACATCGATCAGTCGCAGAAGACCTACCTGGTGGGCCCCACGGGCAGCGGCAAGAGCACAATTCTGCGCCTGCTTTATATGGACCTGTTTCCCGATTCCGGGGTGGTCCAGATCGGGGACCACCGGTCCGACCAGATTGAGCGGGACGCCATTCCGTACCTCCGGCGCTCGCTCGGGGTGGTCTTTCAGGACTTCCAACTCCTCCCGGACCGGACGGCGTACGAGAACGTCGCCTTTGCCCTCCACGCCACCGGCACGTCCGCCTCAGAGGTGCAGAGCCGGGTAACGAAGGTGCTGGGGCGGGTGGGCCTCAGTCACAAGCACCGCAGCTATCCCCACGAGCTGTCCGGGGGCGAGCAGCAGCGCGTCGTCATCGCGCGGGCGATCGCCAACGACCCCTGGGTCCTTCTGGCCGACGAGCCCACGGGGAACCTGGACCCGTCCGTGGCCGACGAGATTCACGAGCTGTTGCTGGACCTCCACAAGCAGGGAATGACCCTCTTCGTGGCCACCCACGACCACCGGCTCGTGAAGTCGTACTCGGCCCGAACCCTCGCGATGATGAACCGCCAGGTGGTGGAGATTGACCCAGAGACGCTCTAGCTCGTCCCGGGCACGGACCTGAGCGTCAGAACGACGAACAGGCAGTGGCGTTGCAGTACCCATCTGCGCCGCACAACTCCCGATCCGGCGTGCGCATGGTGTATCCACCCCGATGCTCCCCCTTACGGTGTCGCGTGCGTTCCCATGAGTGTCGTCTCTGCACTTCTTCGCTTCAACAGCCGTGTCTTTGACGCTTTCGAGGGGTGGTGGGAGGGCGAAGGGGCCCGCCGCGTGGTGGCCCAGGTGCTCGTCGGGGGGTTTTTGATCGCCCTCGTGGCGATTGAGCTGAGCCGGATGGGCCTGTTGCCCGACTCGGTGGGGCGTGCGGTGTCTACCAATCACTTCAGGGCCATCGACGTCGCGTTCACCCTTTTCCTCGTGGTGGAGCTCGTCGGGCTCGTTGTCGGCCTCGCCACAAGCGTGGCCGACACGGCGGGGAAGCAGTTTGAGGTGTTTTCGCTCATTCTGCTCCGCCGCTCCTTCAAGGAGCTTGTGAAGTTCGAGCAGGAGCCCATTCGGTGGAGCATGGAGGCGGGGCGGGAGGCGGTGCAGTACCTCGTCGTGGACGCCACGGCGGCCCTGGCCATCTTCGTCATCCTCGGCGTCTTCTACAAGGTGCAGGTGCACCAGCCGATTACCGAGTCGGAGGGGGAGCAGGAATTCTTCGTCCGACAGAAGAAGCTGGTGGCGAATGGACTGCTCCTCATCCTGGCCGGCCTCTCGGTGTACGCTGTGACGGCCCCGCTCCTCGGTGGAGCGGCCATTCCCTTCTTCAACACCTTCTACACGGTGCTTATCTTCAGCGACATCCTCATTGTCCTGATGTCGCTGCGCCACAGCGTGACGTACCACGTGGTGTTTCGCAATTCCGGATTCGCCGCGGCGACGGTCATGATTCGCCTCGCCCTGTCGGGGCCCCGCTACCTGGGGGCGGCACTGGGCGTGGGCGCGGCCCTCTTCAACCTGGGGGTCGCGGCGGCCTACTACTACGTGACCCCGGCGGCGCAGGCCTCGGCCCAACGCAACCAGGAGCAGACGTCCGTCGACGACACGTCGCCGACGGGTCCGGCCGACCCCGAGGACCAGCCCGTTGCGGCGGACCCCGCCGAGCCCGAATCCACGCCGGGCGTGTAGGGGGCCGTCGTGCCACTCGCCCAGGGGACCAAGGCCTTCACCGCACGGGGGGCGACGTCCGCTAATTGGCACCTAGCATCCATTGCCGAAGCCCTTCGGGCCCCAGCTCGTTGTACATCGTCTGGATCCGGGCCACGCCGTCGTCTGTGATGTGGGCACGGAGAATTTTCTCGATCATTGTGGCCAGTGCAGGCGGCATCTTCTGCTCAACATCAACCTCGAGGGTCCGCTCTCCTTGGTTCAGGGTGCGAAAGGCGAGCGGGGCCGCGGCCGCCGTGGCGGTCTCGGAGGGCAGGTGATCGGATAAAATCTCCTGGACCACTGTCGCCGGGGAGCGGGCGTTCTGGTCCTGTGCCGTCCCCATCAATGCCTCCAATTCCGCTCGCACCTCCTCCGACAGCTGAAGGTCGTGAAGCCCATTCGTTTTCAGGTGGGTGTGAAGGCGTTGCGCCAGGCGTTCCGCCTCCTTTTCGTTCGGGATGTGGGTGAGTGTCCAACCGCGCAGCCAGTCCTGCGCCGTCGGCGTCCTGGAGGATTCCATGTCGGTGCGTGTCGGGTCGGTTCGTTGGAAGAACGCGCGGCGTTCGGGAGCCCCCATCCACGCGCCCCCTCTCGGCTCGGGACGGGCGTGCGACGCGCAGGTTGTCGTCTGAACCCAGCAAAAGACGAACAACAGATGCGCCGAGAACCTCAGTTTCCGTTTAGAATGTGGTCAAATCCCTAACAAGGACCATTCCACCAGGGGGATGACTCGGCGAGGGCCGCCAAAGCGCACTGCGGTGGGCTTTGAGACAACAGGCCAGGGGGAGGTGGGGTGGGCTACTCTGATGTGTAAGAGGCGAGTGCACATGCGGAAGGCGGTACGAGGCCCCCACCAGGCGGACGGGTCCAAAAACGGGCGGATCTTTGTTAACAAAATATTAAATTAAGGAGAAGTGTTGACAAACACGCACTCACCTCCAATTTTAGAACATGCTAAGATCATTCAACGGGGGCCGTAAGAAAGGCGATGCCCTCAAAACGGGGAGTAGGAGGGGCTTGGGGGCACCGCAGCGCAGTCCAACGGCTGTGGGGGCCCTCGTCTCAATCTGTCGGGGGCAGACGCGTATCGTCCCCGATCCGGAGGGCGCAGTGTCCCATGATCCGCCTGTCCGCGCCCCCTGCGTTGGCCATCGAATCGGTAGAGCAGAGACATGTCCGATCGCGTGGTTGCCCAGGTGAGTCTCCAGTCCGCCGAGGGGTCGTCTGTGTTGGACGCCGACGAGCCCATTACGTCGGACACTGTAGACGACTACCGGGCCGGAACGAATGCGATTGAGGGCGCGAAGGAGGCGCTCCGCGGCCTCGGGTTTGACGTTGTTCAGGCCAGTGAGGTGGGGCTTTCCATCTCGGGGGACAAGGACCGATTCGAAGAGGTGTTTGACACCACGCTGAAGGCGCGCTCCGAATCTGCCGACGCGGAGCCGGGCGATCGCCAAGCGTACGAGGCAGCGGAGCCGGTTCAGGTGCCGGACGCGCTTGCGGCCTTCGTGGACGAGATCACCTTCCCCGTTCCCCCTGAGTTTCATTAGCTCGCTCGATGCACACCCGACGTTCACCCTCAATGACCTTGTTCATCACACACCAGAACGATCATGTCTGACGCCGAAGCAGATCAGGAAATCGTCACCATCATCTCAACCACATCCAAGGGAGGACGCTCCCTTTTCGAAACCGAAGAGCCCGTCACAGGAGCGAATGTTGACGAGTACAACTCGGACCCGGACGTTACGGAGGAGGCCGAGCGTGAACTCCGAGAATTGGGATTTCGCATTTTGGACGTGGGCCCAGCAACCATCTCGGTCGGGGGCTCGGCCGAGCAGTTCCAGGATGTTTTTGGGGTGGCCCTTGAGGGCAAGAAAAAGGAAGTGTTCGACGGCGAAGAAGCGGAGTACGTTGATGTCGAAGAGGAGGGCGAAGAAATGGCCGGGGCGCTGGGCGACTGGGCGGAGGGCGTCACCCCGGTCGTTCCCCCCGAGTTCCACACGGAGAGTCCCCTCTCGCCCATCGCGGAACCGCACTCGGACGCGTACCACTACTTCACGGTGCCCGACGAGGTTGCCACGATCCTCCGCGCCACGCGGGTACACCGCAACGGCATCACCGGGTCGAAGGTCGAGGTGGCAATGCCGGACACCGGATTCTACGAGCACGAATTTTACGAGCGGCGGGGCTACCGCACGCGCTCAACGATACTCGGGCCCGGGGCCAGTAACCCGTCGCAGGACAACTACGGGCACGGCACCGGGGAGGCGGCCAACATTTTTGCGGCCGCCCCAGACGCCCAGCTCATCCCGGTAAAGATGGGGAACGACGCGGTCGGGGCGTTCAACAAGGCCTGCAATCAGAGTCCAGACATCATCACAAACAGCTGGGGCTGGTCCGTTGACAGGCCGGGCACGTCGTGGAGCGACATCCGAAGCCGCAGCCGCTCCCTGTACAACACGCTGAAGGCGATGGAGGCCGCGATCGCCAACGCCGTAAACAACGGCATTGTCGTGTGCTTCTCCGCGGGAAATGGTCCAAACGGGTACGGTTTTCCGGCGAGCCACCCCGACGTCATTGCCGTGGGGGGCGTCCACGTAAACTATCCGGACCTGGACCTTGAGGCCTCCAGCTACGCGGCCAGCTTCGACAGCAGTTTGTACGCGGGGCGGCAGGTGCCGGACCTCTGCGGGATGGTCGGGGACGACGTATCGTCCCTGCCCGCTCCGCTCCTCATGCTGCCCGTGCCGCCGGGAAGCCGGCTCGACACCTCGTCGACCGGGGCCGCAGACGACAGCTGGGGCCTCTTCAGCGGAACGTCGGCCGCAGCCCCGCAGGTGGCGGGGGTGGTGGCCCTGATGCTGGAAAAGAACAGCTCCCTCAGCCCCTCCGAGGTGAAGAAGAAACTCGTCAACCAGGCCGCCAAGGACGTGACCAAGGGCCAGAGTGCAATGGGCGACTCGGCGGGGCCGGGCGACGACGCGGCAACCGGCGCGGGCATGGTCGACGCCAAGTGGGCCTGGGTCGTGTCCATGGGCGACACGATGGCCCGCTTCTTCGAGGCGACCCCAGAGAGGCGCGAACGGCTCATCGAGGAAGACGCCGTTCCGGAAATTGACGGGGAGTTTGTGGAGGACATGATGCAGACCCTCCGTTCGCGGTCGTAGCGGTCCGCCGCCGCTCGACACCGGCACTGTCGAGTGTGGGGGCCGACCCCGTGCCTCCGCTTCTCGCAGTGAATCTGTACCGGCCGAGGGGGCCCGTGCCGCACACCGGGCAGCCAACCGACGAACGTAGGAACCAGAACGGTCGGTTGGCGGCGTCGCCTGTGTGGGCACGGGCCTCTCCGGCGTGTCTGAGTCCCGTTCCCCGCGCTTCTAGGCTCGTTTCCCGACTCGCTGACGGCGTCTCGGCACGCCGGAGGGGGGAAGGAATCCACGTCCGCGGAGAGATTGGGGGCCGCTCTTCCGTACGAGTGCGGTAGATTCGTCTCGAACAGCGCTCCCTACGCCTCGTCTGAGAAGTCGCGGTGGCCGAAGTAGTGCAGGACGTACTTAATTTTGGACGCCTTCGCCGGGCCAAAGCCGGGCAGGTCCTGCAGGCGCTTCTCGACGCGAGAGAGGTCGGCACCGTCGTTCCACAGGTTTGCGGCGTTGCCGTCGTACTCGTCCGCGACCTGGGCGGCCACCTTCTGGGTGTTCTCCGCCATCTTGTTGACGAAGCGGTGGACGGCGGGCGACTCAGAGAAGTGCTCCTGGAACGGCTCGAAGTCCATCTCGGCGATCGCCTCCATGTCGAGGTGGCCAAGGCGGTCTTTGAGGCGGAGCGGGCCGGTAAAGGCCGACTCGGCGCGGACGCGCTGGTCGTAGAGCAGGCCGAGGAGGGCGGCGTTCGGGTCGTCGCGCAGACGGTCGTCGTCTTCGATCTCGCCGGTGAGGGTGCCTTCCTCCTTGAACCGGTCCATCATGCGGACGAGGCCGCCGGAGAGGTCGCTGTAGTCGATGTGGGTAATCTCAACTGCCATTTCCAAGGTGTGGGGGTCGAGGATGGAGGGATGAGGGTGTGGGGGGAACGTACACAGGGGGACAGCGAATTTGAAGCGTGCCCCCTGAAATTCGTCATTCTTCCAGCCAGCGGGCCACCTCCTCCGCGAAGTAGGTCAGAATGACGTCGGCCCCGGCGCGGCGGATGCCGGTGAGGGCCTCTAGTGCGCACTTCTTTTCGTCGAGCCAGCCGTTCTGGGCGGCGGCCTTGATCATGGCGTACTCGCCGCTCACGTTGTACGCGGCGACCGGCACGTCGCTGTGCTGATGTACGCGGTGGATGACATCGAGATAGGGAAGCGCGGGCTTCACCATCACCATGTCGGCCCCTTCGTCGAGGTCGAGCATGAGCTCGCGGACGGCCTCCTCGCCGTTGGCCGGGTCCATCTGGTAGGTGTCCTTGTTCTCAGGAATGTCCGTGCTCGGGGCCTCCGCCCTGTCCTCCGGCGCCGAGTCGAGGGCGTCGCGGAACGGGCCGTAGTAGTTCGACGAGTACTTGGCGGTGTAGGACAGGATCGCGGCGTCGGCGTGGCCGGCGTCGTCGAGGGCGGCGCGGAGGGCGCCCACGCGCCCGTCCATCATGTCGGAGGGGGCGATGATGTCGGCCCCGGCCTCGGCGTGGAGCACCGCCATTTCACGCATCACCTGAATGGTCGCGTCGTTGTCGATGTGGCCGTCGCGCACGATCCCGTCGTGCCCGTCGCTGTTGTAGGGATCGAGGGCCGTGTCGGTGATGACCATCAGGTCCGGCACGGCGTCCTTGAGGGCCCGGATCGCGTTTGGGTAGAGGTGATCGGGGTCGAGGGCGTGCTCCGCGTCCGGCGTCTTCAGATGATCGGGGAGGGCCGGGAACAGGGCCACCGCCGGAATGCCGAGGGCATGCAGCGTCTCTGCGTGGTCGACGAGCCGGTCGATCGTGTGACGGTACGTGTCCGGCATCGACGGGACTTCTTCCCGCTGATTGTCCCCCGCCATCACAAATAGGGGCGCAATGAGGTCGTCCGTCGACAGCCGCGTCTCCCGCGCCATGCGGCGGATGTTTTTCGTCGATCGGAGTCGCCTCGGTCGGATGGGGATCTCGTAGTCGGAAGAAGAACTCATGGCCGCAGGAGTGGTGCGTGAATCGTGCGACGTGATGCGGGACGCGTGAGGGGCGACGGGGAGTGAAATCTCTTTCCCGCCTCACGGGTCACGTTGTATTCGTCCCCGTTCCTCATTCCAGCTCTACCGTTCGGCGCCATTCCGTGCCCTCTGGGCGGTCCATGACCTCGATGCCCAGCGCCTCCAGCGTGTCGCGGATGGCGTCGGCGCGGGCGTATTCCCCGTCGGCGCGTGCGGCCTCCCGGTCCTCCAGAAGGGTATCGATGGAGTCGGAGAGGTGAGCGGGGGCCAACCCGTTTTCGGAGCCCGCGTCGGTGTGCTGGTCCGCCTCGGGCTCGACGACGCCGAGGAGCGCATTCGTGCGGTCGAGCCAATTGCGGGCGCTTTGGGCCGTCGCCCCATTGAGGCGATCCGTCTGCTCGATGGCCTTCACGCCCTCCAGGGCGGCGGCCGTGGCGGCGGGGGTGTTGAGGTCGTCGCACATCGCCTTAAGGGTGCGGTCGTAGATGGGGCCGAGCCGGCCGCCCAATTCGTCAGGGCCGTCGGCGTCCGCCGCCAGGGCCGCGTCGACGCGGTCCGCTGCGTCCTGGTACCGGCGAACGTGGCGGGCCGCCGTGTGGAGGGTATCGAGGGTAAAGTTGAACGGCTTGCGGTATTGGCCCTGCATTAGGGCGTAGCGGAGGGCCAGTGGATCGACGCCCCCCTGCTCCCGAACCGAGTCCGGAACGTGGTCGTCGTCCGGGCCGGGGGCGATGAGGTCGCGGACGGTGTAGAAATTGCCCTTCGACTTCGACATCTTCTCGCCCTCCACCTGCAGGAAGCGGGTGTGCACCCAGTAGTTGACAACCTGGTGCCCGGCGAGGGATTGGTTCTGGGCAATCTCACACTCGTGGTGTGGAAAGATCAGGTCCTCGCCGCCGGTGTGGAGGTCGAAGCGGTCGCCGAGGTACTGCATGCCCATTACCGAGCACTCGATGTGCCAGCCGGGGTAGCCCCAGCCCCAGGGGCTGTGCCAGTGCATGAGGTGCTGCGGGTCGTGCTTCCACAGGGCAAAGTCGCGCGGGTCGCGCTTGTCAGGGTCCTCCACCACGTCGCGCTCGGTGGCCTGTAGCTGTTGGGCCTCCGTGTTGCCGCTGAGGTGCCCGTAGTCCTCGACGCTCTCGACGGAAAAGTAGACGCCCTGATCGGTCGTGTAGGCGTGCTCCTTCTCGACGAGCTCGATGACGGCCTCCAGCTGGTCCGTGACGTGCTCGGTGGCGCGGGGGCGCACCTCCGGCTCGCGCAGGTTCAGCGCGCCCCAGTCCTCCAGAAACGCCTCCGTGTAGTGGCGCGCCAGGTCGTAGATGTTGGCGAAGCGCTCGCCTTCCCGCTCCAGGGCCCGTTGCATCTTGTCCTCGCCCCCCGGGTCCACGAGATCGTCCTGCGTGAGGTGCCCGACGTCCGTGATGTTGCTCACGTTGGTCACGTCCCACCCGATTGCCTCGGCGGTGCGCCGGATGAGGTCGGCCGTCAGAAACGACCGGAAGTTGCCGATGTGGGCGTACATGTACACCGTGGGCCCACAACTGTAGAAGCGGAGGTGCTCCTCCTCGATTGGCTCGACCGGCTCGGTCTCGTGCGTCAGCGTGTTGTAGAGGCGGAACGTGGGCGACGGCATGTGCGAGTGGACGGGCGGCGGGGTGAGAGGAGGTTGTGACTGGGCAGACCGTTCGGCTGTACCTCGTGCCTCGTGGATTGTGCCGTGACTTCCCCGTGGACCGAAGACGAGCCGGACGGGAACGTGTGGGAGTGGGACGAGGGGACAGGGTCGTTCCAATCATTCCGTGGCGTCCATATCGTCGGCGCCCCACCGATCGGCCGCGTCGCGGAGCGCCTGCAGGTCGTCCCAGTAGTGGGCGATCGTGCGACGGCCATTCTCGCTCAGCGACACGGTCGTCACGGGCGTCTTGTCCGCAAACGACTTGTCCACGTCCACCAGGCCCGCCTCTTCGAGCCGCGACAGGTGGCTTGAGAGGTTGCCCCGCGTGAGGCCCGTCAGGCGCTGTAGGAACGTGAAGTCGGCCTGCCCGCACGACGACAGGGCCGTGAGGATTGACAGCCGCGCGGGCTCGTGGATGAGCTTGTCCAGTTCGGCGAGACGCTCAAACGGCACGTCGGAGCCCGAATCACGCATCGGCGCTCACCTCCGGGTCGTCCATCGGGCCGAGGGTGCCGACGAGAAGGCGATGGTTGTAGAGCCCGACCCCGAGGATGACGGCCCCGAGGAGCCCGCAGTTCACGGCCTGCACCAGGACCATATTGGGCGTCATCAGAGGGAGGAGAGTGACCAGGAAGAGGAGAACGCCCGTTGCCGCGTACGTCCAGCGGAGACGAGGGGGCGGTGCCGGTAGGCTCGCAACAATTAGCACCCACCCTGGGAAAAACACGAGGAAATGGTTGTCGCCGAGGGGGGTGTGCAGGGGAATGGAAAACGTGACGAGTGCAATCCAGCAGAGGGCTCCCGTCAAGAGGGGGATGAAAGTCCATGCCGACCACACATCCCCAAGGGAACTCCCGTGTCCCCCTCGGCCTCGGACCCGCCCATACGCACTCTCGTAGCGTCGGTGCATGTACCACATCCATGGGGACGTGAGAACGAGGAGGGCAGGCGCTCCGAGGGGCGCTCCATCAATCAGGATCTGGGGACGCACCAGCAGACCCCCGAGCACGCCGAGAAGAAGCAGTCCCCCTGCAGGCGCGTAGCAGAGCCCCTTCAATTGATGATAGAACTGAGTAAAGAACCGGACCGAGTCGGGAGAGCGAGGCGGGCCCGACGCGCGTGCTCCTGCGGAAGACATCGGACGAGGAGAGGCCTGTTGGGGAAGCCGACTCGTTTGCACGGCAAACAACCGCTGGAGAAGAGTTTGCTCGGAGTGGTTGATGTTCCGGGCAAACCTGTTTGCATCGCAAACCCAGCACGGTCGCCGTGGGGCCGACCGGATGGGAAAAAATGCAAGCAGCCTCATTGCCGCTCTTCTGTGGCCTTCGGTCGGCCGTCCGCGGCCGGATGCTCCTCTCCGAACCACCGCGGGGGGTCGTAGCCGTGTCCGCCCCACGGGTGGCAGCGAAGAAGCCGGTGGATGGCGAGCACGAGGCCCTTCAGCGCGCCGTACTCCCGAAACGCCTGGATCGCATAGGCCGAGCACGTCGGGTGAAAGCGGCAGGTGCGCCCCAGGTGCGGGGAGAGCACGAGCTGGTACAGGCGCACCAGCCCAATCAAGAGCAGGCGCGGGAGGCGGGCCAGGAGGGAAAGGGCGCGGCGCATTGAGGAAGAAAGGTTGTTCATGCCACGGGTAAAACAGCAGGCCTGGAGACAGGTTCGAACGATCAACCTCATACTTCTTTCCTGCCTCGAACCTGCCGTCTCCCGCAATGAGCGACCCGCTTCTCGACGCTGCCGACTTCACCGACGACGGCCTGATCCCCGCGATCGTGCAGGACGCCGAGACCGACCAGGTGCTCATGATGGCGTACATGACGGCCGACACCCTTCAGGAAACCCTCGACACCGGCCGGATGGTGTACTGGAGCCGCTCGCGACAAGAGCGATGGGTGAAGGGGCAGACGAGTGGCCACACCCAGACGGTCGAAGAGGCCCGCCTCGACTGCGACGGCGACACGTTGCTCTTTCGGGTACACCAGGAGGGCGGGGCCTGTCACACCGGCTTCCAGTCGTGCTTTCACCGCCGCGCCGCCGCCGACGGGTGGACGACCGATGGCGAGAAGGTGTTCGATCCGGACGCGGTGTACGAGTAGGCCTACGACGACGAAGCCGTTACGGGCGACGAGGGGGCGGTGGCGTAGCTCGCGCCCAGCAAGGCCGTCAGGGTGATGGGCCACACCAGGATGGGAAACGTGGCGGGCGAGAGGTACAGGTTGCCGATGGCGCTCCCCAGGCCCGCGGCCACGGCCGCGAACACGCCGGCCCCCGTCGTGCGCGGCCACAAGACCAGAAAGGCGAGGGGCAGCCCGAGCGTCGCCCCGAGGCCCACGAAGGCGAACTCAATAATGTCGAAGATCGTCCCGGGCCGCCAGTAGGCCAGGCCGACCCCGAGCAGGGCCATCACGCCCACGATTCCACGTCCGAGGCGGATCATGCGGGCCGGGAGCACGCGGTCGGCGAGTTGCGTCTCGTAGAGGCGGGTCAGGTCCGCCGCGGTGACGAGCATCATCGAGTCGGAGGTGGACAGGACGGCCCCGATGATGCCGGCCAGCAGCAAGCCCGCGAACCAGTCGGGGAAGAGTTGCACCATCATCTCCATCGCCGCCGACTCGGGGTCGTTCATTGAGCCGTAGAGCACCCGGCCCGCCATCCCGATGAAGAGCGGGACCGTGAGGCGGAGGGCCTGAAAGGCCAGCGCGATGACCGAGGCACGGCTCAGCAGGCGCTCGGACCGGATGGCCTGGAACCGCATGAGTCCGTGCGGCTGGCCGAGGGCGCCGAGGGCGAACGCCAGCCAGGAGCCAACCGAGAGCGCGAGGGCGGTGCCGGTCTGCCCCGCCGTCATCGACAGGAGCGTCGGGTCCGCGGCCCGCACCGCCGTCACGAACGCGCCCCAGCCCCCAATTTCCGCGATGGCGACGAGCGGGAGCGCGAGGGCCGCCAGAATCACGAGCAGCCCCTGCACGAAGTCGGTCCAGACCGACGCGTCGAAGCCGCCGAGCGCCGTGTAGAGGGCGACGGCCAGGCCCCCAGCCCCCACCGACACTGAATAGTTGAGGCCGAGGCCCGTCTCCATGGCCTCCCCCACCGCGATGATCTGCGCGCCGATGTACGACGCCATGAACACCACCACCGCGAGCGTGGCCGTCCACCGGATCCACGGGCCCCACGGGGAGTCGCGGAAGACGAGCGCCAGGTGGTCGACCACCGTCTGGCTGTCGAGCGCCTCCGACTGTCGCCGAAAGGTCGGGGCCACGTAGCGGTACAAGAAGAGAACGACCACGAGCATCGCCATCGAGAACCAGAGCCCGTGGAGGCCTGTGGTGAACCCGACCCCGACCCACGCGAAAAACGTCCAGCCGCTCGCCACCGAGGCCACCTCCGAGAGGGCCAGGGGCCAGGTGCCCACGTCACGGCCCGCGAGCATGTAGTCGGTGAGGCGCCGGGTTTCGGTGCGGAGGAAGAAGTAGATCCCGATCCCTACGAGGACGAGGAGGTAGAGCCCGAACGTCAGTGAGAGGCCGATTGACATGGGACGCTAGGACGCTGAGGAGCGATGACCAAGGATCGTCACGTATCCATCCCCCCGCTTTGCATCGACGCGGCACAGGGCGTAGGCGAGAAGGGGAAGGGTCCCAACGAACGCGAGGGCCGCGGCTGTGCCCAGTGGAAGGCCGAACAGGGTCATGCGACGAGCGGTCTACAGGGGCGTGAGTGAGAGGGGCCGTGCAGGGCCGAGAGGGACTACTCGTCCAGGTCTCCGGGGATCTCGTCCGGAATGGTCCAGCGGTACACGGTATCCCCGTCCAGGTCGACCGTCCGGTCCGGGGCCCACCGTCCCATGTCGAAGTCGTGGGACACCACCGGCGTGCCGGGGGACAGCTGCTCAAACAGGATGGGGCGAAGCTTCTGGTTGACCGAGGGGAGCAGGTACAGCGTTACCACCGTCGCCTCGCTGATGTCGGCCTCGAAGAGGTCCCCCTGCCGGAACTCGACGAGATCGGCCACGCCGGCCTCCTCGGCGTTCTTGCGGGCCTTCTTCACGAGGTCGGGGTCGATCTCAATGCCGACGCCCCGCGCCCCATGCGTCTGCGCCGCACGGATCACGATGCGCCCGTCTCCGCTTCCGAGGTCGTAGATGACATCCGTCTCGTCCACGTCGGCCAGCTCCAGCATACGGTCGACGACCGGCTTGGGGGTCGGTACGTAGGGCACGTCCGACTCCTGTTCGGGCGGCATCTTCAGGCCCGGAATTGTCGTCTCTGCGGTGGTGTCCGTCTGCTGGGCGTATCCGGGCCGAGGCCCGTGGCCCAGCAGGAGGCCGAGGGCGAGCAAAGCGACCGGGAGGAATTGGAGGCGGGACATGGGGCGTTGAGTGTGAATGGGGAGGAGGACGCGAGCGAGAGTGGAGGGGGCTCAGGAGGAGGCCTCCTGAGAGCGGGCCGTCCGCAGGGCCAGCAGGGGAATGCCGGCCAGCAGCACCCCGACGCCCAGCAGGGCGCCGGTGCCGGCGTAGGCCACGCTGGACCAAAGCATGTACAGACAGGCCGCGCAGAAGAGCAGCGGAACGGCCGGGTACAGCGGCACCCGGAAGGGCCGATCCGTCTCGGGCTCGATCCGGCGGAGAACGAAGAGGGCCGCGCCGGCCAGCCCGAAAAACAGCCAGAACACCGGCGCCGTGTAGTCTACCATCGCCTCGAACCCCTGCCGAGTCCAGGCGCCCACGCCCACCAGCCCGAGCGCGACGGCCCCCTGGACGAAGAGGGCGTTGGCGGGGGTCTCGGTGTCGGCGTCCCAGCGGCCCAGGAAGCGAAAAAAGCGAACGTCCCGGCCGAGTGCGAAGCTGGTTCGGGCCCCGGTGAAGATGGTCGCATTTGTGGAGCTGAGGGCCGCCGCCACGACCAGCAGGCTGATGAGCTTCGCCCCCGGCTCGCCGAGGGCCGCGCGCATCAGGTCCGCCGCGACGACCTCCGAGCCCGCCATGCCGGCGAGGCCGAGCCCCTGCAGGTAGGCCCAGTTCACCAGCAGGTAGAGTCCCGTAATCAGGCCGAGGCTCCCGAGCAGCCCCCGCGTCATGTCGTGGCGAAGGTCGCGGACCTCGGCGGAGAGGTAGGCCGCCTCGTTCCACCCGCCGTACGTGAGGAGCACAAAGACCATGGCCATGCCGAAGCTCCCGCCCCCGCCTTCCGAGGCCCCCGTGGCGGCCGCCTGCCCGGCCGACTCGGGCACGAGAAAGAGGCCCGCCCCGATGAGGACGAGCAGGCCCACGATCGTGGCGACGGTAAGGCCCCGCTGTACGTGTTTTCCCTGCCGCACCCCAAGCGCGTTGATCAGCGTGAGCCCGGCGACGGCCAGGGCGGCGTAAATGGACGGCGAGTACGCCCCGATCGGCCACAGCTCGGTGGCGTAGTCGCCAAACACAAACGCCAGCAGGGCGATGGAGCCGGTCTGGATCACCACGAGGCGGGCCCATGCGAAGAGGAACGCCAGCCAGTCCCCGAAGGCGCGCCGAAAGTAAAAATAGTCCCCGCCCGCGTGGGGATAGGCCGTGGTTAGTTCCGCGTAGCAGAGCGCCCCCACAATCGACACGCCGCCGCCCAACGTCCAGGCAAGCAGGGCGGCCCAGCCGCTGCCGGTATTTCCGGCCACGAGAGCGGGGGTCTCGAAGACGCTGGCCCCAATGACCACCCCGACGGTCAGGGCCACGACGTCCACAGTCGAGAGGCTAGAAGCCAGTCGCGCCTGAGAGGGGTCGTTCATGTGGAAAGGCCCGAATGGGAATTGAGAGAACCGCTGTGCCCTGGGGCAACGTATGAAGGGTGGCGGAGCCCGGTCGGGAGCGACGGTTGTGAGGCCTGAGGAGCCTCGGGGCAAAATTCGCGATCTCTACACGGATACGGCCAGGGGACGTTCGCCGTGAGGAGCGTCTCGGTTTGGGAGGGGCCAAACGGATGGCCGGTAGTGAAAACGTCGGTGGGGGCTTGCCTTGCGCACCAGCAGTCTCTTGTCTTGTCCAGCCGAACGATGTCTTACGACTGGCGCCGCGTACTTGCACTTTCGGGAAAGGCCCTCGGGGCGATTCTGTTCTGTGAGGCGGTCGGGCTGTTGGCCGCGTGGGTCACCCAGACCTCCGTCACGACCTGGTACCCGACCCTCGCCAAGCCGGGCTTTACCCCGCCCAACTGGGTGTTTGCCCCGGCCTGGACGACGCTCTACGCCCTCATGGGCGTCGCCGCGTTCCTGGTGTGGCGTTGCGGCCCGGATCGGGCCCGGGTCCGGACGGCCCTCACGGCGTTCGGGCTTCAGCTTGCCGCCAACGCCGGGTGGTCGTTCGCCTTCTTCGGGGCCCGGTCGCCCGCCCTCGGGCTCGTCGTGATTCTGGGGCTGTGGGGACTGCTGGCCTGGACGATGGACCGCTTTTTCCGCGTCCGTCCGGTGGCGGGGTGGCTGCTCGTGCCGTACCTCGCGTGGGTGACGTACGCCCTTGCGCTCAACGCGGCCATCTGGGGCCTGAACTGACGGGGGCGGGGCGAGGGCGTCTATGCAGAAGTGGGCACACTCCGTGCCGTCGAGGCCTGGGGCGAATCGTCCCCGTCGGCGGTGCGCTCCTCGGCCCAGTCGGCCAGGGCGCGGAGCTGGCCGGCAAACAGGGGGCCGTGTACCCAGCGGGCGAGGGACCAGTACAGCGTCCCGGTCAGCCCCTTGGGTTCGAAGAAGAGGGTCTGCGTAATGCGGCTGCGGGCGTTGGCGTCCTCGTGGGGGGAGACCTTGAACTGCAGCCAGGCACGGCCCGGGAGCCGCATCTCCGCCCGCAGGCGGAGCAGCTGATTGTCCTCGCGCGTCTCGACCCGCCAAAAGTCGACCGTGTCGCCGACGCGGAGGGCATCGGGGTCTCGCCGTCCGTAGCGGAAGCCGACCCCGCCGACGAGTTGATCGATCCAGCCACGCAGGCGCCAGAGGGCGTCCCCGTACAGCCATCCGGTGTCGCCGCCCAGTTGTTCGATGGTGTCAAAGACGAGGGCGGGCGGGGCGTCCACGTCCACGGCGCGTTCCTCGCGGTACAGGCCCTCGCTGAGTTCCAGGCGGGTCGAGGGCGCCTCGTCGGGCACCGAGGAGACGGCGCTGTTCCAGACGGTCGGGATGGTCCCCGTTTCCGCCCGCCGCAGGGCAAGCCGCAACGCCGCCTCGAACGAGATGGGCTCGACGTCCGGGAAGAGGGAGTGCGCCTTTTCGGGGTCCTCCACGACCACCTCGTTGTCGAGGCCTTCGATGAGCGGACGGGCAATGCTGTTCGAGACCGGGGTAACGAGCCCGATCCAGTGTGAAGAGAGCCGAGGGGTCAAGAACGGCACGTTGACGACCCACCGGTTGAGGCCGCGCACCTCGGCGTAGATCTGGAACATCTCGGCGTAGGTAAACACGTCGGAGCCCCCAATCTCGACGATCTCCCCCGCACTGTCCGGCTGCTGAAGCGCCGCCACCAGATACTGCAACACGTTCCGGATGGCGATGGGCTGGGTCGGGGTGTGCACCCACCGGGGGCAGATCATGAGGGGCACCCGTTCGGTCAGGTACCGCACCAGCTCAAACGACAGGCTTCCCGACCCGACAATCTGGGCGGCGCGGAACTCCGTGACGGGCACCGCCCCGTCCCGCAGCACCTTGCCCGTCTCGATGCGGCTCTGGAGGTGCTTCGACTGTCGCTCCCCTTTCGGACGCATGCCGCCGAGGTAGACGATCCGTTGCACGCCGGCCGCCGCGGCGGCACGCCGGATGTTGGTCGCGGCGCGTCGGTCCTTGTCTTCGAACGCATCCTCACCGGCCCCAAGCGAGTGGATGAGGTAGTACACGGCGTCCACGTCCTCCATGGCGGGCGGCACGGTATCGGCCTCTAGGGCGTCGCCCACCGCCACCTCCACGTCGTCGCTCCAGGGCTGGGCCTGGAGCCGTTCGGCACTTCGCACGAAGCACCGCACCGCGTATCCTTCACGGAGCAGGCAGGGAACGAGGCGGCCGCCCACGTATCCGGTGGCGCCGGTCACAAGTACGGTCGAGGAGGAGGGGGACATGGAGGAAGCAAAGTATGGGGTCCGTGGCACGGCTCCTTACACGGACGAGGAGGAAAATAGGTTACGAATGCGTGCGAAGCCGGATTGTCACAACGGATGTCCCATTACGAGAATGTTTCACCTCGAGACGGAAACCAGAGATCCCTTGTGGACTTCCATGTGGGTGAACCTCGAACAGGTGCGAGCCCCGAGGTCAGTTTCTCCTATACACATCCAAAAACGAACCCGCACGCAGTTATGGCTGAAGTAGATGACACCAAAACATGGCCGGAGCTCGCCATCGGTCTGTACGACAAGCTCACGGGTCGAGGCGCCCAGATCACCTACGAGTTTGAGGACTTCGACCTTCAGGTGCCCAGCAAGGTTGGTGGCGACGCCCGGCATGCTCACTGGAATATGGACGGGACCCTAAAGATTCGGACGAAAGACAACGAATCGTAAACCAGTTTCCAACGCGCTTCCACTTCCGTGTCGGCGCGGCGGGGGCGTGCATGCGCCTCTGCCGATGTCACCAGCCCCCGCCGGTGCCGACCTTTGCACGTCGACGCCCTGGCATCTTTGAGGTCGTTCCAAAAGACGCGGCGGGCCCCGACGTCCGACGGGCCCGGACCGCCGGGGGCACGCTGAACCGTAGTACCCCCCTCCCTCCCCCCCGAAAAGCGCCCTCCACTTTTTCATCTCCAGCCTGTGTCCCACCCGGTAGTTGACCCGGTCCCTGGAGAGCAGGTGCTGACAACCCCCCCGCAACCGACATGGCCCTTCCCCTCGAAGTTCTCGCTGATCTCCAGTTGGCCGTTGACGGAGAGGACATCGACATTCGGGGGACGGGAGACCGAATTGTCGTGGACCTCTCGAGCCTTCGGGCCGGGCGCCGTCTTCTCGCCTCGGGGCCGTTTGCGTCGCCCCAACGAGCGCGGACGACCGGCCGCGTCCACGAAGCCCTCGACATTGCGGGGCTCACCGTGGAGGTGCGGCTTCGAGGCGACCCCGTGGCCCGCCTTGGGGCTGAGGCGCGGCCCGGTGCGATCGGGCGCCTACTGAACCTCGACGGCATTGAGGTGCGCCCCACGCAGCCCTTGCGGGCAGTTCTGCGCCGCCGGCCCGTTCTTACGGCGGCCGTCGTGATTGGCCTGCTCGCCGGGCTGGGATGGTGGCTGTTCCGGCGTGGGGACACGTAACGAAGGCCCCGGGGCGCCGACGAAAGGCAACACCACCCGCCGTGATCGTCCACCGACCCGTCCCAACTCATGTGGCCCCGTGCCCTCGCGCTCTGTTCAGTGGGCTCCCTTCTTCTCTTCGGGTTCGCCCTCGGGTGCAGTCGCGCTCCCACCTCGTCGGAGCCCGACGCAGACCCGATCACGGACAGCCAGTACCTCACGGCGGAGGTCTGGAACGACGGCCAGGCGGAGGTGGCGTTCTATCGGGTCGAGCGGACCCGCGACCAGTACGGCCGGGCGGAGGAGCAGGCGTTCATCATGGGGACGTACCTCGTGAAGCACCGGTTCAGCCCGGCCGACATGACGAAAGTGACGGACGGCACGGGCGTCTCGTCGTTCAAGTACGCCGCATTCTACGAGCTTGAGAGCGGCTCGTACCAGTACAAGCGCAACTGGGTCGTCAACGCACGGCAGAACGACCTCCGGCCCTTCAAGCAATCGTTTACCAGCTTCGACTGGTGTTCGAACCGCTACCGCGAAGTGGCCTTTCCGCCGGACGGGCCGGTGGAGGTGCGGACGCGGAGCGACGACTACGGCAACCGCCGCGCCTCTTTTGCCCACCGCCCGAAGGCGTACCCGCCCGCTCAGCTTCCTTTGTTGATTCGGGCGTTGGACTTCGGGGCGGCCGACACGCTTTCCTTTTCTGTTCCCGTCGCGGACAGCAGTGCGTACGTCCCGGCCCGGGCGGTTCGTGCGGGAACGGAGACGGTGGAGACCGAGGCGGGCACCCACGACACGGAGCGCATTGTTGTGCACTACGAGACGCCAGTGCCCTCCCCGATCGGGGAGACCAGCGATACGACCGAGACCTACTGGCGCGGCACCGGGCTGGAGCGGCGTCTCGTTCGCATGAAGGCGGAGGGCGGCCGATACCAGGTGACACTCGTCGAGCACCTCCGAACCCCATATTGGCGGGAGAACCTGTGGCCGAAGCTGGACCGCATCGACGACCGTCCCTGAGGCGTCGGCCGTTCGTTTGAGCCGTGCGGGAGGCCGTTGGGGGGCGGTCTTCATCCCCGGTCCCGTGTCTGATGGGCCGAACGGGGGCGGGCACCCCTCGTCAGCGGTCGAGTCCGGGGGAACCATGGCCCAGCGCGTCGCCGTTGGCACAGGCCGAACTCAAGGAGCAATTCACACAGGTGCATGAAGCGTTCACTCCGTGTCGGGTCCGTAGCGGGGATTGGGATTTTCCTGCACTGGACCTTCCTGCTGCTCGTTGCGGCCATCTTCGCCTACTATTACGTCCAGAGCCAGAGCCTGGGCGCGGCCCTCTCGGGAATGGGGCTCATCCTTGGGGTGTTCGTGTGTGTAATTCTTCACGAGCTCGGCCATGCCCTAACCGCTCGTCGCTTCGGGGTGCCCACGCGGAGCATCACGCTCTATCCGATCGGGGGACTGGCGCGGCTGGAGCGCATCCCGTCCGAGCCGATGAAGGAGTTCTGGATCGCCATCGGCGGGCCGGCGGTGAACGTGGTGATTGCCTTCGCGCTCGCCCTCGTGCTGCTGGTAACCGGGGGCACCCTTGCCCCGGCGGCGCTGGAGGCGCCGGGCAGCCACGCCCTGGCGTCCCTGATGTGGATTAACGCCGTGCTGGCGGTCTTCAACATGCTGCCCGCCTTTCCGATGGACGGGGGGCGCGTGCTGCGGGCGCTTCTGGCGCTCCGTTGGGACTACGCCCAGGCCACCCAGACGGCCGCCAACGTGGGGCAGGGCATGGCGGTCCTGTTCGGGCTGTTCGGGATCATGACGTGGAATCCAGTGCTCCTGTTTATCGCCCTGTTCGTGTACGTCGGGGCCCAGCAGGAGTCGAAGCAGGCCATGTACCGCGCCTTCACCGAGGGGACGCCGGTGCGGGAGGCGATGGTGACGCGGTTCGCGACCCTGACGGTCGACGACACCCTCGACGACGCCGTGGATGCGCTTCTGGCCGGCACCGACCACGACTTTCCGGTCCTGGAGAAGGGCACCGTCGTGGGCCTGCTGCGGCGCAAGCAGCTCATCCAGGCCCTGTCCGAGCACGGCCGCGACACCCCGGTCGCGGAGGTGGCCGACGCGGACTGCTTCACCACGGCCCCGAGCGCCCCCCTCGACGAGGTCTTCCAGCAGATGAACGCGCGGAGCTGTTCGACCGTGCCGGTCGTGGACGGGGGGCAGCTCGTCGGCCTCCTCACCCTCGAGAACGTGGGGGAGCTCATCATGGTGTCGAGTGCCCTGGAGACGCGGTCGCACTCGCGAGTCCCGCGCGACCAGCTCTCCGAGGCGCCACTGCGGGAGCGCCCGGACGGGGCGGCCTCCTCCGGGGCGCCACCCGTCCCGTGAAGACTTCTGGGGAAATCCGGCGGACGCGGCTCTCGTCGTGCATTTCCACGTGGGCTCTTCTAGATTTGGGGCGGCTTGCGCCGCGGCGCACCTCGAAGCGCAGGCCCCTCCCTGCGCGTACTGTCTCCCCACCCGCTTCGAAAGCATGGACCGCCGAACAAAAATCGTTTGCACGCTGGGCCCGGCCACGACGGACCCGGAAACACTCCGTCGCCTGCTCGCGGCCGGAATGGACGTTGCCCGAATGAACTTCTCCCACGGCACCCACGAGGAGCACCGGGAACGCGTGGAAACCGTTCGGGAGGTGGCCGAGGCGGAAGGAAAGGGAATAACGGTGTTGCAGGACCTGCAGGGCCCCAAGATTCGAGTGGGGACGGTCCAGAACGACTCGGTCATGCTGGCGGAGGGGGACGACGTGAGGGTGAGCACCGCCACCCCGCGGGAGAGCACGAACGAGCACATCTTCATCGACTACGAGGCCCTCGCCCGGGACGCCCGAGAGGGGGAGCGCATTCTGATCGACGACGGCCTGCTCGAACTCCGGGTCACCGAGACGAACGGCTCGCAGCTCCGGGCGACGGTTGTGGAAGGGGGGCCGCTGCGGTCTCGAAAGGGGGTAAACCTGCCCGACCTGCAGGCCTCCACGCCCCCGATGACGGAGAAGGACCTGAAGGACCTCGAGCTCGGGCTCGAATTGGAGGTGGACGTCGTGGCCCTTTCGTTCGTGCAGGAACGGTCCGACGTGGAGGCGCTGGTCCACCGCATCGAGGAGACCGGGAAGAAGACCAGTGTCGTGGCCAAGATCGAGAAGCCGCAGGCCGTCCACAACATCGACGAGATTCTGGAGGTCGTGGACGGCATCATGGTGGCGCGGGGCGACCTTGGCATCGAGATGCCGATGGAAGAGGTGCCCGGCACCCAGAAGCGACTCATCCGCAAGAGCATGGAGGCGGCCAAGCCCGTCATCACGGCCACGCAGATGCTCGAGAGCATGGTGGAGGACCCGCGCCCGACCCGCGCCGAGGCGAGTGACGTGGCCAACGCGGTCCTCGACGGCAGCGACGCGGTGATGCTTTCCGCCGAGACGGCGGTTGGGGATCATCCGGTTCGGGTCGTGGAGGCGATGAACCAGATCATCCGTCAGGCCGAGTCCTACTGGCACGAGGAACGACGGGCCCTTACCATGACGCCCGATCACTTTGAGCAAGGGGCGAACGTAACGAACAGTGTTAGCTTCACGGCCTGTCGCCTCGCCGAGCAGGTGGGGGCGGAGGCCATCTGCTGCCTGACCAACTCGGGGTCGACCGCTCGCTCGATCGCCCGACACCGGCCCAGCATGCCCATCTACGCCTTCACCGACAACAAACGGGTGGTGGCCCAGCTTGGAAGCCTCTGGGGCACCGAGGCCTTCTACATCCCCTTCCAGCAAGACACCGACCAGGGCATTGCGCGTGTGCACAGCGTCCTGCACGACTACGACCTGGTGAGGTCGGGCGGCCACGTGGTGCTGACCGTCGGAATGCCGCTGCCGGCCCGCGGGCGCACCAACACCGTCCACGTCAGCACCGTGCAGTAGGAAGGATTCGCAGCAGGAGGGGGGCGGGGCGTGGAGCCGTTCCAGACGGATCCCGTGGCGGCGCGCTTCCATTGTAGAACTTGCGAGTGGTTTCTCTTCTTTCCCGACGCGACTGGCGTGTCGACATGGGTCGCTTTTCTCCTCGGGGACGGACACAGGTCCGTACGGTGTGCGGCCTCCTCTTTCTCCTCGTCGGGGCCGGACTGCTGATGAGCTGTGGGCGGGGCTCGTTCATCGGTCGCCAGTACGACGACCTCACGGCCTATTACAATACCTTCCACAACGCCACGCAAGCCTTCGAGTCCGGACTCGAATCGGTGAACGAGTCGGGGGGAGACATCGACCGGACTCGTTACCTCTCGGTATTTCCGCCGCCCCAGGGAGGGGCCGGCCAGTCGTCCTTTGAGGAAGCGATTCAGAAGAGCGCAGCCGTGTTGCGCGAGCACCCCAACTCGGAGTGGGTCGACGATGCGCTGCTCCTCATCGGACGGTCCCGGTACTACCAGCAGAACTACGTGGGGGCGGTCCAGAAATTTTGGGAGGCGATTGCCCTCGAACCGGAGCGGGAAGGAGAGGCCCGCTTCCGGCTTGCCCAGACGCTGGTGGTGGCCGGCCGGTACCGGGAGGCCGCAGAAGCCCTCCGGACGGGACTGGACTCGGGGGAGGAGTACGGCAGCTGGGCGGCCCGAATGCGAGTGGTACAGGGGGAGCTCCTCGTGCGGCAGGAGAACTGGGCGGCGGCCGAACAGGCCCTGGCCCAGGGCCTGAACGACAACCTGCCGGACGAGACGGGCGCCCGGGCTGCCTTTCTGTTGGGGCAGGTGCGCGAAACGCTCGACGATCCCGAGGGGGCCCGGGCGGCCTACCGACAGGTATCGGGGTACGACCCGCCGTACCCGTTGGCGTTCGCCGCCAAGCTGGCGGCCGTCGAACTGGGCGGGGAGACCGGCCCCCCTGGACGGGCCCTAGAGCGGCTGGCAGAGCTGGAGCGGGACGACAACACCCGTGAGATGCGGGCGGAGATTGCCCGGGTTCGTGCCCGGCTGCATCGCGCGCAGGGACGGCCCGACCGGGCCCGGCAGGTGCTCACGGCCGTTCTGCGGGGCGACCAGGCGCCACGAGGGAGCGGGAAGGGGCGAACTCACTACGAGCTGGCGACGCTGTACCGGGATGCGTACGAGGACTTCACCCGGGCCGCGGCGCATTTCGACACGGCCTCGGCGACCCTCTCGCCCGGCCCAGATGGAGGAACGGGGGCGGGGGCGGCGGAGGCGGCCCAGGTCCTTCCGCGGGCGCCATCGGACGCGAGGGCCCAGGCGGACCGCTTCCGAAAACTGGCGGATCGCTCCCAGGCCGTCGCCCGGATGGATTCCCTTCTGCGCCTCGGCCGCATGGCCCCTACGGAGTTCCGGGCCGTCGTGGAGAAGATTCGCCAGCGGCGACTGGAAGAGCAGGAGGCGCGGGCCCAGCGCACACGCCGACAGCCGCGGTTCCGGGGCGGGAGGCGTCCGGCGGCGGGAGACGCCTCCCCCCCCTCGGCCGGACAGCCCGCCGTCCAGACGCAGGGGGCCGACGCCGGCTTCCTGTTTCATCGCGATCCGACCCTCGTGCAGCAGGGACGCCGCCAGTTCGAGCAGACGTGGGGCGACCGGCCCCTCATGGACGACTGGCGCCGTGCAGAGGCGATCCGCGGGCGTCCGGACGCCCGCCCGCGTGCCGACCAGACCGAAGACCGGGTCCGCCCGCAGTCGTCCGCGGGCTCGTCCACAGCGGCCGGTGTCGTGGACGTGTCGGCCGTGCCGCGAGACTCGATCAGTCGGGCGGAGATGAAAGACCAGCGGGCCGTTGCGCAGTACGAGTTGGCCAACGCGCTCTTCCGGGCGGCAGGCCGTCCCGACTCGGCGCAGACCTGGTTTCGTCGGGTGCTCGACGAGACGCCGGATCACCCGGTGGCGCCCCAGGCCCTCTACGGGTTGGCCCAGGCGCACCGGGCACAGGGCGATACGGCCGCCGGGGACGACGTGTACCGGCGCCTCATCAGCGAGCACCCCGACACGCCCATTGCGAGGCGGGCCCGTGAACAGCTGGGATTGGCGACGACCGACGAAGCCCCGGGGCGGGCGGTGAGCCGGGCGGATTCGGCGTACGCCAGGGCCTACGAGGCGTGGCGAAGTGGTCGCCACGATGCGGCCCTCAGGGCGTTCTTAACGGTGGCCGACGCGTATCGCGAAACGAGCGTGGCGCCGCGCGCGCTGCTGGCCGCCGGGGTCGTGTACCATCGAACCGCCCGCCACGATTCGAGTGGGCAGGGGCGGGCCCGTTTTACGCGCTACGCGGATTCACTGGCGCGGGCCGACGCCCCTGATCCCGGCCCCGACCCGACAGGCAGCCCGTCCCCGGACGCGACGGCCCCCGAGCCCCCCTCATCGGACGCCGCGACCCCGGCGCGGCCCGCCCCCGCCGACACGACGGACGCCAGTGTCCCCGAAGGGCCGCCGCGCCGGATGATTGACTCAACGGCCGTAGCGAACCAGGGGGCGTCGGGCACGCCGTCGGACAGTGCGGTGGCGTCGCCTTCCGTCGTCCGGGACACAACAACGGGCCCCTCGGGGCGATCCGGGCCACCGGATGCGCCCACGTCCGCCGTAGCGAGGGAGACGGCGCGGTCGGATTCCACGAGTGCTGCCCCCCAATCGCGGAGAAAGCCGGCCGATCCGTTTGAGCTTCTCCTGGCCCACCTTGTGGCCCGCTATCCCGAAACGGCCGAGGCGGAGCGAGCACAGGCCCTTCTCGACCAGCTGCGCGAGCGGCGCACCGCACAAAGGGGCACCACGGGGGATTCGACCGGTGCGGGAGCGCCGGGCGGCCCCGGAGCGAACCGGGAATCGGGGACCGTTGCTCCGGAGGCAGACACCACCAAGGACCGCCCGCGGCCGCCCGACGAGGCAGCAGGCCCTGCTGCCCGTCGTCGGCCCGCGCTCACGACCCCGTCCCAATCTGGACGAGAGAGGGCCACGCCCTTCCAGCGTCGTGATTCGTCCGCAACGCCGACCCGGAGTGCTTCTTCCCTGCAGGCGAACGCGTCGTGCCGCCCCCCGACCTGAGCCAGGGACAATCCGAACGACCCCTCTCGCCTAGGTTTGTGTTTCTGCATCGTGTCGTCGCCCGAGGCCATGCCCTCCAATGCTGATTCCCCGTTGAGCGGCCCCGGCCTGCAGCCGGTGTGGACGACCATGCACTCCCCATATGTGTTCTGGATCGGGGGCGCCATCCTCCTGGCTCTTCTCGTTCATCTCGGGATCAAGTGGCAGCAGGCGAGCGCCCCCGTGCGTGTCGAGTACAGCACGTTTCTCGAGCACGTGGAGTCGGGATACGTCGAGCGGGTCGAGATCGTCAACGGCAAGCGCATTAACGGGACCTACACGGCCACGGCGGTACAGAACGATCGGGTCGAGACCCGCCCGCCCCCGCCCGCCCCGATGGGGGCCGTCGTCGACCGCTCGCGGCGTGCCTTTGCCACCCACAAGCCCACCGCCCACGAGTTGACGGCGTTCTTGCAACGCCACAACGAGGCCGCGAGGGGGAGGGGCACGACCCCGGTCACGTTTGCGGCCACGCAGGAAAGCGACTGGGTCGGGACCCTTCTTTTGTGGGGGCTGCCCCTGGGGCTTATCGTGGGCCTCTGGTTCTTCTTCATGCGGCGCATGGCCACAGGGACAGGGGGGCGCGGAGAGCAGCTTGGCGGCGACGCGGCCGCGCTTTTCGAAGGGACGGGCGGGCGGCGCGTGACCTTCGACGACGTGGCCGGACTCGCCGAGCCGAAGGAGGAGGTGGCGGAGGTCGTCGAGTTCCTACGACGCCCCCAGAAGTTTACGCGGTTGGGGGGCGCCCTCCCCACCGGCGTTCTACTGGTGGGGCCGCCCGGCACCGGAAAGACCCTCCTGGCGAAGGCCGTGGCCGGCGAGGCGGGGGTGCCTTTCGCATCCATTTCCGGGTCGGACTTCATGGAGATGTTCGTGGGCGTAGGGGCGAGTCGGGTGCGGGACCTCTTCGACCAGGCGAAAGAGCGGGCCCCCTGCATCATCTTCATCGACGAGGTGGACGCCATCGGGCGGGCGCGGGGCGGCCCGGGAGGCGCCGGCACCGGGGAGCGGGACAACACCCTGAATCAGCTGCTCGTCGAGATGGACGGGTTCGACTCCGACGAGGGGGTGGTCATCATGGCGGCCACCAACCGGCCCGACGTGCTCGACTCTGCCCTCCTGCGCCCGGGGCGGTTCGACCGACAGATTTCCATCCACAAGCCCGATCGACTTGAGCGGGCCGACATCTTTCGGGTCCACGTCGCGGACCTTCGCCTGGACGCGTCGGTCGATCCCGAGGCACTGGCGCGTCAGACGCCCGGCTTCGCCGGTGCCGAAATTGCGAACGTCTGCAACGAGGCGGCCCTCCTGGCGGCGCGGCGGGGCAGAAACGCGGTGCAGATGGACGACTTCGACCAGGCCCTCGACCGTGTCATGGCGGGACTGGAGCGAAGCAACAAGCTGATTTCACCGGAGGAGCGGCGCGTCATCGCCCACCACGAGTCGGGACACGCCATCGTCGGGTGGTTCCTCGAACACACCGACCCGGTCGTGAAGGTCTCGGTCGTGCCTCGGGGCCTGGCCGCGCTCGGGCACGCGCAGCACCTCCCCAAGGAACGAGACCTCTATTCGAGGGAGGCGCTGATGGACCGGATGACGATGGCCCTCGGGGGACGGGGGGCCGAAGAGATCGTCTTTGGGCGGGCGACGACCGGGGCAAAAGACGACCTCGAACGGGTCACGGAGACGGCCTACGCGATGGTCGTGGAGTACGGGATGAGCGACCGCATCGGGCCCCTCAGCTACAACCGGGCCGAGCGCCGTGCCGACGGCTCCCTGTTCGAGAAGCCCTACTCGGATGCCATGGCCGCGGCCATTGACGAGGAGGTGGCCGACATTGTCGGGGAGGCGCGGGCCCGGGCGAACGACCTTCTCCAAGAAAAGCGCCCGCTGCTGGACGAGATGGCCGAGAGGCTTCTTCGGGAAGAGGTGCTCGGGGTCGAGGCGCTCGTGGCGCTCCTCGGCCCCCCTCCGCATGGGGAGTACGCATGGCTCAAAGAGGGCGAGGGGACCTCTCGGAACTCCGCCGCCGCAGAGGGGGCGTCTCCCTCGTCACAGGAATAAGATGGAAGTTCGTCTGAATCCGACGAAGTGTCGTGGCGCGCGGAAACCCCGTCGATCATCGTCTCGTAGACCCCTTCTGCAAAGAAGAAACCCGGCTTGGGCACGCCTAGAAACAGTTGGGCAAGCGCAATTGCGGCTTGCCTTTTTCTTAGCCCTCGGTTCGCAGAAAAGATTGGTCAACCGATACAGAGCGGTATACCAAAATAGGCGAGCTTTCGGGCCCCGTGCTGGCGGCCGGGGCCGGAAGAGTTGTTTTCATTTCTTCTTTGCCCCGCATTTAGGACCCTGACTGCCAGACGGACGGTAGTTAGAAAGTGTGCATACTTGAGAACAGCCAAGTACGCACCCGTGACGTCCCTCCGACATCGTCCCGACAAACGACCAACACCGACGTGCCGACGACGCAGCAGTTGATTCGAAAAGGGCGAAAGACCGAAGAGGAAACGAGCGACGCCCCCGCGCTGGAAGGCAGCCCGCAGCGACGCGGGGTGTGCACGCGGGTCTACACGACTACGCCGAAGAAGCCGAACTCGGCGCTCCGGAAGGTGGCGCGTGTGCGGCTGACCAACGGCAACGAGGTTACCGCGTACATCCCGGGCGAGGGGCACAACTTGCAGGAGCACTCCATCGTGCTCGTTCGCGGTGGGCGCGTGAAGGACCTGCCGGGCGTGAAGTACCACATCGTGCGGGGCGCCCTCGATACCGCCGGCGTGGAGGAGCGTCGGCAGGGCCGCTCGAAGTACGGCACGAAGAAGCCGCGTGAGTAGCACGCCGCTCCACTGAACCCTGTTCTTGACGACAGCCAGCTTTCCCTATGTCACGAAACGAGGCCCCTGAGCAGCGCACCACCCAGCCGGATCCCGTCTACCGGGACGACATGGTCGCCCGGTTCGTCAACGCCATCATGCGGGACGGCAAGAAGAGCCTCGCCCGGCGCATCGTGTACGACACGTTCGACGTGATTGAGGAGCGCACGGGAGAGGAGGAAGGGCTGGAGGTCTTCAAGAAGGCCGTGAACAACGCCGCTCCTCTCGTAGAGGTGCGGAGCCGCCGCGTGGGCGGGGCCACCTATCAGGTGCCCACGGAGGTGCGTCCCGAACGGCGCATTACACTGGCCTTCCGCTGGATCATTCAGTACGCCCGGGCCCGGAATGAGAAAAGCATGGTGAATCGCCTTGCGAGTGAGCTGGTCGATGCCGCTCGCGGCGAAGGCGGTGCCGTAAAGAAGAAGGACGACACGCACCGCATGGCCGAGTCCAACAAGGCCTTCGCTCACTTCCAGTTCTAGATTTGCTGGACGGATCGGGCCGCCACCCGGTCTGTGCTGAGCGTTCAAGTACCCAACTTTGAGCTTTATACCCATGGCTACGCAGACAAACGAGAGTTTCCCGCTGGAGAAGACCCGAAATATCGGCATCATGGCCCACATTGATGCCGGGAAGACCACCCTCACGGAGCGCATTCTCTTTTACACCGGGCGGCTGCACCGGATGGGGGAGGTGCACGAGGGGGCCGCGACCATGGACTTCATGGAGCAGGAGAAGGAGCGGGGCATCACCATTACCTCGGCGGCCACCACCTGCTACTGGGATGACCACCGGGTTAACATCATCGACACGCCGGGCCACGTCGACTTCACGGTCGAGGTGGAGCGGTCCCTCCGCGTGCTGGACGGGGCGATTGCCCTGTTCTGTGCGGTTGGGGGCGTGGAGCCGCAGTCGGAGACGGTCTGGCGCCAGGCCGAAAAATACGACGTGCCGCGGATCGGGTTCGTGAACAAGATGGACCGAACCGGGGCGGACTTCGAAAACGTCCTCGAGATGATGGAGGACCGCCTCAGCGCCAATCCGGTCCCGGTGCAGTATCCCATCGGGGCGGGCGACATGTTTCGAGGGGTCATCGACCTCATCGAAGGCAAGGCCATCATCTACGACGACGAGTCCCAGGGCATGCAGTGGGATGTGAGGGAGATTCCGGACGACCTGAAGTCGAAGGCCGAACACTGGCGCATCAACCTTCTGGAGAGCGTCGCGGAGTACGACGACGAGCTGCTCATGAAGTACCTCGACGAGGACCAGGAGGTGGAGCCCGACGAGCTGCACACGGTGATCCGGAAGGCAACGCTCAACCGCGACATGACGCCGATGTTCTGCGGCTCTGCCCTCAAGAACACGGGCGTGCAGCGCGTGCTTGACGGGGTTACGAACTACCTTCCGAGCCCGAACGACGTGCCCGCCATTACGGGCCACCACCCGCAGGACAAGGAGGAGGACATCACCCGCCATCCGCGGGAGGAGGAGCCCTTCAGTGCGGTCGCGTTCAAGATTACCACGGACCCGTACGTCGGGAAGCTGACGTTCGTCCGCGTTTACAGCGGCACGCTGGAGTCTGGGTCCCGCGTTTACAGCCCCACCCGGGACGAGGACGAGCGCATCGGGCGCATGATGTTCATGCACGCCGACAGCCGGGAGGACGTGGACGTGATCCGGGCCGGGGACATCGCCGCCGTGGTCGGCCCGAAGAACCTCAAGACCGGAGACACGATCTGCGACCCGGATCATCCGGTCGTGCTCGAATCCATGGACTTCCCGGAGCCGGTCATTCGGATCGCGGTCGAGCCCAAAACCAAGGCCGACCGGGACAAGCTGACCAACGGCCTCACGAAGCTCGCCGAGGAGGACCCGACATTCAACGTCCGCACCGACGAGGAAACGGGGCAGACGATCATTGCGGGAATGGGGGAGCTTCACCTCGAGATTATCATCGACCGGCTCAAGCAGGAGTTCAAGGTGGAGGCCAACGTCGGCCAGCCCCAGGTCGCCTACCGGGAGGCCCTCACCGACACCATCGACGAGCACTACGTTCTGAAGAAGCAGTCCGGAGGACGCGGGCAGTTTGCCGAGGTCTACATGGACGTCGGCCCGATTCCCGCAGAGGAAGAAGAAGAGAGCGGGTTGATCTTTGAGAACGAGATCAAGGGTGGGGTCATTCCGAAGGAGTTTATCCCATCCGTCGAGCGCGGCATCGAGAGCGCCATGGAAGACGGGCCGTTGGCCGGATACCCAATCGAGGGGGTCTGGGTGCGCCTCTACGACGGGGACCACCACGAGGTCGATTCTGACCAGAATGCCTTCGAGATTGCCGGCCGGCTTGGCTTCCGTGAGGCCGCCCGTCACGCCAGCCCGGTTCTGATGGAGCCGGTGATGGAGGTGGAGGTGGTGACCCCGGACGATTACATGGGGGACATCATCGGTGACCTCAATGGACGCCGCGGCCAAATCGGTCAGATGGGGCAGCGCAACGACGCGCAGGTCATCAACGCCGAGGTGCCGCTGTCGGAGATGTTTGGGTACTCGACGGATCTTCGCTCCCTGTCTCAGGGACGGGCCATCTATACGATGCAGTTCGGGAGTTACGAGCCGGTCCCCGAGGAGATTGCCTCCGAAATTATGGACGAGCAGACCATGGGCGCGGCGGCTTAGCCCGCTGGCGCCACGGGACACGGGTCTCGTGTCTGCCTCCTTTTAGCCTTATTCGAATCCACACGCACACACCCACCACACATCACCATGGCCAAGGAAGAGTTTGCGCGGGAGAAGCCGCATGTGAACGTAGGAACGATCGGTCACGTCGACCACGGGAAGACGACCTTAACGGCGGCGATCACGAAGGTACTGGCCGAGCGTGTCGGCGGGGCGGCGGAGCAGACCTTTGAGGCGATCGACAACGCGCCGGAGGAGCGGGAGCGCGGCATTACGATTGCGACGTCCCACGTCGAGTACGAGACGGAGAACCGGCACTACGCCCACGTCGACTGCCCGGGGCACGCGGACTACGTGAAGAACATGGTGACGGGGGCGGCGCAGATGGACGGGGCGATTCTTGTGGTGGGGTCCGACGACGGCCCGATGCCGCAGACCCGGGAGCACATTTTGCTTGCGCGACAGGTGGGGGTGCCCTACCTGGTGGTGTTCATGAACAAGACCGACCTGGTCGACGACGCGGAGCTGCTGGAGCTGGTGGAGATGGAGGTCCGGGAGCTTTTGACCGAGTACGAGTTTCCTGGCGATGAGGTGCCGGTGGTGCGGGGGTCGGCGCTGCAGGCCCTCGAGTCCAGCGAGGAGCATGAGGAGAAGATCATGGAGCTGATGGCGGCGGTTGACGAGTACATTCCGACGCCGGAGCGGGACGTGGAGAAGCCGTTTTTGATGCCGGTGGAGGATATTTTTTCGATCACGGGCCGGGGGACGGTGGTGACCGGCCGGATTGAGCGGGGGAAGGTTGAGTTGCAGGATGAGATTGAGATTGTCGGGATGCAGGAGGAGAAGATGGACTCGGTGGTCACCGGCATTGAGATGTTCAACAAGACGCTGGAGGAGGGGGAGGCGGGGGACAACGCGGGGATTTTGCTCCGTGGGATTGAGAAGGAGGAGATCAAGCGGGGGATGGTGCTGGCGGAGCCGGGGACGGTGACGCCGCACAAGGAGTTTGAGTGTGAGGTGTACGTGCTCAGCAAGGAGGAGGGGGGTCGTCACACGCCGTTTTTCGACGGGTACCAGCCGCAGTTTTACTTTCGGACGACCGATGTGACCGGGTCGATTGAGCTGCCGGAGGGGGTAGAGATGGTGATGCCGGGGGACAACGCGACGTTTGAGGGGAGTTTGATTGAGCCGGTGGCGCTGGAGGAGGGGTTGAGGTTTGCGATTCGGGAGGGGGGGCACACGGTCGGCGCCGGGGTGGTGACCGACATCCTGGACTAGGACTTTTGCGGCTTCAGGAGGCGGGCAAAGACAGCCGCCTCCTGTTCGCCAACACTCTGCATTCGAAACCCGATACGGATACATGGCTGCGCAGCAGGACATACGGATCAAGCTCAAGTCGTACGACCACACGCTGATCGACAAGAGTGCGGAGAAAATCATCCGCACGGTCAAGTCGACCGGTGCGGTTGTGAGTGGCCCAGTGCCGCTGCCAACCGAAAAGAAGATCTACACCGTGCTGCGAGGCCCGCACGTGGACAAGAAGAGCCGCGAGCAGTTTGAGCGGCGCCACCACAAGCGCCTCATCGACATCCTTTCGTCGAGCAGCGACACGGTCGACTCGCTCATGCAGCTTGAGCTGCCCAGCGGCGTGGACGTAGAAATCAAGGTGTGACGCCAGTGAACCTCTCTCCCCCAGTGTTTCTGGGAGTGGTCGGAGCGCTGCTCTGCGCCGGAGGGGTTCTACTCGTCGGCTGTGACGGGGCGGGCTCACAGCAAGCCTCGCTCTACCAGCGGCTTTCCGATGAAGGCGACGGGCCCTGGCGAATTAGACAGCTGAACGGATCGCTCACCCCGGAGCTTGGGGACCGAAAGGTACAGATTGCATTCCAGCAGGAAAATGGACGACGGTACCGGATCACAGAGCGAGTGTCGGGGGATTCGACGGTCGTACTTGCGTCCGGCGCCGTGGTGCTGCCTCGAGGAGACGACTTGCAGATGGCGACTGGGTTCGGGCGGCTCGGCCCAGTGACCTGGACGTATAGCTTTCAAGCCAGCCGGGCGGTGTTTACGCTTCGGGCAGGCTCGCGCCCTTTTCTGCAGGCGCTTTTCCCGGACACGGCCTGGAGTGAAGGACTGAACGTGGAAATGATCCTTGCGCCGATGGCGGAGTAGCCCCGGCCAGGACTTCCCAACGATGGACATACCATTGCACGGAGATCACATTTATGAGTAGCGGACTGATTGGAAAGAAAGTCGGAATGACCAGCGTCTTCGACGACGAGGGCAACAACGTGGCCTGCACGGTCGTGGAGGCGGGGCCCAACGTCGTGACGCAGGTGAAGTCGGAGGGCCGTGACGGCTACCGCGCGGTGCAGCTTGGCTTCGACAACGTGAAGGAGAAAAATGTGACACAGGCCATGCTGGGCCACTTTGAGAAGGCCGGGTGCCCGCCCAAGCGCATGCTCTCCGAATTCCGCGACTTCGGCGACGACGTAGACCTCGGCGATGTCGTGCGCGTTGAGGACCTCTTCCAGGAGGACGAGCGAATCGACGTGGTCGGCGTGTCGAAGGGAAAAGGCTTTCAGGGCGTGGTAAAGCGCCACGGCTTCAGTGGCGTCGGCATGATGACCCACGGCCAGTCCGATCGCCAGCGGCACCCCGGATCGATTGGCGCGTCGGCGGACCCGTCGCGCGTCTTCAAGGGCGTCCGCATGGCGGGCCAGACCGGCGGCGAGCGCACCAAGATTCAGAACCTCCGCGTGGTCCGAATACTTGCGGATCAGAACGCCATTCTTATCCACGGCTCCGTGCCGGGGCCGAAGAGCGAATACGTAGAGCTGCACAAGAAATAGAGGAGCCGCGAAAGCCTGGGCGTCCGCCCAGCTTCCGCATCGATGCACTGCAAACTGTTGAGGCCACGAACCCATGGACGTTGACATCTACCAAGACGACGGGGTAGAGTCGGGGGAAACCGCCGAGCTCGACCCGACGGTCTTCGACATTGAGCCGAATGACCACATCATTTGGCTGGACGTGAAGCGCATTCAGGCCCATCAGCGACAGGGCACGAGCAAGACCAAAGAGCGCGGCGAAGTGCGGGGGTCTGGCCGGAAGCTCTATCGCCAGAAGGGAACCGGAAACGCCCGGGTCGGCGACGCCCAGTCGCCCATCCGTCGGGGCGGAGGACGGGCCCATGGGGCGCGGCCTCGCGACTACGCCCACGACCTAAACCAGAAGGAGAAGCGCCTGGCCCGGCGGTCCGCCCTTTCGTACAAGGCCGCGAACGACAACATCCAGGTGATCGAGAACTTCTCGCTGGACCGGCCCGACACCCGAGGGCTTACGGACCTCTTCGACCTGCTGGGCGTGGAGGGGCAGGACATTCTGCTCGCAACCGCCGAGGTGGAACGTGAGGTCTACTTGAGCTCGCAGAACCTTCCGGACGTGAACGTGCAGGAGGTCCAAAGCATCAACACGGTCGACATCCTGGACGCCGACGTCGTTCTGCTCCAGGAGGGCGCGCTCGACTGGCTCACGGACGTCCTTTCAACCGACGAGGCCGTGCCGGCGTAGCGCCCGTCCCCGGTTCCGATCTGCCTGTTGCACTCCCCAACGAGCACCGTTGACCCATGAGCAAACGCGTACTGATTCGCCCCTACGTGACCGAAAAGACCACTCAGCAGATGCAGGAGGGCAAGTATTCCTTCATGTGCGGGCTCGACGCCACGAAGACCGAAATTCGGAGGGCGGTGGAACACCGCTACGACGGCGTTGAGGTCGAGGACGTCCGGACCCAGGTCGTCCCGGGGAAGCGTCGTCGCCAGTTCCGTGACGGAAACATGATTGAGGGCCGGACCTCCGGCTTCAAGAAGGCCATCGTGGACCTGGACCCGGACGGGGAACAGATTGACTTCTTCGAGGGCATTTAGGTGCCCTTGCCTAAGCCTGTACGACCCTTTGAACCGCTGACAACCCAGCGCCATGTCGATTAAAAAGCGAAAGCCGACCATAAACAGCCAGCGCCAGTACTCGGTGGACGACAAGGAGGACATCACCACCACCGATCCGGAGCGCAGTCTGCTGGAGCCCCTCCCGAACAGTGGGGGCCGCAACAACCAGGGCCGCATGACGATGCGCTACCGGGGGGGCGGCCATAAGCGCCGCTACCGCAAGATTGACTTCAAGCGGCGCAACAAAGACGGCATCCCGGCCACGGTGAAGACGATTGAGTACGACCCGAACCGCTCGGCCCGCATTTCGCTGCTCGCCTACGCCGACGGGGAGAAGCGGTACATCATTACGCCCGACGGGCTGGAGGTGGGGGATACGGTCATGAACGGCCCGCAGGCACAGGCTGAGGTGGGCAACTGCCTTCCGCTGACCAGCATTCCGCTGGGAACGAAGGTTCACTGCGTCGAGATGACGCCGGAGAAGGGGGCTCAGATGGTTCGTGCCGCGGGCACGCACGCCCAACTTACCGCCCGCGAAGGCGACTACGCGACGCTTGAACTTCCGAGCGGGGAGACGCGCCTCGTGCCCTCGAAGTGCCGGGCGACCGTCGGCACGACCAGCAACGTCGAGCACGAGAACGTGGTGCTCGGCAAGGCCGGTCGGAAGCGATGGCTCGGTCGTCGGCCCCGCACCCGCGGCGTGGCGATGAACCCGATCGACCACCCCATGGGCGGCGGTGAGGGCCTGAAGTCCGGCGGCCATCCCCGGTCCCGAGAGGGCGTGCCGGCGAAGGGGTACAAGACCCGCAAGCGCAACAAGGAATCAAACAAGTACATCATCCGGCGCCGCACGGAGTCGAAACAAGGAGCCGGGGGCCAGTAATCGTCCCGATCAGCCGGGGCCCTCGACCCCACCCGCGAGCCGCCTACACTTTCGGATTCAAACTTCCCCGACGACATGCCTCGCTCTCTACGCAAAGGCCCGTACGTATACTACAAGCTGCAGCGCAAGGTCGACGCGCTCAACGAGTCCGACGAAAAGAAGGTCATCAAGACCTGGAGCCGCGATTCGATTATTACGCCGGACTTCGTCGGCCACACGTTTGCCGTTCACAACGGACACCAGTTTATCCCGGTGTACGTGACGGAGAACATGGTGGGGCACAAGCTCGGCGAGTTCGCCCCGACGCGTACATTCACGGAGCACTCGCAGGCAAAGGTGGACCAACGGATCCGCAAGCCGGGACAGTAGTGCCCGGTTGACGGCGCCGGCTGGACCCCAGTGAGCGCCCATCCCTGCTCCGCGACCCTGATTTTCCCCGCAAACCGCACGACGAGACATGCAAGCACGAGCCGTCCGCAGGCACATTCGGAGCTCTCCCCTCAAGATGCGTCGCGTCATCAACCTGGTGCGCGATCGGAGTGTGCCCGAGGCCGTTGCGATTCTGGACTACATGCCGCAGAAGGTGACCGGCGTCGTGGAGAAGACGATCCGTTCCGCCGTCTACAACCTGATGGACCAGCACGACGAGCGCTTCGACGAAGGGGCCTTGAAGCTCAAGGAGATTCGGGCCGACGAGGGCCCGACGTTCCAGCGCCACCAGGCGCGCGCCCGAGGCCGTGCGGCGCCCATTCGCAAGCGCACGACCCACCTGAAGGTGGTCGTGGCGGTCGAGGAGGAGGACCCCGAAGAGGCGGCCGCGTAGCCTGCATGCCGTTTTCGACATCACACGTTGCTCTCTGAACTAATACACGAGGTACACACCCGTGGGCCAGAAAACACACCCCATAGGCTTTCGCCTCGGCGCCATCCGGGGTTGGGACTCCAACTGGTACTCCGAGACCAACTTCCAGGACAAACTCGTCGAGGACGAGGAACTGCGCCGCTACCTGCACACGCGCCTCAAGCGCGCCGGCCTGAGCCGGGCCGTGATTGAGCGCACGCCGGAACGGGTCATCCTGACCCTCCACACGAGCCGTCCGGGCGTCGTGATTGGCCGGGGCGGGTCCGAGGTTGAGAAGCTGAAGGGAGAGCTCGAGACCCTTACGGGCAAGGACATTCAGATTAACATCAGCGAGATCAAGCGTCCGGAGCTCGACGCTACGCTCGTGGCGAAAAACATCGTGCAGCAGCTGGAGGGGCGAATCTCCTTCCGGCGGGCCATGAAGCAGGCCATGCAGGCCGCCATGCGCATGGGGGCCGAAGGGGTGCGCATCCGTGCCGCCGGGCGTCTGGGCGGGGCCGAGATGGGGCGCACCGAGGAGTACATGGAGGGCCGGGTGCCGCTCCACACGATTCGTGCAGACATTGACTTCGCCCAGGAGACCGCTCTTACAATCTACGGCACAATCGGCGTCAAGGTCTGGATTCACCGCGGCGAGATCCTCGGCAAGCCGGACCTGAGCCCGAACGTGCAGGCGCAACAGCGCAAGATGAAAGAGTCGCCCCAGCAGCGTCGCCAGCGCCGCGGGGGGTGACCTCCTGCGTCGGCGGCCCACCCTCTTTAAACCGATCACACGCACCTGCCTTTACGACCCATGCTAGAGCCCAAAGACACAAAGCACCGCAAGGTCCAGCGCAACCAGGGCCTGAAGCGGAACAAGTACGCCGTGAAAGGCACCCGTCTCAGCTTTGGCGACTACGGCCTGAAGTCCCTCGAGGAGGGCGAGGTCAACAGCCGCCAACTTGAGGCGGCCCGGGTGGCGATCAACCGCTACCTGAAGCGGGACGGAAAGGTGTGGATCCGCGTGTTTCCGGACAAGCCCAAGACGAAGACCCCGGCGGAGACGCGGATGGGGAAGGGCAAGGGGGAGCCCGAGCACTTCGTCGCGCCGGTGCAGCCGGGCAACGTCATCTTTGAGGTGGGCGGCGGTGCCGACGAAGAATCGGCACGAGAGGCCCTGCGCCTGGGCAAGCACAAGCTGCCGCTCAAAACAAAATTTGTGGTCCGTCCGGGCTCACGGGCCGAGGAGTAGGTTCGTGTGTGCGTGTTCGGGCCCGTTCACCCAAGCCATTTAGACTGATGGATGCCGACCAGATTCGAGACCTCAGCATCGCGGAAATTGAGACGCGGATTGACGAGGAGGAGGAAGAGCTGGAAGAGCTTCAATTCCAGCACGCCATCCGGGGACGCCTAGAGAACCCGATGCTCCTTCGGACCAAGCGCCGTCTCATCGCCCGCCTGAAAACGATTCGCAACGAAAAGCAGGCCGTTGAGGAGGAGCCCGCATAGCCGTTTCCGCCGCGCCCGCCGATGCACCCACTCAGACGATCACATTGCCGATAGGGTATTATGGAGCAGACTGAAGAGCATACCGACACGCACACGGACGAGCAGGACGAAGCCGTCGACCGAAACGACCGCAAGGAGCGCATTGGGGTCGTCGAGTCGGCCAAGATGGACAAGACCATCACCGTGTCCGTCCGTCGCCAGATGAAGCATCCGATGTACGGGAAGTACCTGGAACGGTCCTCCACGTTCATGGCCCACGACGAAGACGACGCGGCCAACGAAGGGGACACGGTCCGGATTATGGAGACGCGTCCCATTAGCAAGAACAAGCGATGGCGACTTGTTGAGATCATTGAGCGGGCCAAGTAACGGACGCATCCTTCAGCGGCGGCCCGGACCCCTCCGGCCCCCATGTGGCCTTTTTACTTCGAACACTGAACCTGGACGACACCCATGATTCAACAAGAGACGCGACTCAACGTGGCCGACAACAGCGGGGCCAAGGAAGCACAGTGCATCCGTGTGCTCGGCAGTAGTGGACGCCGCTACGCCGGCATCGGGGATCAGATTGTGGTTTCCGTCAAGTCGGCCATTCCGAGCGGAGAGATCAACAAGGGCGACGTGAGCCGGGCCGTCGTGGTACGGACCGCCAAGGAGACGCGCCGCGAAGACGGCACCTACATCCGCTTCGACGAGAACGCGGCCGTGCTCATTAACCAGGAGGAGGAGCCGGTCGGGACGCGCGTCTTTGGGCCTGTGGCGCGGGAGGTCCGCGAGAAGCAGTTCATGCGCATCGTATCCCTTGCTCCCGAGGTGCTGTAGCTCCGTCGGGTCATCCCGGTTGCACTAGCGAACCAACATCTACCGCGAAGCCCATGGCTCAGAACAAGTTACACGTTAAGCAGGGCGATATGGTCATGCTTAACAAGACCATCACGTCCGCCAAATCCGCCGGCGAGGACCGAGAAGCCGGGTATGTGGGAAAGGTTCTGAAGGTGTTTCCCGACGAGCAGCGCGTGATTGTGGAGGGCGTCAACGTGCGCGTCTTCCACGAGAAGCCGAGCCGCTCCAACCGAGAGGGGGGACGAACTGAGCGGGAGGCGCCCATTCACGTTTCCAACGTCAACCCGATTGACAGCAACGGCGAGGCCACGCGGATTGGCCGAAAGAAGGTGGAGGATCCGGACACCGGCCGGTCCCGCTGGGTGCGGTACGCCAAGACGACTGGGGAGGAACTCGACGACTAGTTTGGGGCGACGCGCGGCATGAATCGCCCGTGCAACAGGAACCCCGCTCGTGCATCATCGATTTTCAACGTCTGCGGCCGCCGAGTTATTCTGGAGGCCGCGGCGCAACTTCCGAGCTTTGACCCTTTGAGCTATGGCCGACGTTCCGCGACTTCAGAAGCAATACCAGGACGAGGTTCGTCCCTCGCTGACGGACCAGTTTGGGTACGAGAACCCGATGGAGGTGCCCCGCCTCGAGAAAATCTGCGTCAACCGAGGGGTCGGGGAGGTTTCGGAGAACCAGAAGGCCCTTGACCAGGCCGTGGAGGAGATGCGGAAGATCACGGGCCAGCACCCGACCATTCGGCGCGCGAAGCGAAGCATCGCGAGCTTCGACGTGCGGGAGGGAATGCCTGTCGGCGTGAAGGTGACCCTCCGGGAGGCTCGGATGTACGAGTTTTTCGACCGGCTCGTCACGCTCGCCCTGCCCAACATTCGAGACTTTGGGGGCGTGCCCGACCGCAGTTTCGACGGCCATGGCAACTACACACTTGGCATCGACGAGCAGATCATCTTCCCCGAGATCGACGTGGACAACGTCGACCGCATTGACGGCATGGACATCACGTTTGTGACCGACGCGGAAACCGACGAGGAGTCCTACGCCCTCCTCAAGGGGCTGGGCATGCCGTTCGTCCGGCGTGGAGACGAAGAGCCAGCCGAGGCGTAGTGACGACTGGCGTTCTGGCGACGCCTCCCGTGCGCGCTTAGATCTACACAGGACAGATTCTACACACCGACGATATGGCCAAGAAAAGCTGGATTGCCCGTGAAGAGAAGCGGGAACGACTCTACGAGAAACACAAGGAGGAGCGGCGGCGGCTCAAAGAGGAGGAAAAGTGGGTCGAGCTGCAGAAGCTTCCCCGAGACTCCAGTCCCGTTCGCCAGAACAACCGGTGCAAGCTATGCGGCCGGCAGCGCGGGTATCTCCGCAAGTTTGGCGTCTGCCGAATCTGCTTCCGCGAGCTTGCCCTCGAAGGCAAGATTCCGGGCATCCGGAAATCGAGCTGGTAGCCGCTGCGCCCCGGCGGTTGCGAGCACAGCCAGAGCGGCCCCCTCCCTCTTGGCCCCCGAGTCCCCTTCCGAACCGACGATTCGACGCCCGAAATGAGTGGTATTTCCGACCCCGTCTCGAACTACATGGCTCAACTCCGCAATGCGCAGGAGGCGGAGCAGACCTATGTGGACATCCCCGCCTCCAAGCTGAAGCGGGCCATGACCCAGATTCTCCTCGAAAAGGGGTACATTAAGAACTTCGTCAACATCGACGATGAGAAGCAGGGCCTCCTCCGGGTCTACCTGAAGTATGACGAGTACGACCAGCCGGCCATCCGGATGCTGGAGCGGGTCTCGCGTCCGGGACGCCGCGAATATGCGGACTCGGACAACCTGCCGGAAGTGAAAAACGGCCTCGGCATCGTCATTTTGTCGACGTCCCGGGGCGTGATGAGCGACAAGGAAGCCCGCCGGTTTGGGGTGGGCGGCGAAGTGCTGGCCAAGGTCTTTTAACCACGCCCCTGCACTCACGGGCGTGCCTGCCCGCCAACTCCGTTGCACGAGACGAACGATTGAATCCATGGCTCGAATAGGAGACAACCCGATCCCGTTCGGTGACGACGTCACCGTGTCGGTCGACGATCACAACGTAGTGACGATCGAAGGGCCGAAGGGGACCCTCACGGAGCAGATTGACCCGGAGATGACCCTAGAAGTTGCCGACGACCACGTGGTCGTCCGGCGCCCGACCAACCAGAAGCGGCACCGCTCGCTGCATGGCCTCAGTCGGTCCCTCATCGTAAACATGGTCGAGGGGGTTACGGAGGGCTACAAGAAAGAGCTGAAGATCATTGGGGTGGGCTACCGGGCCCAGATGTCCGACGAGACCCTTGAGATCGCCCTCGGCTATTCGCACCCGATCTACTTCCTGCCGCCGAGTGATGTCGCGGTGTCGGTGGATGCGGACCGGGGCCAGGACGACATCATCATCGTGGAGGGCATCGACAAGGAATTGGTGGGACAGGTTGCGGCGAAAATTCGCAGCCTCCGTCCCCCGGAGCCGTACAAAGGAAAAGGGGTGCGGTACGTGGACGAGCACGTGCCCCTCAAGGCCGGCAAGACGGCGGCTCGCTAGTCCCTTCTCTTCGGTCGTGCCCCGCATTGCGGGGCCGGCTTGCTTCCATCGAACGACCACGACGACACAGCGGTTATGCCAAAGGGTAAAAAAGAAAAGGTCGAACGCCGACAGCGAATTCACGACAGCATTCGGGAGTCCATGTTTGGGACCTCGGTGCGTCCCCGCCTGTCGGTCTACCGGTCCAACGAGCACATCTACGCCCAGCTGGTTGACGACATGGAGGGGCATACGCTCACCTCCGCGTCGAGCCTGGCGGACGACGTAGGGGGGGAGACCCCGACGGAGGAAAGCCGGTCGGTGGGCGAACTGCTCGCCGAGCGGGCCGAAGAGGCAGGCATCGACAAGGCGGTCTTCGACCGAGGGGGGTACAAGTATCAGGGACGCGTTCGGGCCTTGGCGGAGGGCGCCCGTGACGGCGGCCTTCAGCTGTAGTCCCCCGACGATCGTAGCAACTATCCTCGCACGGAGCACCACGTACAGACATGGCGGATCGAAAAGAACAGAAGCGCGTCAACGCCGAGAAGCGGCAGGAAAACTGGGTGGATCGACTTGTGTCGGTCAACCGGGTCTCGAAGGTCGTGAAGGGCGGGCGTCGATTTTCCTTTAACACCGTCGTGGTCGTCGGAAACGAGGACGGCCTCGTCGGCACGGGCCTGGGCAAGGCCAACGAGGTCTCGAGTGCCATTTCGAAGGGAGCGGACGACGCGAAGAAAAACGTCATCCGCGTCCCGATGCGCGACGGCACGATTCCCCATAAGGTGGTGGGGAAGCAGGACGCCGGAAAGGTTCTCCTGAAGCCGGCCTCGCCGGGAACCGGAGTAATTGCGGGCGGAGGCGTCCGGGCCGTGCTTGAGTGTGCCGGGTACCGAAACGTGCTTACGAAATCGCTCGGCACGTCCAACCCGCACAACCAGGTCAAGGCGACGATCAACGCCCTCGCGGAGACCGAGGATGCCCTGGAGGTGGCCCGGCGACGGGACATCCCCCTCGAAAAGGTGTTCAACGGGTAGTGGGTGGGGCCCGACGCAACCCTCGGGGGGCGACCGGTCTCAACTTGCACCCCGGTGGGCCCGGCGCCCGGAGATAAGCACCGCACGCGCACGTCACTGCGCACGTCATTTGAGTTACCACAAGGACGGACGGATCGACATGGATTTGAGTAATCTGAAGCCGGCAGAAGGGGCGACCCAAGCGGGACAGCGCCTCGGACGAGGCGAGGGCTCCGGGCGGGGCGGCCACAGCTCGACCCGCGGAACCAAGGGGCAGAGCAGCCGATCGGGGGCAGGGACGCGCCCGATCTGGTTTGAGGGGGGACAGACGCCGCTCTTTCAGCGGGTCCCGAAGCACGGGTTCAACAACGCCCCTTTTCGCACCGACTACGCCATTGCGAACGTCAAGCGCCTGCAACGGCTGTTGGACGAAGAGGTCCTGGACGGGGACGATCCCGTCACGCCGGAGGTGCTCGCGGACCTTGGAGTGGTCCGAACCGCCAACCGGGTCAAGATTCTGGGCGACGGCGACCTGTTCGATGCGCTTGAGGTCAAGGCGCACGCCTTCAGTGAATCGGCCCGACAAAAGATCAAGCAGGCGGGCGGTTCAGTAACGGTTGTCGACCAGTGAGCTGGTTGGCGTCGGGCCCCTCTTCCCCGTGGCTTACGCATCAACGAGGCTGACTCATGGCTGGCTTTGCCGAAAGCATCCGCAACATCTGGAGTGTGCAGGAGCTCCGGGAGCGCATTCTGTACACGCTCGGCATCCTCCTCATCTACCGGCTGGGCACGCATGTGACCCTCCCCGGGGTGGATGCGGCCGCCCTCGCGCAGGTGCGGGCCCAAGAAGGAGGCGGGGGCCTCTTCGGCTTCCTCGACATGTTCGTCGGGGGCGCGTTCAAGCAGGCTGGCATTTTCGCATTGGGCATCATGCCCTACATCACGGCGTCCATCATCATTCAGCTGATGGGGGCCGTCGTCCCGTACTTCCAAAAGCTACAGCGGGAGGGCGAAGAGGGGCGACGACGGATTACGCAGCTCACCCGATACGGGACGATCGGCATCACGGCCTTGCAGTCGATTGGGTACTCGATCAACCTCTTGGCGGGGGCCACCGGGCGGGCCGTCGTGATCAACTCGACCCTGTTCACCATCACGACGGTCGTGGTGTTGACCAGTGGGACGGCGTTTGTGATGTGGCTCGGGGAGCGCATCAGCGAAGACGGCATCGGGAACGGCATCTCGCTGATCATCACGATTGGCATCATCGCGTTCCTGCCCCAGGCTCTCTACAACGAAATCGGCCTAATTGGCGACAACTTCTTCATCCTGCTCGTTGAGATCGGGGTCTGGGTGCTCGTGGCGGGGGCGGTGGTCCTGGTGTCTCAGGGCATGCGCCGGATACCGGTGCAGTACGCCAAGCGCGTGGTGGGGAAGAAGGTGCAGGGCGGAACGACCCAGTACCTTCCCCTTCGGGTGAACGCGGCGGGCGTGATGCCGATCATCTTCGCACAGTCGATCATGTTCATCCCGTCAACGATCGCGTCGTTCTTCCCGAACAATGCGACGATGCAGCGGGTCGGCGGCTGGTTCTCGGACATTAGCAGCATGAGCTACTCGGCGGTTTTCTTCGTGGTGGTCGTGTTCTTCACGTACTTCTACACCGCGATCACGGTGAACCCGCAGGAGATGGCCGACACCATGAAGCGGCAGGGCGGGTTTATTCCGGGCATCCGGCCCGGCAAGCAGACCAGTGAGTTTATCGACACTGTTCTGACGCGGATCACGCTCCCGGGCTCTATATTCCTTGGCCTCGTGGCCATCTTCCCGGCTTTTGCGATGCAGGCGGGGGTATCGCAAGGATTCGCGATGTTTTACGGGGGGACGAGTTTGCTCATTCTCGTGCAGGTGACCCTTGATACCCTGCAACAGATCGAAAGCCACCTGCTCATGCGCCACTACGACGGCTTTATGAAAAGTGGCAAGATGCGCAGCCCCCGGCAGGGCGGGGGCCTCTAGGCCCTTTGCGACTGAACGAGCTTTTTCATGCGGTGGTTGTCCCGCCTCTGGAACCGAACCTTCGGAGCTTCTATGGTGCATCTGAAAAGCCAACGCGAAATTGACTGCCTGCGCGAGAGTGCCAATCTCGTCGGGCAGACGCTCGCCGAGGTGGCCCGCCACATTGAGGTGGGCGCGACGCTGCGGGAGCTTGACGCCGTCGCGGAGGAGTACATCCGAACACAGGGAGGGGAGCCCGCATTCAAGGGCTATCAGGTGGGGGACAACGTTTTTCCCAACACGCTGTGCACGTCCGTCAACGATGCGGTCGTACACGGCATTCCGGACGATTATGCGCTTCAGGATGGCGACCTCCTGTCCATCGACTGTGGGGCAAAATTGAACGGCTATTACGGCGACTGGGCGTATACGTTTGCCATCGGGGACATTGCCGAAGAGGACGCCGCGCTCTGCCGCGCAACCCACCGGGCTCTTCTGGGGGGGATTGAACAGGCGGTTGCCGGCCAACGGGTGGGCGACATCAGCCACGCCGTGCAGTCGCATTGCGAGTCCCAGGGGTTTAGCGTGGTGCGCGACCTTGTGGGGCACGGCGTCGGTCAGGATCTGCACGAAGATCCGCAGGTGCCAAACTTTGGGGACCCGGGGCGCGGCCGTTCGTTGAAGCCCGGCCTCTCAATTTGCATCGAACCGATGATTAACCGGGGCACGGCCCGGGTTGTGACCGACGACGACGGATGGACCGTGCGCGCCGCCGACGGACTTCCCTCCGCCCACTACGAGCATATGGTGGTCGTGCGGGACGGAGAGCCGGAGGTTCTCTCCGACTACGGATACATTGAAGACGTGATCGACCCCCCTTACGAAGCTGACGCTCTTACAGAAACCACCATTCGCTAATGGCAAAAGAAGAGGCCATCGAGAAAGACGGGGAAGTTATCGAAGCACTCCCCAACGCGCAGTTTCGCGTTCGACTGGAGAACGGCCACGAGATCCTCGGGCTCCTCTCCGGAAAGATGCGGATGAACTATATCAAGATTTTGCCGGGGGATCGGGTCAAGGTCGAGATGTCCCCGTATGACCTTTCCAAGGGGCGGATTGTGTATCGCTACAAGAACTAGCCTTCTCCCCGGAAGGCGGGAGAAGCTGCGGGGCGGGGAGCGTGCGTAGTGGCTGCTCGGACTCTAGAACGAACCCAACTGACAAGTCATGCCGAGAATTGAAGGAGTTGACGTGCCGGACGACAAGCGTGGAGAAATCGCGCTCACCGACATCTACGGGGTGGGCCAGTCGCGGGCCAGTGAGATCCTGGAGAAAGCAGAGGTCAGCGTAGACAAGCGCCCCCGTGAGTGGACCGAGAGCGAGACCAAGCGTGTGCGGCGCATTATTGAGGAAGACTACACCGTCGAAGGCCAGCTCCGCACTGAGGTGCAGATGAACATCAAACGGCTGAAAGAAATCGGGTGCTACCGCGGCAAGCGGCACCGCGAGGGGCTGCCCGTCAACGGCCAGCGCACGCGGACCAACGCCCGGACCCGGAAGGGCAAGCGGAAGACCGTGGCGGGCCGCAGCCAGTCGACCCAGAAGAAGTAGGGCGGCCTCGGCACTTTGCATTTCCATCCCGGCACGGGCCAACGCTGCACGCCGGGTTCTCTCCCAAGACAAACACCGAATAGTTTCATGGCTGACGGAGACGATCGAGGGGGCAAGCGCACGCCCCGTAAGAAAAATGTTGTCGTTGAATCCAACGGTCGGGCGTACGTGAAGGCCACGTTCAACAACGTCATCGTGACGTTGACCGACCAGTACGGGAACACCATCTCGTGGGCGAGTGCCGGCAAGATGGGCTTCAAGGGAAGCCGCAAAAACACGCCCTACGCCGCCCAGAAGGCCGGGGAGTCTGCGGCCAACGAAGCCTACGAGCTGGGCCTTCGGCGCGTGGACGTGTACGTGAAAGGACCGGGGTCGGGGCGAGAGGGGGCCATCCGGGCCATGTCCGAGTCCGGGCTGGAAGTGGCGAGCATCCGCGACGTGACGCCGCTTCCCCACAACGGCTGCCGCCCCCCAAAGCGCCGCCGCGTCTGAACCGATCCCGCGCGAAGCGGGCGGGCCCCGCGGGGCGACACGCCTCGAGGCCCCGCCCCGCACCCCTCGCCCTGTTTGTACACAACACCTGACACCCGACACCGAATATTATGGCTCGCTACAGAGGTCCGAAGCAAAAAATCGCCCGACGCTTCAAGGAGCCCATCTTTGGGCCCTCCAAGGCGTTGGAGCGAAAGCCATACCCGCCCGGGCAGCACGGCCAGTCGCGCCGGCGACGGGAGAGCGAATACGCCGTGCAGCTGAAGGAGAAGCAGAAGACGAAGTACACCTACGGGCTGCTTGAGCGTCAATTCAAGAACCTGTTCGACAAGGCGTCCCGCATGCAGGGCGTGACGGGCGAAAAGCTTCTGATCCTGCTGGAGGCCCGCCTCGACAATGCGGTCTTCCGGATGGGCATTGCCCGGACGCGTCGCCAGGCCCGCCAGTTTGTGGCGCACCGCCACATCATGGTCAACGACGAGGTCGTGGACATCCCTTCTTACGAGATGTCTCCGGACGACGTCGTGTCTGTGAAGCCGAGCAGTCAGGACCTCGAGGTGATCCAGACGAACGTGGAGCATCGGCAACGGACCTTCTCCTGGCTGGAGATGGACCGTCAGGAGATGAAGGGAAAGTTCATCGACTATCCGAACCGGGAAGAGATTCCCGAAAACATCGACGAGCAGCTCATCGTCGAGCTGTACTCGAAGTAGAGTCGGGCGGCGTCCCGCGCCCACCGCGCCGAGCGCACCACGACGCGCTCGATCCAAACCACGACATTATTCCTTACAACTTGCTGATCCGAGCGTATGAGTAACCACGGGCTTCAGATGCCGGAAGGCGTCCACGTCGAGGAGGTCTCCGATTCCGAAGGTCAATTCGTCATGGGGCCGCTCGAACGGGGCTACGGCGTGACCATCGGAAACGCCCTCCGTCGCGTGTTGCTGTCGTCCCTGCGCGGCCTCGCCATCACGGCCGTCAAGATCGACGGCGTCCAGCACGAGTTTTCGACCATTCCGGGCGTCACCGAAGACGTGGCCGACCTGATCCTGAACCTGAAAGAAGTGCGGTTCAAGGCGGACGAGATGCAGGAGGGCCATCTCCACCTGAACCTCGAAGGGCCCGGCAATTGGACGGCCGCCGACATCGACGAGGCCACCGCGGAGTATGACGTCTTGAATCCCGATCAGCACGTCGCAACCCTCGCCGAAGACGCCGTCGTCAACGTGGATCTCCGGGTCGGGTACGGCCGTGGATACGTTCCGTCCGAGGAGAACAAGCGGGAGGACGACCCGATCGGCGTCATTGCGATCGATTCGATCTTTACCCCGATCAAGAACGTCAACTACGAGGTCAAGCCGACCCGTGTGGGGCAGAAGATCGACTACGAGGAGCTGCTCCTGGACGTGGAGACCGACGGGTCTCTTACGCCGGAGGAGGCGATCACACAGGGGGCCTCGATCCTCCGGGACCACGTAAGTTTCTTCATTCAGCTGGAGGAGGAGCCCGAGCCGGTCGTGGAGGAGCAGGAGGTCGACGAGGAGGTCAAGCGCATCCGCGAGCTGCTCGCGCAGCCGGTCGACGAGCTCGACCTGTCGGTGCGCTCGCACAACTGCCTCAAGGCAGCCAACATCAAGACCATCGGGGACCTTGTGCGTCGCGAGGAGGACGAGATGCTCAAGTTCCGCAACTTCGGGCGCAAGTCCCTTCAGGAGCTCGTGGAGGTCCTCGATGAGCGCGGGCTTCAGTTTGGCATGGACGTGGAGGAGTACCTCGAAGAGAAGAAAGCGTCCTAGCGCCCGCCGAGAACGGCCTCGGGGCTTTACCTGGATGGTTCCGTCCGCACTGCATCGCGATTCGTCACCCGTTAGAGACTACCAATGCGACACCGCAAGAAAGGAAAAAAGATCGGGCGCACGGCGTCCCACCGCAAGCGCACCCTGCAGTCCCTCTCCAATGCGCTGATCGAGAACAAGAGCATCACCACGACCGTGGCGAAGGCGAAGGCCCTGCGCCCGTTCGTGGAACCGCTGATCACGCGGGCCAAGGAGGACACGCAGCACAACCGCCGAGAGGTCTTCCGGCACCTCCAGAGCAACGACGCGATTGACGAACTCTTCGGTGAGGTGTCCGAGCGCGTGGGCGACCGGCCCGGCGGGTACACGCGAATCATTAAGCTCGGGCAGCGCTCCGGCGACGGCGCCGAGCTCGCCCTGATTGAGCTCGTCGACTACAACGACGTTCCCCCGACCGATACCGGACAGGGCGGATCCGGAGGAACGCGCCGGGGAAGTGGAAAGGGGCGTCGCACGTCAACCGAGGAAGAGCAGGCCGACGCTTCCTCGTCGGGCGATTCGTCCGATGAAGAATCGGAGTCCGTGGAGGCGGACGAGGCCACCGCGGGGAAGGCGTCCGCCGACGCCGAGCAGGATGAGGCAGGGGAAGAGGAGGAAGCCGAAGAGGACAACACCTAGCTACTGGCCGGCTTCCCATTTTTCTGGACAACGCAGGGCGTCGTGAGCGGCTCACGGCGCCTTTTGCTATGTGGGGCGGGCGTTGGGGGGGGGGCGGGGGCACCCGCGGCCCGACCGGGGCATGAGGGAAACCTACGGTCCCCCTGGAATTTAAAGACAGCATGAGCACGATCCTCAAGTTGTCCTCTCCACCCTGCCTATGATTCAGGCGTCGGCCGTCCCGCAGAAGAGCGAGATCGAGATCGATCCGAAGTATGAGGAGCGTCTCGAGGAGCTGCTGTCGTGCTGCCGGACCCATCTTCCCACCGTCGACGAAAACATGATTCGCCGGGCCTTCCGGCTGAGCTACTGGGCCCACCGCAACGACTGGCGCGAGTCGGGGGAGAAGTACGTCAGCCATCCGCTTCGGGTGGCAACCATCGTGGCCCGGGACATTGGGCTCGACGATACGAGCGTGGCGGCCGCGCTGCTCCACGACGTGGTGGAGGACACCGAGCTCTCCCTGGACCTCATTCGGGACGAGTTTGGGGACACCATGGCGACCATCATCGACGGGCTCACGAAGATCGAGGGCGTCTTCAGCAGCCAGAAGCTCGGCCAGGCCGAAAACGTCCGCAAGCTGATGCTCTCGATGGCGTCGGACCTCCGCGTCATTCTGGTCAAGTTTGCGGACCGGCTCCACAACATGCGCACCATCGAGGCGCTTCCGAAGAAGAAGCAGCTCCAAAAGGCCAGTGAGACGCAGGAGCTGTTCGCGCCCCTCGCCCACCGGTTCGGGCTGTTCAAGATCAAAAGCGAGCTGGAGGATCTCAGCTTTAAGGTTCTGGACCCCGAGGCGTACACCCACATCGTGGACCGGCTCGAAGAGATGGCCGAGCAGCGGGAGGCCTACATCGCCGGGTTTATTGAACCGCTCGCGGAGCACCTGGAGGAGGAAGGGTTTGAGTTCGACATCAAGGGGCGCGTCAAGAACGTCTACTCCATTCACCGCAAGATGGAGCGGAAGAATAAGCCGATCGATGAGATCTACGACATCTTCGCGATCCGGGTGATCCTGCAGAGCGGCGGCCGGACGGGAAAGGAGGACTGCTGGCGCGTCTACTCACTGGTGACCGACCTGTACAAGCCGCTTCCCGAGCGCTTCCGCGACTTCATCTCGGTGCCAAAGTCGAACGGGTACCAGAGCCTGCATACGACCGTCTTTGGGCCGGGGGGGCGCCGGGTGGAGGTCCAGGTTCGGACGCAGGAGATGCACGAGGTGGCCGAGCGGGGGGTGGCCGCGCACTGGAAGTACAAGGAGGGGACGGAAAACGTGGACGAGGAGATGGAGCGCTTCCTGGAGTGGGTGCGTGACCTTCTCGAGAACCCGGAGCCGGAAGAGGCCACGGAGTTCGTCAAGGAGTTTCGGCTCAACCTCTACGACGAGGAGATTTACGTCTTCACCCCGCAGGGCGACCTGCTTACGCTCCCGCAGGGGGCCACGCCGGTCGACTTTGCGTTCAAGGTGCACACGGAGGTGGGGATGCAGTGCCTCGGCGCGAAGGTGAACGGGAAGATGGTGCCGCTCTCGCAGGAGCTGGAGAGTGGGGACCAGGTCGAGGTGATCACGTCCGAGAAGCAGAACCCCAGCCCGGACTGGATCAACTTCGTCGTGACCCACAAGGCACGGAGCCGCATTCGGAAGTGGACGAACGAGGAGCGGCGCAAGGCCGTGGAGCTGGGCAGGGAGATCTGGGGCAAGACGAAGGACCAGGCGGACCTCGAGATCAGCGATCAGGACCTACAGGAGGTGGCCCACGAGCTCAAATTCCCCGACCTCCAGCAGTTGTTTTACGAGATTGGGAAGGGGCTTTACGACCCGGATGAGCTTGTCGATTACATAAAGGGCAACACCCAGCCGGAAGAGAAGACCGTCGAGGAGTTCGACGAAGAGTCGCTCCGGGAGCAGTACGAACAGTTTCTCGACGCGGCGCAGGAGACCGAGAAACAGGCCCTCGTCATCGACGGGGAGGTGCAAAAAGACCTGGCGGTCAACTACGCCTCCTGTTGCAACCCGATCCCCGGAGATGAGGTGTTCGGCTTCGTCAGCAAGACGGGCACGGTGAACATTCACCGCTCCAATTGCCGCAACGCGTCGGACCTGCTCGTTAACAAGGCCGATCGCATTCTGGACGTCGACTGGAGCCACCAGAAGGACGTCCAGTTTGTCGCGGCGCTGCGCCTCATGGGCGAGGACCGGGTGGGGATGGTGAACGACATTACGACGGTCATCTCCAAAAACCTGAAGACGAACATCCGGTCCATCACGATCGACACCGAGGACGGCATTTTCTCAGGAACGATCATGCTCCACGTCTCGGACCTGGAGCACCTGCAGCGCCTCACCGAGCGCCTCAAGCGCATCGACGGCATTCAAGGGGTGTACCGGTTCAAAGAATAGCTGAGCCCCGCTTGCACTCTGACACACGTTCCTCCCTCGATGGCAGACCAAGTCGATACGGCAACGAAGGAAGACGTGGCCCGCCGCGTCGCCAACATTCAGGAGTGTCCCCTCTACGAAGCCAAAGAGCAGGTACGGTCCGTCCTCACGGCCCTGGGCGATCTCATGATTGAGGCGGACCCGGAGCGGCGGATTGAGCTTCGCAACTTCGGGGTGTTTGAGGTGAAGAAGACGAAGGCCAAGCCGACGGCCCGCAACCCCAAGACCAACGAGCCGATGTTCGTGCCCAGCCGGCGCAAGACCCTGTTCCGGCCCGGCAAGCGGGTGGAGGAGGTGCTGAAAACGCCGCTCCGCGAGCTGGGCTACGAGGTGCCGGAGGGGAGCGCGGAACGAGACGACGGGGAGGCGAACGACGAGTAGCATCCGCCGAACGTCAGGTTCTCCACTACACCGTGCCCGCCAGTCCATTGTGAGCACCCGTCTATCGTGAGCACACTCTCATCGGAGGCCCGCGTCGTGGGGATCGACGTCGGCACGAAGCGCGTCGGCGTGGCCGTGGCCGATCCCCTGCGCCTCTTCGCCCAGCCCCACGGCACCTACGCGCCGGACGAGGCCCTCGACGTGCTCCAGGCGCTGCGGGACGCGGACGGCATCGCCCGCATTGTCGTGGGCTGGCCGCTTACCGAAGAGGGCACCGCAGAGGAGGCCACGGAGATGGTGGAGGCGTACGTGGAGCGCATCCGCGAGGCCCTGGGGACCGTGGAGGTCGCCCGGGAAGACGAGCGCTACACCTCCGAGATTGCGAAAGATCTCCTCCGGGAGGCGGGGGTGAGCCAGCCGGGGCGGTACGACAAGGGCCGCGTCGACGCGGCCGCCGCGGCGGTCATTCTGCAGGGGTTCCTGAACCGCACGGGGTAGGAGGAGCAACCACCTGTTTTATTCGCGGCCCTCGACGTGGTCCAGGATGCGGTGCGCTACGGTCCGGTTGAGGTCGGGGGCGTTGCCCCAGGCCCGGTTGTTCGCGATCACGTTGAGCGTCGCGTTGTGGGCCTCGGCCCGGAACGCCAGCGCCGTTACGTCGAGGACCATGGTGTGGGCCTGCTCGGTCTCGCTAAGCTCGGCGACGGGCTCTTCGAAGGGATGGGCCGTCGCGTAGGCCTCCGCGTACTTCGTGTCGCGCGGGGTAAGCAGGCGGGTGACGACCTGCCCGTCGGCCGCGGTCAGCCGCTCGCCGCTCATTGACCACTGCCGGCGCAGGGGCGGCAGCCAGGTCCAGTGGCTGAAGACGTGCCCCAGCCCGCGCTCGGCGAGCCAGTCGAAGTAGGGGCCGCGCAGGAGGTGCTCCGAGCGCAGCTCGATGTGGGGCTGCGGGGCATCGGGGAGGGCCGCAAAGAAGTCGTCGAGCTGGCGGACGTTCTCGTCGGGGCGAGGACTGTCGGCCACGCGCTGGTATTCCTGCTGGAAAATGATGCCGTCCAGCCGATCGCCCAGGATGTCGAGGGCCGGCTCGTGGAAGGTGCTCACGTATCCCTCAGCGTCGAGAAAGCTGGGATTGTCGACGAACTGTCCGTCCCGGCGGAGGGTGCGGGCAAAGAATTTCTGGGGGGCCTTGACCAGGAACGAGGCGTCGGCGGGGGCGTGCTCGGCGTAGTTGGAGAGGACGTGGTGGTTGGAGCCTCGCTCGTCGTTTTCCTCCAGCAGCGGACGGTAAAAGGTGAAGTCGAGCTCGAGCACCTCAAAGTGCTCGAAGTAGTCGCGCACCGACTCGATGGGCACGCGTCGTTCCGTAAAGGTCTCGCCGCCCATCTTGCGAGACCGGGTTGACACCTGATCGGCGTACCGCTCGGGGGGGTAGATCTGACCGATCCAGCCGCCGTATCGGTTGCTGGCCGTGCCGAAGCGGACGTGCGGGTGTATGCCCCGAAAGTCGTACGCGTCGACTGTGGTGCGGCGGTCGTCGATCGAAGCCGTGCTCATGGAGCAGGGTGGGGAAACGTGTGGGTCACTCGGAGGGCGTCTGTGCGGCGGGCTTCGTCGTGTCGCGGGCGTCGGGGGCCATGGCCGCGCGGAGCTTGCCGTAGGTGGTTTGCAGGTCTTCGGGGAGCACCTTCGTGTTCGCGGTCGTGGCCATAAAGTTGGTGTCTCCGTCCCAGCGGGGCACGACGTGGGCGTGGAGATGGTCCGGAATGCCGGCCCCGGCCGCGCGGCCCAGGTTCATTCCGACGTTGAAGCCGTCGGGGGAGACCGCCTCCCGGAGCCACCCCATGCACCGGTCCAGGGCGGCCGTCAGGGCCTGTTGCTCGGGGGCGCTGAGGGCGTCGTACTGTGTCACCTCGCGGTAGGGGAGAATGAGAAGGTGGCCGCTGTTGTAGGGATGCCGGTTCATGATGACGAACACGTGCTCCCCCCGCCAGAGGATGAGGTTTTCCTCGTCCCGCTCCTCCCGCAGAAGGGCCGTGAAAATCGACTCGTCGTCGGCGGGCTCGCGGTCGTTGGCCTCCGACACGTAGGCCGAGCGCCAGGGGCTCCACATGCGATCCATCAGCCGCGGCAGGTGGGTGAAAAGCAGGACGAGATGCCATCGGTCTTACGAACCCGTCCGGACAGGTTCGGTTCGATAGGCGCCGAAGAGTTGTCCGCTTTTTCCGGAGCAGCCCCCCGAACGGCCCCTTTCAGCGCTTGCAGCCGCCCCGCCCAACCCCGATGCCCGACGTACCAGTCTATGCCGACCTCCACGCCCACACCCAGTGCTCCGATGGGCACCTCGCGCCGGAGGCACTCGTGGCGCGGGCGGCCGAGCAGGGCCTTCAGGCGTTCGCCGTGACGGACCACGATACTGTAGCGGGCCTTCCGGCGGCCCGTGAGGCGGCAGCGGCCCACGGCCTGCGGCTCGTGTCCGGCGTCGAGCTCAGCGCGGCGGTGGACGGTCGGGGGGTGCACCTGCTGGGCTATGGGTTTGATCCAGGGCATTCGGCCCTCACCGATTACCTGACGGCCTTCACCTCGCGCCGCCGAGAACGTCTCCGGCAGATGGTTCGGCGGCTTGCGGACCACGGCGTCGATGTCTCCAGCGATACGGTCGAACAGCACGTCGGGACGAGCGCGGCGCCGGGCCGTCCCCATCTGGCCCGGGCCCTGGCGGCGGAGGGGCATGTTGAGAACTACCGCGAGGCGTTTGAGCAGTACCTCGCCACGGACCGACCGGCGTACGTGCCCGCGCCGACACGGCCGGCGGGGGAGGCCATCGATGCGGTGCACGCCGCGGGGGGCGTCGCGGTGCTGGCGCATCCCGGCCAGTGGACGCCGAGCCCTGTGCGCCGGACCCTTCGTGAACAGGGACTGGACGGCATCGAATGCCATGCCGCGAGCCACCCCGCGTACCTCGTCGACTATTACCGGAAGATCTGCCAGGCCCACGACCTACTGATAACCGGGGGCTCCGACTACCACGGTGGGCCGGAGGCCGAGGGGGATGCCCCTGGCGATGTGGGCCTCACCCGGGGCCAGTGGGAACGATTCCGGGACGCCGCCCTGTAACAGCGTCGCTCGAATCCATCCCCCTTTGTCTTTCACCCGCCTGCTCAATGCCCACGCACCTCGAAGGCGATCTCGTCGTTGACGGCCACCGGTTTGCCCTCGTCGTAGGGCGCTTCAACGAGCACGTCACCGAAGACCTGCTCGACGGCGCCCTGGACACACTGGAGCGCCACGGGGCCGATCTGGACGACATCACGGTGGCCCACGTGCCGGGCTCGTGGGAGATTCCCGTCGCGGCCCAGAAGTGCGCCCGCACCGGCGAGTACGACGCGGTGATCTGCCTCGGCGCCGTCGTTCGGGGCGAGACGCCCCACTTCGACTATGTCTGCTCGGGGGCCACGAGCGGGACGATGCAGACGTCGCTCGATACGGAGGTGCCGGTGCTGTTTGGAATTCTGACGACCGACACTGTCGACCAGGCGATCGCCCGGGCGGGATCGAAGGCCGGCAACAAGGGGCGTGAGGCCGCCGAGGCCGCCATTGAAATGGCGACGCTCATGCCCAAGCTTGAAGGCTAACGGAGCGCGTCCCAGCGAGTCGGAAGGGGTCACGGAAAGTTCACGGCGGGACCGGGGGCCTGCCCGGCCTCGGACGAAACGTATCGGCGCAAATATGCGTCCCAAGGGACACAAAAACGGCGAGTCCCGCCGCTTAAAATGGTGGGTGTAGCTCAGTCGGTTAGAGCGCTAGGTTGTGGTCCTAGAGGCCGTGGGTTCAAATCCCACCACTCACCCCACCTTCGATTCTGAAACCTGGGGTCGTCACTGCTGATGCCGCGTTCGTCTAGCCTGGTCTAGGACGCCGGCTTTTCACGCCGGTAACACGGGTTCAAATCCCGTACGCGGTACCATTTTGTTTGTCTCAGGGCCCCGGAAGTCTTCTTCCGGGGCTTTTTCTGTTTGGACACAGCGGCCTACGCCGGGGTGAGGGACTGCTCCACAACGGCTTCGAACAAATCGTCGTAGTCCGCCGCGTGGGCGCCCCAGTCGAGGGGGGCGGGCATCTGGCGCAGGGTGTCGGGCGGCAGGGGCCGCTCCTCCCGTTGCAGAATGGAGCGAAGCACTCCGAAAAGATGGTCCGCGTCGTCGTAGAGGACCGGGGCATGGAGGAGGGGGCGGTGGTGCGTCTCGGGGATCAGCTCCGGATAGCTGAGGCGATTGGGCAGCACCGGGTGGCAGCCGCAGTAGATGGCTTCCTGGATGGCCCCCCGAAGAACTCGTGCCGGGCCGTGGACACGACCACGTCCGCCCGGTGCAACAGCCGGCTGTACTGGTCGAAGTCCTCCGCATAGCCGTAGTGGAGGATTCAGCCAGCGTAGCGTTCGAAGGCCCGCTCAAACGCCTTCGGTTGCTCGTGGAAGTGTTTTCCCGCCAGGATGAGACGAAACGGCACCTCGGCGTCGTCGAGCCGGTTCATCATCCGAAAAAAGCCCGACGGGTTCTTGTCGTACTCCCACCGCTGGTTCCAGAGCACGACGGGCGGGGCGGTGCCGCGCGGCGTCCGGCCCGTGTCCGCGCTTCGATACTCGTCGTGGGCCGCAAGGTCGATGCCCGGATGCAGCACCGTGCTCTTGTCGCGGATGTCGCGCACGGTGTGCATGTTGGTGAAGTCGGGGAAGTCGCGGAGGAGCTGGGGAAGCGCCTCGGTGAACTCGGCAAGGTGTGACTGGGTGTTGAAGACGACCCGGTCGGCGGCCAGGGCCGAGAGGTAATTCGTGATGGCGTAGGCCCGCTCCTGCTCCTCGTCGGGCGGCACCGGATAGGTGAGTTGATTTTCGTGGAAGTACACGACGGCCGGCACGTCGTCGAGATGGGGGCGGGCCAGAGACAAGACGGCCGGCAGATTGACCATGTCCGTGGCGAAGAGCAGGTCGGGCCGGAAGCCGTCGTCCACGACCGATCGTGCTTTCTGGGCCAGGGTCACCCCACCGCCCTCCATCCGCCACTGCCAGAACCGCCCCGGCATGGTGACCGAGCGAACGTCATGGGTGCTGTGCTCGGCAAGCCCATTCAGAAAGCGGCGCCGAGACCCGCTGTGCCAGGGCTCCAGGGCAAGAACGTTCATCGGGGAGGCGGGCGGTGATACAAAAGACGAACGGCGGGGAGCGACTACTGGGCGTCAAGGCGCTCACTCAGGGCCTCGTCCTCGGCAGGGGTCGCGGGACGAACGATTGCGATCGACCGCTCCTGAAGCGCCCGCCGAAGGGGGGAGCTCCGCCCCTCCTCCGGGGTGATAAACGCCTCTTCGTCGGGGGCGAGGCGAAGCTGGCGGGACGACAGAGACACCTCCACGGCCCCGGACCCGTTGTTCTTAATCAGCATGCCGCGTCGAATCCGGTCGGACATTGGCCCCGATGCGTTCGTGAGGGATGGAGGCCCGTGCCTCTTCATGTTGACTCCACACCGTGCAACCTATACACTGCCGAGTAAGGTTGCATCCCGACGACGGCATTTTATTGAAAATCAGTCCTGTCGGCCGGAGCGCTGGTCGGAGAGGGGGGAACCAAAGAGTGTCCGATCGACCGTCCGTTTCATCGAGCATCGTCCGGTTCGTGCGCGATTGTGCACGGGGCCTGCTCCACGTCGCCTACCCGCCGCGGTGTCTCGGGTGCGGCGGGCGGGCCGAGTCGCCACAGCTCCCGCTGTGCCCGACGTGTGTGCGGTCGCTGGAGCGGGCGCCCGAGGTGGAAGTGACCGCCCGGCTCGATCGGCTCCCGGTCGGGACGAGCATCTTCGACGAGGCACTGGCCCTGTGGGTCTTCGACAAGGGAGGGACCCTGCAGGCCGTCCAGCATGCGCTCAAGTACCAGAACCGCCCGCGGTACGGCGTGCCGCTGGGGCGGCTCATGGGCGAAGCCTTCGCGGAGCGGCATCCGGCCCCCGACGGCGTAGTGCCGGTGCCGCTCCACCGGACGCGCCGGTTGGAGCGGGGGTACAACCAGAGCGCTGCGCTCGCGGAGGGCGTGGCGGAGGCGTTGAGCTGTCCCGGTCGCCCCGACCTCTTGGCGCGGCCGCACCCCACGCGTTCACAGACCGGGCTGTCCCGGGAGGAGCGCTGGCGCAATGTGCGCGACTCCTTCTCGGCCGATCCGGCGGCGGCCGACGGGCACTGGCTCCTGGTGGACGATGTGCTCACCACAGGGGCTACGGCCGTGGCCGCCGGGCAGACGCTGGCGGGGGCCGGCGCCGATTCCCTCGATCTCATGACCCTCGGCCTCGCCCGACAGTAATGCAGCGGCCAGGCCCGGGGGCATCGGCGAAGAGACACGAGTTCATCCCTGCGTCCTCAGGAGGTCGGACGGGTGCTCTTCCCCTGCAACTTGTCGGCATGCTTCTTCCGGAGTTTGGCGACCTTCGGAGAGATGACGGACTGGCAGTAGGGCTGGGACGGGTTGCGCTCGTAGTAGTCCTGGTGCTTGTCCGCGGCCTCGTAGAAGGTGTCCAGGGGCTCCACCTCGGTCACGATCGGGTCCCCGAAGACCCCGTTGGCCTCCAGACGCTCGATGAGGCCCTCGGCAATCTCCCGCTGCTCATCGTCGTGGTGGAGAATGATGGATCGGTACTGCGGGCCCACGTCGGCGCCCTCCTGGTCCTTGGTGGTCGGGTTGTGGATCGTGAAGAAAATCTCCAGCAGGTCGCGGTACGCGATCACGGACGGATCGTAGGTCAGCTGTACCACCTCGGCGTGGCCGGTGGTGCCGCTGCACACCTGCCGGTACGAAGGAGCTTGGACATGGCCGCCGGCGTAGCCGGAGACAATCTCCGTGACGCCGTCCACTTCTTCGTACACCGCTTCCAGGCACCAGAAGCAGCCGCCACCGAGGGTTGCGTGGTTGAGGGTCGACACGGGTCGAGTAGGGACTTGTGAGAAAAACAGCAAGTTTCCAATGCACGCGGGGACGCCCTGTTGCCCCGGAGACGAACAAAGCAATGTGGATGGCAGACTCGTTACGAGCGGGCTTTCGGGATTCACGGATGACTAACACCAGGGAGACTGCAAAGAGACGTGCATCCTGTACCTTTGAAGTGCTGACGTGTGGGCCGCAACTTGTGTCAACGCCGCGAGCTCACAGTCGGGGCCCTTTCATCATCTCTCATTCTTCTCCTCTTCTGCAGCCATGGCTACCGAACGCACCCTCGCCATTCTCAAGCCCGACTGTGTCCGAAAAGAAAAGGTCGGTGAGGTCCTTCGCCGCATTCAGGACGCCGGGTTTCAACTCCGCGCGATGAAAATGATTGCGATGTCGAAGGCCGAGGCTGAGGGCTTTTATGCGGTCCACGAGGACAAGCCGTTCTTCGACGACCTGACCGACTTCATGTCGAGCGGGCCGTGCGTGCCCGTCGTCCTGGAAAAAGAGAACGCCATCGCGGACTTCCGTGAGCTGATTGGGGCGACCGACCCCGACGAGGCGGCGGAGGGAACCATCCGGAGTGAGTTTGCCGGGTCCATCCAGGAAAACATCGTTCACGGCTCCGACTCCCCGTCGAACGGGCACAAGGAAGCCGGTTACTTCTTTCCCGAGCACGAAATCGTCGCCAACACGTGAGTGTTCTTCCAGGCCTTTCTGGATTGTGGTGCAGGACCTACTGCGGGCTGTTGCTGCTGGGAGTCATGGCCGCGGGGCTAGGGGGGTGTGCGCCGGACGAAGAAGAGTCCGCACCGGTGCGGGTGGGGGCCGAGGTGCTCGCCGAGAATGACTTTGCGTCCCTGTCCGGCCAGCGGGTCGGATTGATTGCCAATCACACGACGCGGGTGGACACCTCGCACCTGGCCGACCGCCTCGCCGCGGCCCCCACGGTGGAGCTCGGGGCCCTCTTTTCGCCGGAGCACGGCTTTCGGGGGACGGCCGGCGCGGGGGAGAAGGTGGGGAACGCCCGCGATCCCCGCACGGGGGCGCCGGTCTACAGCCTCTACGGGGACACGCGGCGGCCGACGCCGGAGATGCTCGAGGGGCTCGACGTCCTGGTGTTTGACGTGCAGGATGTCGGCGCCCGGTTCTACACGTACATCACCACGATGGGCCTGTCGATGCAGGCCGCCGCCGAGGCCGACCTGCCGTTCGTGGTGCTCGACCGCCCAAATCCACTGGGGGGGACGTACGCCGACGGCTTTGTCCTGGAGCCCCCCCACGCCTCGTTCGTGGGACGCTACCCGATCCCAATCACCCACGGCCTGACGATCGGGGAGCTGGCCCGCTACATTCAGTCCGAGCAGCTGCTCGCGGGCGTCGGGGCACTGGATCTGTCCGTGGTGGAATTGAAAAACTGGTCGCGCGGTACGCAGTGGCCGGACACAGGGCGCGGCTGGAGGCCGCCGAGCCCCAACCTGCCGACCTGGGAGACCGCGCTGTTGTACCCGGGAATGTGCTTCTTTGAGGGCGTCCGGGTGAGCGAGGGGCGGGGAACGGAGCGGCCGTTCCGTCAGGTCGGCGCGCCGTGGCCGCCGGCGGCGGCCCAGCGGGTGGTCGACACGCTCCGTGCCCGAGATCTGGCTGGCGTGGCCGTGGACACGGCGGCCTTCACGCCTCGCTCCATGCCGGGGGCCCCGGCGCCTCGGTTCGAAGGGGAACAGCTGTACGGTTTCGAGGTGCGGGTGACAGACCGCCGTGCCGTGGAGCCGGTCAGGGTTGGCCTTCACGCCCTGCACGCCATGCATGAGCGCGCGCAGGTGCGAGGGGATACGGCGTTTGTGAGTCGACCCGGGCACCTCACGCGACTGGCGGGCACCGATCGGCTTGTGGCGCAGCTCCGGGCCGGCGCGTCCCCGGAGGCCATCATCGCATCCTGGACGAAGGGCGTGAAGGATTTCCGTGACCGCCGGGCCTCCGCTTTGCTCTACGAGGCCGAGACGGAACCCCGCTAGCTACTGCTCCTCCGACGCGGACTGCTCATCGGGAGCCCACAGAAGCGCGTAGATGATCTCGGCGTATCCGCCAATGATGAGGACCGGGGAGACGTAGAGGGAAATGAAGCCCAGGTACTGCCCCTCAAGGTACATGGCCGTAAAGCCCACCACGATGAGCGCTACGCCGATCAGAAGAAGGACGTAGTTCCAGTTCGCGAAGACAAGCGTCCCGGATTGATTCCGGCGCCGAGAGGACTGGGGCATGAAGCGAAAGGGCCTAGATGCAAGGCGACACGCCGAGGCGGTGACGAAAGCGGGAGTGTCCAGGGGATGGGGAGGAGTGCTTTTCGCCAGGTACAAGAAACCATGGATCACTGAGGAAGGTTCCAGCCGTCGTCCATTCTCACAGCCTTAAGTGCCTCTCTTCCATGTACCGCCGGTGCGTTCTCGTCGCGGGAATCCTGCTCGCCGTGGTGGCCCTGCCGACAGAAGCCGTGGCGCAGCCCCTCCCGGCCCGCATCGATTCGCTGCTTCAGGAGCGCCGCGCCGCCCACGCGTTTTGGGGCGTCAGCATTTACGACCTCGAGGGCGACAGCCTCCTGTACGAGCGGAACGGGGAGCGCGGCTTTCTGCCGGCGTCCAACCAGAAGCTGTTCACCACGGCCGCGGCGCTCGATCTGCTCGGGCCGGAGCACCGGTACGAGACGACGCTTTCTTTTGACGGAACGACGCGGGACTCGGTGATGCGGGGCGATTTGCGGCTCGTCGGATCCGGGGACCCGACGTTCGGAAGCACCGCCCTGGAGCGCACGGACCCCCTCCGCAACTGGGCGGAGCGATTGGCCGAGATGGGGGTCCGTCGGATTGAGGGGCGCCTCATTGGGGACGATCAGGCGTTCCTGAATGGGTTCTATCCGGACGGCTGGAGCGTGAGCTACCTGACCCGGCAGAAGGGCCAGCAGATGGGCGTCCGCGCCGGGGGGCTCAGCTACCGGGACAACACGGTGCCCGTCACGGTTCGGGCGACGACGCCGGGAACGCCGCCCGAGGTGCGCATTCAACCCGAGGGGGTGCTCTCGGTGAAAAACGAGGCCGTCACGAGCGAGCGGTGGCGGGGGAGCACGCTGCTCATCAACCGCACCTTTTCGACGAACAGGATCGTGCTGACCGGATCGGTGGCGCGGTCCTACGGTGGGGTGCGCAACGTGCCGGTCAGCGACCCGACGGCCTTTGCGCTCCGCATCTTCCGGGAGCGTCTTCGGGAGGCCGGCATCGAGACGGATCTGGAGCTCGTCAATGCGGAGGCGGTCGATGCCTCGTCCGGGGGGGGCAAGCCCCTGTTCGTGTACGTCTCGCCGCTGTTGTCCGAGATCGTCACCGAGATCAACAAGCGCAGCAACAACTTCTACGCGGAGCAGGTCCTTCGGACGTACGGATGGGGGGGCTCCACACGGGGGGGCATTCAGCGCACGGAGTCGTTTCTGCGGCGGGCCGGCATCAACACGCGGCCGCTCTCCCTCAACGACGGGTCGGGGCTGTCCCGCAAAAACCTCGTCACGCCCCGGGCCCTCCAGGCGGTTCTCGCCCACATGAACGACCACGCGGCCGGCGATGTCTTTCGGGCGTCGATTCCGCGCGGGGGCGAGCGTGGCACGACCCTCAGCACACGCCTGGGACGAACGGACGTGCGGGCCAAGACCGGATCGCTCGCCTTCGTGCGGGGGCTGAGCGGGTACGTCGAGCGTCCGGACGGGGGGCGTGTGGCCTTTGCCCTGTTCGCCAACAACTACACCGGGCCGTCCTACCAGATCACCCACACCATGGACGACATCGTCCGGTTGCTAACCGCCCCTCCATCTTAACGGACCGGCGGGGTCCCCGCACGTCGCGTCTGTCGTCCCCCTTCTTGTATGTCACGTTCTGCCCGTCGACTTCTTGCTGCGGTTGGGGTGTTTGGGTTGCAGTGGCTCATCGTGGGCCGCCTGCGGATCTACGGGGCCTACCCCGACGCCGTGCTTCTCTTCCTCGGGTGGTACGCGCTGCGGGAGGGGCGCCGGCGCGGCACGCTGGCGGGGGCGGGGCTGGGCCTGGCCCTGGACGTGGCCTACGGCACGTGGGGAATCCACATGTTCGTGAAGGCCCTGATTGGGTTTCTGGTGGGCCGGTTTGCGGTGGAGGAGCACACGCCCCTCATTATCCGGCCGCAGCAGGCCCTCCTCGGAAGTCTCGTGGTGGCCCTGTTGCACAACGGACTGTTCGTTGCGCTCGTCGCGCTGCAGACGCAGGCCACGACGGGCGTTTTGCTGTACGGCCTGTGGCTGGGCTCGGCCGGCTACACGGCCGCCGTCGGCGGCATTGTGGCGCTGTTTGCCCGGTAGGGACCTCTCGGGCGTGCGGCGGCAGGGCGCGACCGGGCCCCATCAGGCGACCGTGACGTCGATCAGGTCGTCGAACGCCGACAGCACGCGCTGGCGGACGGGGGAGCGCTCGTCCATCGGCGTGAGGGGCAGGCGCACGTGTGGCTCCATCCAGCCGAGTGCAGCGCAGACGTCCTTGATGGGCACCGGGTTTGTCTCCAGGAAACAGGCCCGCATGGCCGGAAGCAACGCGGCGTGCCGGTCGCGGGCCGTCGCCAGGTCGTCGTCGAGCCCGGCCGCCACGAGTTCGCAGAAGGGCGCCGGCAGGGCGTTGCTGATGACGGAAACCGCCCCGTCCCCGCCCATGGCGAGCAGGGGGAGCGTCATCTCGTCGTCGCCCGAGTAGACCCCGAAGCCGTCCGGCCGGTGGGCCAACAGGTCGTCGATCTGTTCGATGTCGCCGGAGGCCTCCTTGATGCCGGCCACATGGGGGACCTCCTCGGCCAGGTGCAGCGCGGTTTCGGGGGCGATGTTGAAGCTCGTGCGGCCGGGCACGTTGTAGAGAATAATCGGCGCCTCGGCGGCCGCCGCGATGGTCTCGACGTGGGCCGCGAAGCCGGCCTGGGAGGGCTTGTTGTAGTAGGGGCCCACCACGAGCAGCCCATCGGCCCCGGCGTCCACCGCTGCCTTGGAGAAGGCGACGCTCTCGTCGGTGTTGTTCGTCCCGGTGCCGACGACAACGGGCACCCGCCCGTCCGCCGCGTCCAGGGCGGCGTCGACGATGCGGCGGCGTTCGGCCTCGGTAATCGTCGGATTCTCGCCGGTGGTGCCCAGCACGACGAGGGCAGAGACCCCACCCTCGATCTGGGCGTCGATCAGGCGTCGAAACGCGGCCTCGTCGATGTCGTCGTCGGACGTGAAGGGGGTGACCAGGGCGGGGGCGACGCCGCGGAAGAGCATGTCGTGTGCCATGGGGGAAGAAATTGGGGGGATCGGTGGGAGGAGAGGGTGCGGTCGACAAAGTGAGGTCAGGCGTTAAGCCAGTCGTCCAGCACGTCGTCCAGCGTGAAGAGGCCGCGACGCCCGCGGAGCCACTCGGCGGCCCGCAGAACGCCCGCGGCAAACCCGCGTCGGTTCTTGGCGCGGTGGCGGAGCGCGACGCGGTCGAAGGGACTATCGAACGCAACCGTGTGCTCGCCGAACGCCGTGCCGGCACGGGTGGAACTGACGTGCACGGCCGAGGGATCGATCCGTTGGTGTTGCGTCTCCGGCTCGACGTGGTCTTTGCGGCTGAGCCCGTCCACGACCTGCTCGGCGAGCAGCTGGGCCGTTCCGCTGGGGCTGTCCGCCTTCTTCGTGTGGTGCAGCTCCTGGACGAACGCGTCGTAGTCGTCGAGCGCATCCATGAGCGTGGTGACGTGGCCCAGGGCCCGGGACAGGACCGCGACACCAATCGAAAAGTTCGGGGCGTACAGCACACTGGCGTCGTGCTCCTGGACGAGCGTCCGGACGTCATCGAGCGCGTCGTACCAGCCGGTTGTGCCCATGACCACGGGCACCTGCCATCCGCAACAGCGCCGGAGATGCGGGACGGCCAGCTCGGGGAGGGAAAAGTCGACGGCCATGTCGGCCTCCTCCACGGCCGAGCGGGACGCCTCTAGGAAAGGCCGGTCGGAATGAAAGCGGGCGACAACCTCGTGGGAGTCGGCTTCGGCCTCCCTCGCCACGGCGCCTCCCATCTGTCCGGTGCCAACGAGCGCAAGCTTCATAGAGAGAAAGGAATGGTGAGCGAATGCACGAGGACATTCATACGTGCCGCTCAGTCGTCTTGTTACCCATCCCACCCGTAATGCCTCCGTGGTCGGTCGGAGCAAATTCGATGAAACAACGTCCAAACTCCGCCGCTCCGGAACGCGAGAAAAAGCTCAAAGTAGAGCACAATCGCAAATGGCAGTCACGTTACCATGCCCGACATCGCCACAACAGACCCCCTGCTTTCGGGGCCATAGCTCAGTCGGTAGAGCGCTTGCATGGCATGCAAGAGGTCCGGGGTTCGAATCCCCGTGGCTCCACTTTTGGGTGCCCTGAGCCGTGACCCTCCCCCCGCCCCGCGGCTCTGGGGCACCTATTTTTTTGTCCACTCGCATCGTTGTGGGGGGCGCCCGGCTACTGCTCCCTGCGTTCTGCCTTCGTCGTCGCACGCCCTCAGACGCCCGGCCCGGTCCCGTGCCAGACCGCAGTCTTTTCCTTTTCCGCCGGGACCTCCGACTGGCCGACAATACAGGGCTGGCCCGGGCGTGCCGGGCATCGGACGAGGTCGTCCCGGCGTTCATCTTTGACCCCCGACAGTGCGATCCCGACAACAACGCCTTCTTCAGCGAGCACGCGTTCGCCTTTCTGGTCCGCTCGCTGAAAGAACTCCGGCGGCGTTTGCGGGAGCGAGGGGGGCGGCTTTTCGTCTTCGAGGGCGCCCCGGCCGCCATTCTTTCTGAGCTCGTCTCCGGCGGGGACATCTCGGCGGTCCACGTCAATAGGGACTACACGCCGTTCGCCCGGCGCCGGGACGACCAGCTGCGCTCGGTGTGCCGGGAGGAGGGGGCCCGGTTTCAGTCGTCAAACGCGCTTCTCTTGACCGAGCCCGAGGAGGTCCAGCCCAGTGGGGGAGGCGCCTACCACACCTTCACCCCGTTTCGGCGGCGTGCCCAGTCCGTGTCCACGCCCCGTCCGAGGGGCAAGGCGGAGGGGCCGTTCTGCGACTGCGCACTCTCGGTCGAGACGACTCCGTTGGAGGCGTACGACCGCTACCCCACCGACGACCTTCGGGCGAAGGGCGGACGGGCGGAGGGAATTAAGTTCCTCGAGAAGATCGAGACGCTGGGGGCCTACCGGGACGCCCGCCACCAGCCGGCGAAAGAGTCGCTGACGGCCCTCTCGGCGCACCATAAGTTTGGCACCATTTCGATCCGGGAGTCCCTGTACGTGGTGAAGAAGGCGTTCGAAGACTACCACAAGTTGATTAGTCAGTTCTACTGGCGGGACTTCTATACCCACCTCCTCTTCCATCGCCCCGAGCAGTTGACCACCTCGCTGCGCCCGATCGGTCGGCACGTGCCCTGGCGCAACGAGCGGGGCGAGTTCGACCGGTGGCACGAAGGGGCCACAGGCGTGCCCTTCGTCGATGCCGGCATGCGCGAGCTCCGCGAAACCGGCTACATGCACAACCGGGTGCGAATGGTCGTCGCCAGCTTTCTCACGAAAGACCTGCTCGTAGACTGGCGCTGGGGCGCGCAGCATTTTGCGCGGACGCTCACCGACTACGACCCCGCCGTGAACGCCGGCAACTGGCAGTGGGCCGCCTCGGTGGGCACCGACTACCGGCTCCGCATCTACAACCCCTACTCCCAGGCCGAGACGCACGATCCGGAGGCCGAGTACATCAAGCGCTGGGTGCCGGAGGTGCGGGACGTGGATGCCGACCGGCTCGCCTCCGGAACGCAAGAGGACTTCTCGGATGCGGCCCCCAACTACCCGGCTCCGATCGTAGACCGAAACGACGCCTACCATCGTGCAAAAGACGCGTTTCAAGAGGCCGGTCGCGCCCTGGAAGAGGCCCGGTGAGACCGCGCTCCAATTCTAGCTCCCCTGTGCGGGAGGGGGCCGTACAGGGCCAATGAAGAGCGATCACTCCCAAGACATATCGTCTTTCCACACTGCTCTGCCCCGAGCTCTGTCGTCTCCGTCGAATCTCCTTGTTCTCTCCGCGAAGTCTTTGTTGGGGGCCCTTGCACCCTCGCCCAGGCCATCGTATCGTGTGGTTGTGCGTTGCGCACGACAACTAGCTGACCGTCAACCTTTGGGTTGATCGGTCCGGCTACGCGTTCTGCGGAACGCCACTTAAGCCTGCTCGACAGCGCCCTCCCCCGCCCAGCTGTCGATGCAGGCTTTTTTTGTTTGGGGCAACGAGGGGGCTGCCCGCCGTCCGCACCCCATCGAGGGGCGGACGCTGAGGCACGAGGCCACACGGGGCCTCCGTTCCCGTTCCCAGCGCTGTGCTGGGACTCTTTGAGGGGCGGGACGGAGACCCCTGAAAGGCCACATCAAGGGGCACCACGACCGGCTGCGCCGCGCGAGGTCATCGGGGCGACCGGGTCGTGGGAGGCGGCTGATCCTGGCGGTCCGAGGAGTCCTTCTCGTCCCAGAAGTAGTGGACGAACAGGGCATAGAGGACCGATGCGACACTGATCTCAACAAACGTGCCGACCGACCACGCGGCAGGAGTCCCCGCAAGGTAGTTGAAAAGCGCAGTGATCGGAAGCAGAAGCACGAAAAAGATCCCGGCGCGCACGGCACCCTTCTGAAGCGGGGGCTTGGTGCGGAGGTCGAAGAGGTAGTTGAGCATTGGGGATGATGTGTTTGTCGGCAGCCCGTCAAGAAACAGATGCTGAAGGCACTTACGATTGCGGGAACCAGTCCGTTCGGTGTAGGGAGAAGCCATATCCCTACTCACACTGGACAGTGACATGTTCTGCGTGAATGGGGGCGAGAGCAGAACCCCAGGATGGTTCCCAGGACTCCGTGCGTGCACGAGGTCGCATCGAGCCCCACGATCGTTTGGGTGTCGCCCGCCCCTGAAATCCCATCAAGATGTGCGCTGCCATCAAGAAGTGTGTTGTCTGTGGAAAGTGTGTTGTCTGTGGAGGCGACCCGCGTTGTGGTCTGCATGAGGGCTGTGCACGCCTCCAAGTGCGCCCGAATGCTCCCTGCAGATCGTGCGCCGGAGGGGGCTCCCGTGGACTGTACCCCCGCGGATCAATGGCCACTAGGGGCTGGGGGCGTACCGCGCCCTCAGCGTGGAGGCCTGACGCCCCCCTGCAGGCGCTGGATGCACGTGATTTGCGTCCGCGTACAACCCGCGGGTCCCCTGTTTGAGAATCCATCCGTCCCCGTGTGGACCTTTAGCGGCCTGCCGACTTTCCGCAGTCCGGACAGTAAAGCTCGCCGTTCGGGCCCTTGAACCAGCCTCGTTCCTGAAGAACAACCTCCGGGGCGTTCGGCGAATCGGGATCGGGATAGAGCCCGCGGGCATCTTCCCGGGTCACGGTTACTCCATCGGTACAGCCGGAGCACTCGTACGTGGAAGGGTAAGAAACATCAGGCATGGTCGTGGAAAACTGGCGGTGGGGATATCGGGCTGGCGGGGCACTGCGCCCTGTTCGATGCCGGGGCAAACTTGACGCCTTCTGCGTCGAACAATTTTTAAAGATTAAAATTTTAAGACGAAGTGCACTTCCAGTTACTGAAGCAACACCAATCTAACAAAGTTGCCCCCTGAATCGTCAAGGGACATCCGTAACGGAATCAACAACTCGGGTCGTGGCGTCTCCCGAATGTCAAAAAATGCCCACGGACGGGGGTCCACAGGGGGAACGGGTACGGTGACGATCGAGATCGGTCCCGGTCCTCGTTGCCCGGCAGGTTCGTGTTTGTGCACGTGCACCGACCGCACTGAAAGCGCTCGTCGGCCGGGGCCCGACATCTCCGTGTTCGCAGAGTGGGGCCGGTGGCCCGGTTTTGTCTCCCACTCGCGTTTCCGGGGCAGTTCCTGCGCGCCATCCAGGCTTCGACTGTACGTTCCCCCTCCGTTGGCGTGCGAGCGCCTGGGGGATGCGCTCAACTTCGTGCGGGCCGCGTGTCCGGATTGATTGGGCGTGCTCCGAGTGTGGAGGGAGGGCTCCGGCGGAGAAGGCCTGGCCGGGCCTGCGGAGGGTTCGACTGGAAGGAAAACGTCCTCCGTGCGTAGCCCCAATTGTTTTAGGCATTTGCCATGAGCCTTCCTGACCATTCCCCTCGATAGATGGGGGCCTTTGAGAGGGGGCTGAGCCCCGTTCTCCCCCCGCAGGCACCGGACAAAATGATCCGCCCAGACCTCACGGTGCCACCGATACGTGCGATCCACGTAGCCCCGTCTGTTCAACTGCGCTCGGAGGCGCATCGGCGCCCAGGTGACCGTTAGGTCGGGGAGGGCATTCTGGAGAAGCCGGCCCGCGCTGCTCGTACAAACTCCCGTCAGCAAAAATGCCCCGGTCCCGCACGACCGGGCAAAGTCTTTCCGGATCTGTTTCGCGTCTGATGCGGAGAGATCGAGAACCTGTACCCACGCGCCCCGCCACGTATTTGCCCGCTTGTATTCCGCCTCTGTTTCGCCGCATTGCCAGTCGGTCTCGAAACTATGCACCTCCCCGTCGATGATCACGGCCGTATGCCCCCGGGGCCAAACGCGGACCGGCTCAAGGATGCGCGGGTCGAACCTGCCCTGGTTAAACGTGACGACCTTAATCTCTGGAGGGGAGGCCGCCGCCGTTCCGAAGGGGGGCTCTTCAGCGGGCTCCGTGCCGTCCTGCGGTGGTTGGTGCGGGGCCGTGAGGGGCGCTTCCTCTTGTTGCTGCAGCGGCAGGACGATGAGGGCCACGCACAGAACGACCGACGGAGCCCTGGCAGACTTCACGGATGCCATCAACACGTGCACGTGGGCTCTCTCAGCAGCGATTCGCTCCGACAGTCGTGGGGCAGGGAGGCCGCAGGCCACGTTCTCCCGTCGACGCGCCTGCGCCGCATACGCCCCCAGTGCCCCGCACTGGCCCTCCGCGCGGGGGCTTCTCGGTTTGAGTCTACACAAACAGAATAAAAAAAGTCAATCCGCCCGGCCGATCGAACCGGATGACGCGTTGAGACTTGGGGGCAGCCTCCTCAGCATGAGGCGAGACTATCGGAGGCGGTGCCTCAAGCCCGGCGCGAACCAGAAATGGGATCAGAGGTGTCGGAAGTGTCGCGTCCGGGGGAGAGGGGGACGTGCCGCAATTACCGTCTACGCTCGGTGTTTTGGCCTGCACTCTGGGATCCATGCGTCCGATGTTGATGGGGCCGAGCCCCCTCCGCGCGGCGGCGGCTCATGCCGTCCCCAAGGCCCACCTGCGTGTCGCATCGGCGCCCCGGATCGCCGCGGGCTTGCACTCCAGGGGCACCCGCCCCGGGCGTGGTCGGGGTGGTGACAGCGGCCGATGCGGACAACGCGGGGCCGACGCGGCTCAGCCGTGTGGTACTAGATTTACACAAGTCGTCCGAATCTCGCTTTCTGCGACTCTGTTCGAAGGACTCGATCGAAGCATGTCCCATTCCCCCCAAGATTCTCGTGCAGAGGTCCTCTCCCGAAGCGTCTCCGTCCGGTCCGACCGAAGAGGGGACAAAGGACCACGGGGCCGAAGGCACGACGTCCCCCCGATCCTTCGCCTACGAGGAACGCTTTCCCGACGCCCAGTCCGCGTTTGGGCTTGACCTGAGTCCGCCCGACGCGGCGGCGTCCTCGACCCTGGTGTTCTTAGATACCTCGGCGCTCCTTCTTCTGTACGACGCGACCGAGGCGGCGGCCCGGGCGGCCCTCGATGCGTTCGGTCGGCTGCGGGCGGACACTCGGCTGATCGTGCCCGGGCACGCAGCCCGGGAGTACGCCGTTGTGCGCTCCCACAAGATCACGGATCTGTACGACGACCTATCCCGGCAGGTGAGGCCGCCGGCCCTCCCGAAGCGAGCAGGGGCGTTCTCGAATCGGGCGCTCGTCGAGAGCCTTGGGCATGCGGACCGCCTTGATGAGCTCCGTCAACAGATCGCTGCGCTGACGGAAGCATACCAGCACGAAGCCCGAACGCTCATGGGAAAACTCGAAGCCTGGGCGGGGAACGACTTTATCAGTGAGGCCTACGGTGCGCTCTTCGAGGGCGAGGCCGTTCAGGATCTGGATGCGACCGTCCGGGACGTCACGGCGGAGGTCCAGCGTCGGGATGACATCAGCCGCCCCCCCGGCTACCTCGACAGCGGCAAGGACCAGAACGCCGCCGGGGATCTGCTGATCTGGAACACCCTTCTGGCGGTCGCCGCCCGCCGCGACCGGGACGCGGTGCTGGTGACGCAGGACCGGAAGTCCGACTGGTGGCATCAAGGCGGCAAAGGCACCGCCCTCTATCCCCGGACGGAGTTGATTCACGAGTTTGACCAGCAGACCGGGGGGCGATCCTTTGGCCTGCTCACCCTGCCGGGCCTGCTCCAGGCGATGGACGTCGAGGCGACCCACGTACAGCGGGTGCGGGAGGCGGTCGGCGAGGCGCCGTCGACCGAAACCATCGAGGTCGTGGGGCCGGCCGAGCGGGTCCGGACCGTCGCCACCGTGGCCACCAGCGCACACGACGCCCGGTCGACTGGGGACGGGCGCCTCGGGACCCGGCGGGCAACCAGTTTGCAGGTGCGAGAGGACGAGGCGGCCGCGGTTGCGCAGCTCGCCCGCGACGCCGATCTGGATGTGACCCGCAACGCCGACGGTCGGGTCGCCCGGGCCTTTGAGCGGCAGCAGAACAAGGCCTCTGAAGAAGACCCCGCCGGCGGAGGGCCGGCGGAGTAGTAGCTCACCCCCGTGCACGGCGCCCGGTCAGGCCGGGCACAGATACACCCCGAAGACGACCCCAAACGCGATAGAACCCATCCCACAAGCCCCCAACTCATGGACGTTGACTTGGACCTGCTCGCCGCCCTCCTCGAATCCCATGAGGAGTTCGACCACCACGACGCTCCTGATTTCCCGGCGGCCCCCGGCGTCCTCGTCGACGACGGCGACGCGCCCGTTGCGTCGGGGCAGCTGAGGCCCGCCGACCGGATTGCGAAAGAACGTGTGGACGAGACCGATTCGGACCAGCCCGCAACGAAAGAAGTGCGACAGCGTGAGCTCCAGACCGTCTATCACCACGTTGGGCTGCTGGTCCACGCCGAATGTTTGACTCCCCAGGAGGACTTTTACGGGGGCCTGCCGGCCCTTGAGAGCCCCGACAGCCACGATGTCCATGTCCTCACCATGAAGGGGCACCAGCTCCTCGACCGGCTCAGGGACGACAGCGGCGGCGACGGGGACATTGGCTTTGCGACATCCTGAACGCCCACCGGAGGCGCCCTGCCCGGGCGGCGTGGTCCATGGCCCCATGCGGGTGGACGTACTGGGCGGCCCCAGAGACAGGCCGAGGCGAGAAGTCCACACTCCCGCTGCGGGGCCTCGCTCCCGAAGTTTGGCCTGCGTGAGGGGGGAGGGCAGTCCCGACACGCCCCGCCTGGAACCGCAGCGTCCCGTGCCGGACGACGCTGGACGACCAGCACCATGGCCTCTCATGAGTGACGGAACGGGTTCTACCCGTCTTCCGTGGGTGCCCCCGCAATATTTTTCGATCCCTCGCCCTTCCGCACCCCGTCCGGCCCAAGATGATTGAGGCGTTCTTCGACCTCCGTTCCAGATTCCGCTCTCGTCTGCTCACCGCGTCCGCCCTTGAGCGGATTGGGCTTCTTGCCGGTGCCTTCTTTCTGGCGTCCCTCCCGATTGCCCCTCTGCTCGCGGTGGTCATTCCTGGGTTTGAGGGATGGGGGCTTTTCCAAAGAACGTGCACGGCGGTCCTTTGGGGTGTAGGCATGCACTCCTTTGGGGAGTGGACGGAATCGCAGCACGCAGGGTAAGGCCGGTGCCGTCCCGCGATTTTCGTCGAGCCCGTGGCGTTCTAGGCCCTAGATGTGTGGTAGGAGGGGGGGCTGAGTCCTGAGACGCCAAAATGGGGCGCGCATCGATCACGTCAACGGCCGCGGCGTCTCATGATTGTCCAGGGCCGTGCTGCTCTTGATCTTGACTGTGGGGCGTCCCTGGCTCGAAGGTAGTGATCACAAAGATGATCAGGGGCTCGGGACCCGTGTTGCGGACCGCGTGGAGCGCGTTTCCGCGCACTGTCGTGATCGTGCCTTCTTCAATGGGAACGCTGCGCGCCTCGGCCTCGGCGTGATCCTTTTCGAGGTAGGTCCCCTCGCCCCGCATCACGACGTAGAGCTCCTGTTCGTTGCGGTCGCCGTGCGTATGGAAGCCGGCGCTGTCTCCACGGGTGGGGAGCACCATGTAGGCCCCGATTCGGTTGTTGACGAGCTCCCCGTCCTCGAACATCTGCAATAGGTACGTGGTGCCGGAGCCGCCGTACATCTCCTCCCGCTTGTCGTAGCGGACGGCCGACCGCGGCTCGGCGCCGTAATGGTGTACGGTCGTGTCCATGACCGCGTCGAGCAGGGCGTCGAGGCGCTGCTTTTCGTCGGGGGAGAGGGGGCTGCGCTTGCGGGCCATGAGGAGAGAGGAACGTGGAGGGGGATAGACAGGGGCCGACAGGGCCCGTCGGTCACCGAAGCGGGCTGTGCCTCGGCTGGAAGGAGTGGTTCCCTCGCGAGACAACCTCGGAGGCAAGAGGGAAAGGGGCCGGAAGCAGAAAGGTTCACAACAGTCCCTCTACACCTCGTTGCCGATGGGGGCGTGGGAATTGCGCCGGTACCCGTTGTGGCCCTTTCGGCCCCGGACATGATCTGCCGCATCGCTCTGCTGCCGCGCGTGACCGCCGATTGATCGGTAGAACGGTCTCTTTCTGGACGGGGCCGGGGCGCATCAAACCCGTGCGGGCGCTGGCCGGACCGCCACCGAAGGCCTTCACACGCGGCGCCGCCATATAGCTGCCATATAGCCTGTGCGGTTCATTGAGGCGGCGAAGGGAATCTGAGTCAGCCAGTCCCCGGTGAAGGTGTGGGCACTCACATGAATACCGGTGACACACGCCCAGCACGCCATCGCGAAAGGGCAAAAGGAAAGCCCCTGAGCCGCCACGGGGGCGATTCAGGGGCGTACGCTGTGGAGATGCCGGGAGTCGAACCCGGGTCCGTGTAGCCGCACAGGCAAACCTCTACCTGCATAGTGGACGCATTGGTGGTTCACGGCGCCCGTCTGCCCATCCACGAGGCCAGGGCGGCGCTGAGACTGGTTAAATTTCACCGGCGCATCCGCAGTCGGAGAACGCGGCGGCTACACCCTTTTTGTCGATGTCTCACGCTCCCCAAGGGCCAGGAGCGACGCGAGACAGATGGGGGCTGTTACGCCGCCATCGCGTACGAATAATCGTCCGCAGTTACAGTTCCTGACAGGTTTTACGAAGCGAATCAGGCTGCTCGGCAGGTCAGTCTGCTGCACGCTTACTACACGTCGAAGCCGTGTCATCCCCATATGTGAAAGAGCGGTGCGCAGAGCAGTTCATGTGTTTTGGATTGTGCATCTACGCACCTATTCCGACGCATCTTTGCGGGCGATGTTCCCGCGGGGGAGGAGGCCACCGACCCCACACACAAACCCCACACACAAACACGCGGCGCTTCCGCCGGTAGGGGTTCTTGAGCCAACTGCTGTTGCAGCAACCTTCGGCACCGCTTGCATCCATGCCCGACCCAGACGCGTCCCCTGCCGACAAGATCTACGAATCCCAGTTCGCCGAGCCCGCCGGGCGGCTGGAGGCGTACGCGGACCTGGCGGCCATTGTGAAGCAGCTGCGGCGCGACTGCCCGTGGGACCGGGAGCAGACCCACGAGTCGGTAAAACACCTGCTCATTGAGGAGGCCTACGAGGTGGTGGCGGCCATCGACCATGGAGACTGGGACGAACTGGCGGAGGAGCTGGGCGACGTGCTTCTGCACGTGCTCTTTCACGCCGCTATTGCGGAGGAGGGCGGACGATTTACGCTCGCGGACGTGATTGAGGCAGAAACGGACAAGCTCGTCCGGCGCCACCCGCATGTCTTTGGGGACGCGGCGACGGGCGACGCGGATGCGGTGGCGGCCTCCTGGGAGGAGATCAAGCAGCGGGAGAAGAGCGGCGAGGCGGAGGAGGCCTCGGTGCTCGATGGGGTGCCGGCCCAACTGCCGGCTTTGCTGCGGGCCCAGCGGGTACAGGAAAAGGCAGCGGGCGTGGGGTTCGAGTTTCCGGACCGAGACGAGGCCTGGGAAAAAGTCCAGGAGGAGTTGGGGGAGTTTCGGGAGGCGGTGGCGGACGACCGGTCCCCGGAACGGCGGCAGGACGAGTTTGGCGACCTGCTGTTCGCCCTGGTGAACTACGCCCGGTACACGGACGTGACGCCGGAAAATGCCCTGCGGGAGACCACCGATCGGTTCACGCGACGTTTTCAGGACGTGGAGTCGCGTCTGTCGGGACAGGGGACGTCCATCGACGAGGCGGATCTTGCGGAGCTGCGTCGGCTCTGGAGGGACGCGAAGACGCGGGAGGAGTGAATCGCGCGAGGAACGAGCCGCAACCCTGCCCTGGGAAACACATACGCTTGAGACGCAAGCGCTTCTGGTTTTTGGAACAACTGTGCGCACACGATGGCCGACGAAACCGCCGCGGTGGGGGAAGTGATTGAGGCCACGACCCGACAATTTGTGGCCGAGGTATATGAGGAGGCCGACGCGCCGGACTTTGGGGCCTGGGTGCGCGTGGAGCCGGACGGGGCGCCGACGCTCTACGGGCTGGTAAGCCACGTGGAGACGGGGAGCTACGACACGAACCGGCAGGCCGTGGCACTCGGCCTCTCGCCCGAAGAGCGGGCCCAAGAGATGCCGATGGTGGACGAGCTGCTCCGCACCACCGTCCGCGCACAGATGCTGGCCTGCCGGGGGCCCGACGGGGACATCCGGCAGACCCTTCCGCCACAGCCCCCGGACATCCACGACTTCGTCACGCCCTGCACGGACCCGGAGGTTCGGGCCTTCGCGGCGCCCTACGACTTCCTCCGCACCCTCGTCGAGCACCCGGACCCGGACGTGCCCGTCGACGACCTTCTCGTGGCGGTGCTCCGCGGCATCCACGCGGCCCACGGCGGGGAGGGGGGCGGCCGCGAACCGGTCGTGCGGGCCGGACGTGCCCTAAGCCGGCTTCTGGACGACGACCACGAGCGCCTGCAGTCCATTCTCCGGCGGGTGCTGTAACCCCCATCGCGGTGCGGGGGCGTAACTTCTTCGGGGCGAGGCCGTTATTCGATCGCCCCACAGCGTCCGATGGACTCTCCTTACACATCCCATGTCCGAATCGCCCGCCCCGCCGGACGAGCCGTCCCGTTCCGAGGTCGTCCGGGACGTGGTAATCTTTCAGGCCAAGCTGTGGCTTGAGGGGGTCAAAGACGTGGCCCTGATGCCCCTATCGTTCGGCGCGGCCGTTCTGGACTTCGTCGTTGGGAGCTCCACGCTCTACGCCGTGATGAAGCTCGGCGACCGGTTTGAGCGATGGGTTCACCTGTACGGCGCGCTGGGGGACGACGCCGCGGCATCGTCCGACCCCCGGTCGGGCGGCTGAGCCCGACATCCGGGCGGCAGGCCCAGTCGAGGGCGAGGCGCACCCATCAGAGACCAATCAGAGGATGACCCCAACCCGAATCGGGAGGACCAGGGTGGTCGACTCCTGGCCGACGAGGAATCCAGGGTTGAACTCGACGAACAGCGAGCTTTCGTCGAGCAGCCACGCCCGGCCGACGCCCAGGTTGAAGGTTGGGCCGCTCTCGGTGTTCGTGTCGCCGAACGGGACGTAGGCGCCCGCCCCAGCGTGCACGTACATGTTTTGGGCGCGAGCGGTGGAGAACGACACGATGGCCGATACCTGCGGGTCGAGGGCGAAGGCCGCCTGGTCGCGCCCCCGAAAGATAAAGCCCGTCAGGCCGGATCCCAGCGCCAGGGATACATCGGAGTTCAGGGGCGTGGACGCCCGAAAGTGAAGGCCGGGGCCCACGTTGCCGCTGGCCGTACTTCCGAGCATCTGGATGCCGAGTCCGAACCGAGAGGGGCGGTCGTCCTGGGCCTGTGCCGGGGCCAGAGAGAGCGTGAGCCCGAGAAAGAGCAGGAGACACGAGAGGCGTCGCATGGAAGAACGAGGGGGTGGAATCAAGGAGAAGGGCGCGTCGTAGCACGTACCAGTCCGAAGGGACAGAGACTGCCGAGATCCTCTCGACTGCCTTTCGGAACGTACGTTTCCGGGAGGCGATGATCAATAGGAACGGCACGCGACCGGCTGCGTGCCGCCCCTCCTCCGCGTATATTCGCCGTTCTCTCATCTTTCGACGCGACAGTCATGCCTCAGCCCGCTCCGCCCGATCCCAAGACGGCGCCGTCAGCCCCCGACGTGTCCACCGCCGAGACGTGGGACCCGACCGCCTTCGATCCGCCCGACTTTTACGACCTCGAAGCGCTTCTGTCCGAGGAGGCCAGGCACGTCCGGGACGACGTGCGAACCGTCGTGACGGAGGACGTGATGCCCATCATTGAGAAGTACGCCCAGCGCGGCGAGTTTCCCCGTCACCTGATCTCGACATTCGCCGAGCACGGCCTCCTGGGCTCCACGCTTCCCGCCGAGTACGGCGGCGAGGGGCACAGCAACATCGCCTACGGCCTGATCATGCAGGAACTGGAGCGGGGCGACTCCGGCCTCCGGTCGTTCTGTTCGGTCACGGGTGCCCTGGTGATGTACCCCATTTGGCAGTACGGCAGCGATGCGCAGCGGGAGCGCTGGCTGCCGGCCCTGGCGAATGGCGAGGCCATCGGCTGCTTCGGGCTCACGGAACCGGACGTCGGCTCCAACCCCGCCGAGATGCAGACCCGCGCCCGGCGCGACGGAGACGGCTGGGTGATCGACGGACACAAGCGGTGGTCCACCAACGCCACCATCGCCGACGTCGCCGTGATCTGGGCGAAAGACGAGGACGACACGGTGCGCGGCTTTCTGGTGGAGACGGACCGCGACGGCGTCGAGACGCCCCCCATCGACGATTCATGGTCGCTACGGGCGGCGGTGACGAGCGAGGTGGTGCTCGATGGCGTGCGCGTTCCGGATGCGGCCCGCCTGCCGGAGGTATCGGGGTTGAAGGGCCCCCTCTCGTGCCTGACCCAAGCCCGGTACGGCATCTGCTGGGGCACCATCGGGGCGGCCATGGCCTGCTTCGATACGGCCCGGCAGCATGCGCAGAACCGCGAACAGTTTGGGGGGCCCATCGGCCGGTTCCAGCTCATGCAGGAGCGCCTCGTCGACATGGTGCAGGAGATCACGAAGGCGCAGCTCCTGAACTGGCGCCTGGGCACCCTCAAGGAGGCCGGCACGATGCGCCCGCAACAGGTCTCCCTCGCTAAGCGCAACAACTGCCAGACCGCCCTGGACGTGGCCCGGTCGGCCCGGCAGGTGCTGGGGGGGAACGGCGTCACGAGCATGTATCCGGTGATGCGCCACATGAACAACCTGGAGAGCGTGGTCACCTACGAAGGCACCCACGAGGTACACACCCTCATCGTGGGGGAGGACGTCACGGGGCTGAACGCCTTCACGTAGAGGGCACGGCCCGTCTGGGCGCCGACGAATGCCGTCGCCGATGAGGCCGTTACAACGACGCAACGGACGATCCCCCGGCCGGGTCTGGCACCGGATTTGTGCACTACTATGGTGCTATGGAACGGCCGGATTTGCCCTCTGAGATGAGGCCAGCCGTCAGTCTGTCACGGGGCATTGGTGATGGAGTGACGGCCCCGACACGACATTCCGACACCGCATCCGCTGAATAAACCAATACCCTGACCCATATGCCTACGACCAAGACGCAAACGACCGACACTGCACACGGCGAGCCCTGGCGCCCGCAGCAGATGATCGAAGACAACCCGATCGGGCTGGACGAGGAGGTTGTCGAGCAGTTGATCCCGAAGCTCGATGAGATCCAGTGCACGCTCTGGACCCTGTACCACCAGTACCAGAAGCACCACTGGCTCGTCGAGGGACCGCAGTTTAACGACCTCCACCTCTTCCTCGAAGAGAATTACGAGGAGGTCCACAAGTACCTCGACCGTGTGGCCGAGCGCATCACGGCCCTGGGCGGCATCCCGACCAGCGCGCCCGACGCGCAGGCGGAGCTGTCCCACGTGGAGCACGAGCCGGAAGGCACCTATCGCGTCCGACAGATGCTCCAGCACGACCTGGACGCGGAGCGCACCCTCG